>CASEJD010000056.1 GCA_949288145.1 uncultured Coriobacteriia bacterium
CAGGATCAAACTCTCCGTGGAAATCAGAGGGGCTTCTCGCCCCTCCTCGGATCCATGGTCGCTCCTTCGAGCTGATTCTCATCTGCTCGCTGAAAGCTGGAAAAAGAAATTGGAAAGGGCTCTCTCGGGTCGTGCCCGAGGGCTCCTTCGACTTCGTCTCTTCGCGGTATCCGTCTCTCAAGGTGCGGGCTCGGGAGGAGCTCTCCTCCCTGGCCTTGCCGTCTTCCCTGCGGAAGCGGCGAGGAAGTACAATACGCCCCCTTCCCCTCCCTTGCAAGCGGATCCGGGGTTCTCCACGAATCGTCCACAACTGGGGGTCGAGGGGCGTAAAGAGGCCCGGCGCGCCGTGGGCGCGCCGGGCTCGAGTTCGAGAAACTGTGCGTAGTGGAGTTTACTGCTGCTTCACGCCGTACTGCTCGTAGTACGCGTCGATCGCGGCCTTCATGGCCTCGTCGATGACCGGGCCGCCCTCACGCGCCGGGTCGGAGAGCAGTTCCACCACTTCGGCCATGCTCACGATGGAAGCGACCGGGAAGCCGTACTTCTCCTGGACTTCCTGCTGCGCGGTGACGACGCCGCCCTTGCCCACTTCCATGCGGTTCAGCGAGACGATGAGGCCCTTAATCTCAACGTCGGCTGCGCCCGTCACGATGGGGTACGTCTCGTCGATAGACTTGCCGGACGTGGTCACGTCCTCCACCATCACCACGCGGTCGCCGTCCTTGAGCTCGGCGCCCAGCAGGTTGCCCGCATCGGCGCCGTGGTCTTTGACCTCCTTGCGGTTGGAGCAGTAGCGGACCTCTTTGCCGTACAGGTCATGGATGGCAATGGCCGTGACGACGGACAGCGGGATGCCCTTGTACGCGGGCCCGAAGAGCACGTCGAAATCAAGGCCGAAGTTGTCGTTGATGGCACGGGCATAGTATTCGCCCAGGCGCTTGAGCTGCTCGCCCGTCACGTAGGCGCCCGCGTTCATGAAGAACGGGCTCTTGCGACCGCTCTTCAGCGTGAAATCGCCGAACTTGAGCACGTCGCTCTCCACCATGAACTCGATGAACTCCCGCTTGTACGTCTCCATGCGCGCTCCTATCCGCGTCCAGGCCGAGCCTTCGGCAGCCTACCTGCGCTGATTCGGCCAGCCAATGTGCACTTGCTGCCCGTATTGTACCGGACTCGAGACCCTTTATTCGGTATGCTGGCGGTATTGGAACGCGGTGCGCACTTCGCGCAGGCAGGAGGCGGTTATGCGGCACGTCAATCAGACCGATTCTCAGGCTGCCCATAGCGCCAAGACGCCCAAAACGCTCCGCGCCGACCGCACGCGCACGACATACTCCGCAGGCATCTCCGCGGACGCGCCCGATGCCGCCAACGGCGCCCCTACCCCCAGCGCTCCCGATTCCGCTGAACCTTCTTATGTGGGCGACTACGGTGGCGAGCTGCGAACGGCGCGCGAGAAAGTCGCCGTCGGGCTGCCCACCATCTTGATGGCGCTTGCGGTCGGGTTCTGCGTCGGCACCGTGGTCTGGGCAGCGCTCGGCGTCTCGAGCTTGCTGGTGAAATTGCTGTGGACCGACCTGCGCCCGGTCTTCGACGTGGCATGGTACCCACTTGCGCTCTGCACGATCGGCGGCTTGGTGATCGGCCTGTGGACGAAGTTCTCAGGGACGAAGATCGAGCTGCTCGACGATGTCATGGCGCAGGTAAAGCGCACGGGCGGCTACCGCGTGGACAACGTGCCGAAGAGCCTCGTGAGCTTTTTCCTGCCGCTCGCGTTCGGCGGCTCCATCGGACCGGAAGCAGGCCTGACAGGGCTGATCGCCGCAGCGTGCACGTGGATCGGCACCACGCTCAAGCGCGCTGGCCTGAAGGCGAAGAGCGTGACGGACCTGACGCTTTCGGCGACGCTTTCCGCCGTGTTCGGAACGCCGTTTTTGGGCATCGTCGCCACGGCGGACGACGGCATGCCGCGCGCCGAGGACTACGCGTTCCGACGTCCGGCGAAAATCGTGCTGTACACCGCGGCGGCATTCGGGGCGTTCGGCGGCATTTCACTCATCACGTCGATTCCTGGCATGAGCTCGGGCCTGCCGCGCTTTGGCACCTTCGACGCTGGGCTGCTCGAGTACGCATGGTTCGTGCCCATCGTGGTGGCAGGCTGGCTTTTGGCCCTACTGTTCCATGCGGCCGAAGCGGGAACGGCGAAGCTCGGCGCGCGCCTGGCAGCGTTCCCAGTGTTCTCGGCGCTCCTGTGCGGCGCGCTTATTGGTCTGGCGGGCACGTTCTTGCCCGACGTGTTGTTCGCCGGCGAGGAACAATCCAGCGAAATCATGGGAACCTGGACGAACATGGGCGCCGCGACCTTACTGCTGACCGGCGTGCTGAAACTTGTGGCGACGCCGCTGTGCCAACACCTTGGATGGGTCGGCGGCCACTTCTTCCCGTCCATTTTCGCGGGCATCAGCTTCGGTTACGGCCTGGCGGCGCTCACGGGCGCCGAGCCGCTGTTCTGCGTGACGGTGTGCGTGACCTCGCTCGTGGCGGGCATCATGCGCAAGCCGTTCGCTGCGATCGCGCTGCTCATCTTGTGCTTCCCGCTCGACGGCGTGCTGTGGATGGGCCTGGCGGCCGTGCTGGGCGCGGCGCTGCCCATGCCGAAGGCCCTTCTGGGCAAGAAGGCGTAGCACGGGAAGCCGCACGCAATCGCGTGCGATCGGGCGGCACGATCATACGCGCGCCAGCGCCCAGGCCCCGCAGGACGCACGACCGCCGAGAGCTCAGCGCGTACGGGCGCAAGCCGGCCTTCCGCCCGCGCCCCACTATTCGTAGGTGCCCGTGCGCTCCTCTACCATATATATGTTAAGGTCGACTTCCGTGTCGATGCCGCGCACCGTGCCGGAGTTGGTGTACTGCCACATGATGAAATCAAAGTCCGCGCTCGGCTCGGCGACGTCGTACTCGGCGTACCACACCGGGTAGGCCGACAGCTCGTCCATGTTGCGCTGCGCCATGTCGATCTGGTTGCCGTAGACCATCGGGCGGTAGCCCGCGTTCTCAATCTCCTGGCAGAACGCGATGGCGTTGGCCGTCAGCTGGTCCGCGGACAGGTTGTTCGCCCGACCCTCCCCCTCCACGGGCTCTTGGTCGAACACCACCGGATACTGCACGCTCTCCGGCGAGAGACCGTGAGACGAGAGCGTGCTCAGGACGAATTGCGCCTCTTCGCGCGCCTCGTCCTCGCTCGTCGCCTGCGAGAAGAAGTAGGCGCCGAACGGCATGCCCACGGATTGGACGCCCAGCACGTTGTCGGCGAACGTCGTGTCCTCGTAGAGCTGGCCTTCCGTCGAGCCGCGGTTGCCCAGGCGCAGCATGGCGAAATCGATGCCGTCCTGCGCCACGGCGGCCCAGTTGACGCTGTGCTGGTGGTCGGACACGTCGATGCCCACGCGCGATTTGACCTCGCCGTTCTCGGAGTAAACGTAGCGGCCGTCCTCGCGGGAGAGGTTCGCCGCCCAATCGTAGGGGCTCACGTAGGTCAGGTGGCGCTGCTCTTCGACAGCGCCCGTGCCGTCGTCCGACGCGCAACCGGTGAGTACCGTGGGAATCGCGAGCATGCATGCGAGCATCGTGGCGAGCGCGGCGCGACCCGCCATGCGAGCGGGATGGGAAATCTTGAAAAAGGGCATGGTCGTCCTTTCGTGCGTTTCAGGTTCGCCCCATCATACGGAGGCTGACGGCTTGTCGCGCGTACGTTCGCGCGTCTTCGCAGAAGCGGCACCGAACCGGCACTGAACCGCCACGCGCTGCCCACAGACCCGTCGTAACCCCCCTAAATATGAAGACCCTGAGGAGAACCGCCCCTTTGCAAAGAATTATCTTGCAAAGGGGCGGTTGCGTGAGTAATATTAATTTTCGTTCTTCGGAACGCACTTCACAGTGCGGGGTGGAGCAGTCTGGTAGCTCGTCGGGCTCATAACCCGAAGGTCGTAGGTTCAAATCCTGCCCCCGCGACCATGAAACACCAGGTCGGAAGCGAAAGCTTCCGACCTTTTTGTTTGTCTCGATCTCCAGGTGGTCCCAAAGTGGTCCCAACGAGAGGACGGGATGGCGACGTCAGCCGACATACTCCGTCCTCTGCAACGCAATGCAGTATCCATTTCCGAGGCAAGCGAGCAGGCTAGCACTGAAGCAGAATTGCATTGGCTGGCTTGATCTGTCAGGTTGATGGCTCGAAGAATTTACCGCACAACGTCTCCATCGTCGAACGGATCCCCGCATTCCGGGCAAAACTTGGTCGGCCGCGCGCCAGGTTGCGGCTCCCATCCGCACTTGTCGCAACGGTACTGCGGAACACCCGCCGGTTTGGGCGAGCCGCATTCGCTGCAAAACTTGCCTTTGTTGACGACACCGCATGAACAGGCCCATCCATTGCACTCGACAGGTTTCGACTTGCCGCATTCAGGGCAGAATTTCCCGACGCTCTCTGCGCCACAACTACAGGTCCAGGCACCTTGCGCCTCCGCTTGAGACGCTCCGCAGGCTTGGCAGAAATTGCCGCTGTTGCCCGCCTGTCCGCACGCGCATGTCCACCCTGCGGACGGTGCGCTCGTCGCGACGGCAGCACCCTGCTGGGCGGCAGCAGGGTGCGCCTGTTGCTTCATTTGATAGAGGTCCTGCGCGGTTGCGCCAGCTGCGCCCTGCGCCATGCTCATGCCCATGAACGCCATCGCAGGCCCGCCCGCTCCTGTGTTTTCCGCGGCTGCTTGCATGGCGGCGCCTTGCGCGCCCACCATGTAGGCTGCCGCAAGCGTGGGATCGCGAAACGCAGCATTGCGCTGCATCTCCTTGATCATCTGCTCGTCTTCCTCGTTTGCCTTGACCGAGGAAACGCCCACGCGCTGGATTTCTATCCCGCGAAAGTCACGCCATTGCTCCGAAAGCTCGTCCTTGAGGACCTCGGCAAGCTCTTTTGCCTTTCCTGGCAGTTCAGAATAACGAATGCCCATGGCGGAAATGCGGGCGAACGCCGGCTGGAGCGCCGTCAGCAGCTCGCTCTTCAGCTGGCTGTCGAGCTCTTCTCGACCGTACACGTCCGCAACGTTGCCGCATACATTCGCGTAGAGCAACATCGGATTCGTGATCTTGTAGCTGTATTCCCCGAAGCATCGTATCGCTATGTCAATGTCGATTCCCGCGCGCTCGTCGACCACACGAAACGGCACTGGCGAGGGAGTCCCGTATTTGTTGCCTATCAGCTCTTTGGTGTTGAAATAGTACACACGCTGGTCCATGGGGGCTTCCCCGCCGAAGATGAAACGCTTGCCGACATTGGCGAGCACGGAGGTTATGCTCGCGCCGAGTTCTCCCGTGAACAGAGAAGGCTCCGTGCCTGCCTCGTAGGTGTACTCGCCGGGCTCAGCGCAGATGTCCACCACCTTGCCTTGTTCGACGATGAGCATGCACTGCCCGTCCGCGACGGCGATCACTGAACCGTCAGAGATGATGTTGTCGGACCCTTTCGTGTTGCTCGATCGGCCCGAGGCGCGCTTCGTCCCCTTGACGGCCAGAGCGTCAGCGGGAATGGCCTCGCAGTAGAAGTAGTCTTTCCATTGCTCCGCCAGAACGCCGCCCGCAGATTCCATTGCCGCTTTGATGAGCCCCATGATCTAGTCCTTTCAATCGCTAGTCGATAGCTATCATGCAATCGCATCGCGAGGGCGCCGATTGCCTTGCCCCATGCCTCACGCCCCATGCCCGATGCAAAAACAAAGCACGAGGCAGCCCCAACGGCCAGTTGCCCAGAGCCATCCGGCCATGAATTACGCGCCAAGGGCGCCGCCGCAGAACTCACAGCAATTCGTTGCCGTAGGCATTGTTGTCGCGCCACAATATGGGCATGTGAGAGCCGTTTTGGGAGCCGACGCCGCCTCGATTTCTTCGCGCGCGCTCTGACGGTTCTCCAAAAGAATCGCGACTATGCTTTCGCACATGTCGCGATACATGCGATACTCGACGTCAATCTCGGGATTGAACGCGTTCGCGCTCGGAAGCGCGCCGATGACGAGGTTGACCCCTCCCGAGTTCGCGGAAATCTCAGATCCGCGCAGTTCCTCTATCTCGACTCTTCGGCTGTTCACCTTGAAGCGCATGTCGTCGAAATACGGGTTGTTGACACGCACGGTCACAAAAAAGTTATAGGAATGTTTAAACCTCGGCGGATCGCAGCTCACGGACTCACCGTTTTCGTCAAAACGCGTTATCTCGTCAACGTCTTCATCGATGTCGAACGTGCACCCTGTGATATCGGAAAGCTTGAGGACGTCAGGATTGGCTTCTGAGTAATTGCGCGCAGACGTGACCATGAATCGCCCCGCATTCTCATCGATAAGGACCTTGGTGGCTTCGCCAAGCGAAAGCGTCGCGCAAAACGCCCCGACATCCGCCTTGTTCGCCTCACGGTATGCGAGCTGGCTTTCGATCTGTTCGACGGTCGAGTGTCGCCGCTCGTCGAACCATGGCGACAACTTTGACGCGCACGCTTTGCACATGTTTCCGTCTTCGAGCTTCCGATTGCCCAGAAGGCCAATCTCACCGCCGCAAATCGCACACTCCTTCTTCTCGAACAGTTTCCCGAACAGGCCCATGGCTATCCCTCCTTTGTCGGACGCCGTGCCAAGCAGCTGCGCAGCCGTTTGCACGTGCGCCTCTATTGGCAACTGACGTGCAGTCCTCGAGGACCCCTCTAAGCAAGACCCCTGTCGCGCGCAATCAGGTCAGCAGCTCTTACGCGGGCCCATTATGCGTTCGTCAAGTCATGAAAATCCATTATCAGATTGGGTATTTCGAAACAGGGAATGCCGCGTACTCAATTTGGTTAGAAAACTGGCCGATGCCTACGCCCCAGGAGATTGCGGAACATCCTCTTCGCCAAAAAGCGCATCGAGCCGCTTGCAGCGACGGAATAGCTCGAGGTAGAGTACAAGCTCTTCACGCGAGCCGACGTTCAACTTGTGGTAGATGTTCGCATTATGCTTGCGTGCAGTATGAATGCTGATGAACAAGCGCTCAGCGACCTCGCTCGTCTCCATGTTCTCGGCGTAGAGCTTGACCACCTTGCGCTCTGTGGCGGTAAGGGTCTCGAAGCGAGCTGAGAAATCGTCGAGCAAGGACGCCACGTCCGGTGGAAGCAAGTTTGGTTGGATGTTCGCCGCCCTGGAGTCGAGCACCGAAACGAGCGTGTCAATTTCAGAGAATCCCGTCAGGCTCTCCTCCACAGAGCCGTTCGTCTTGATGAGGTCAACGGCATCCGCTATGGGCTTGACGAACTGGCGAGACAGGTAGCGGGACAGCGCGAAAGCCGCAACGAACAGAAGCAGCGAGACGAAGAAAATTTTCATGCGGTCGGAAGAAACCATCGAGCCGTAATACTCTTGGGGGATCAGCGTCATGACGCACACGTCCTTGCCATCCGTCGTTTGGAGACCGAGGGACGTATGGAGGCCGATGAAAGACCCACTTGATGTTGAGTACAGATTGAACCCGGACTGTTCGCGAATGTAAAGCTTGTCGGTACTAGACAGGTAAGTCGACTTGAGCTCTCCGGTCATCCCTTTGGAAAGGTCGGCAACGCCGTCACTCACGGGAGCGATAGCCGTCATCACGGGCCCATACTCGCTGCTCTGGGCAGGGTAGGACAGCTTGAGAAACAAGTCGCTGAGCTCCAGGCCGCACATTCCTCGCACGGTCCCGCTCGAAGCGTAGATGGGGGCAACGACCATGACAACGTTCTCCCAGGTGCCGGGAAGCTGCGACCGATTCGTCCATCGACAGCTCCCTGAAAGCCTTTCGTCCGAATCGAGAAGCATCGTTTCGTAGCCGGGCATGAGCGAAACGTCGAATTCCATTCGCCATCGGTTATGGAGCTCAAGACCGCTCTCTCGAGCGATTTGGGGGATCCCACGATACAGGACGACGTCTCGACCGACCACTTCGCTTACGCTGAGGTTTGCGAATCTGACGTACACGCCAGCGCGAGAGTCCTCGGACTCGTTCAATCTCGTATTGACCGTAGCGTCGATGATGGCAAAGGCGCCGTTGCATGGGCTTGATTCGAGCGTAGTGCGGAGCAATGAGAACAGCGAGCGCTCTGCCTTGGCAATGCCTTCCGAATCATCATTGAGTTTGGAGGTAGGATGGGTGAGCAATTGAGCGTCGAGGGCATTCGAAGCCTCTTGGGAAAGGTCTATCGCATGAGCGGCGAGCGCACCTGTCTGCTTCGTGACGTTCGCTACCGTGCTGGCATGGTGAGCGCCGAGCGCATGGCGAAGGTTGTTTTCCCGGATGGTGAACACGCCAGACAGGCTGGCAAGCGCAAGCACTGCAGCAAGCAAGACGACGAGCATTGAGGTCCAATACGCAAAAAGCTTGCACCGCATGGACGCCTTGCGCGTCGTGTGCGTGAGTTTGAGAACCCTCCCTATGCGGGCCATGCGCGACCTTCCTTTCTTCGATCAGGGGTCGGCCCGGTCGACAGGCCATGTGCTTCCCGCGACCATGCACGGAGCCTCCTGCCGAATTCCAAACGGCTTGCAGAATCTAGTTCGGCATTAATCCAAAGTCGATTCAAGCCCTTTCTTGAACTGCTCGTAGCTATCGGAGATATGCCTTTCGAGGACGGGAGCGCTTTGATCGCCAGATTCGATAAAGCTGTTTCGCGCCGCGGAGAGGTGTTTTCGGACGTTCGACTCGAAAGAGTCCTCTATCTGCAGATATGAATCGGTTAGAGGGGCTCTGAAAAACGTATACTCTTGCAAGGTCTCGATATACGCACGATAAAGCTCAGCGTATTTTTGGTCAGTAAGCCCTTCGACATACTGCGGCAAACAAGCCTCGTACGCCTCTTGGACAACGGGCATATAGCCGGCGCTTACGGCAAATTGGGTGTTTCGTTCTGGCTCAATGAGCCATTTCAGAAAGCGGATGGCCGCCTGCTCTTTCTCGGGCGTGGATTTGACCATGCATATCCCCGCACCTCGCTGCATCACCATTTTCTCTCCGTCAGCGAATGTCGGGCAGGGCATGATCTCGAACTCAATGGTTTCGGTGCTGTTGTCATCACGAATGACCTCGTTGGTATAGTACAGAACGCTCGCGGAAGAACCGACGCTGGCCAGCACCTCTCCTGTTCTCAGAGGGTCGGTCGCGTATCCTCCTCCCAGCCATAGCCCCCCGTCGATCGCCGCACGCGCGTAAGGTTGCCAGACGTACGCGAACGTCGGACTCAACGAAATGTCTTCGCCGTCAAAGAACGGTGCGTTCAACGACTCAACGCCCACTTGAAAATAATTGAAGTGGTAGTCGTGGGCAAAAAACGCCTTCCCATCGTTTTCGATTTCAGGCGTGAGTCCGTCGGTCCATTCTTCGTAAATGCAGCAGGCTTCAAAAAGCCCTTCCCAGGTTCTCAAGCTGTCCATAGTAACGCCCGTAGCTGCCGAGAATCGATTGAAGCCTGTCTTGTTGACGAAAAAAAGCTCGGTTGATTTAGCGAAAGGCAAACACACAAGACGTCCGCCCACCTCACCTTCTTCGAGAAAGGCGGGCACGAAGGCATCGAGCTCGTCCTCCTGGAAATAGTCGCGATAATCGACAAGGATATTCTGGTCGGGCAGCGATAGAACAGTTTTCGGGTAAGAAACGAAAAGGTCGGGCAACTCTGGAGCCCCGGGATCGCCCGAAGCGGCAGCGACGATGCCGTTGTGGATGTTCTTGTTATCCGACACCATGGCGACCTCCACCCGTATGCCCTCTTCAACCCCAACCGTGTTGTTGAACGCTTCGATGAGGTCATTGAGAGGCGAGTCCGTCTGCCCTCCGTAGACGTGCCAAATGGTGATGGTGGTCGGCTGATCGCTTTGATGACGAGAGGCACATCCGGTCGCGAACGACAGCCCGCAGACAAGCGTCAATGCGAGCGCAATCTCGAAAATCTTTTTCATGAGCGCACCCCTCGTCCATGTCGTCGGACACATCGATGAAGGAATCGTCCTGCCCTTCTGGCAAGCATCTTAGCAAAGCGCCGTCCGCACATTCTTTCGCATAGGCGAAAGGAAATCGACCATCTTGTTCAATTCGCACGAACCAAGCGTTTGAGCCGGGATTACTTTCGAAATAGTGGCCTCTACTCAATTTGAGTATTTTCCGTTCGACCCCTCTAAGATACCTAACGGAGTAATGGAACCGTACGTTTCCAACGCGTATAGATGGTGGCATGAAGCAGTCGCTTCATGAATCGAGTATTCGAGCAAAGGAGGGCGAAAGCCATGAAGAAAATGCTATCGATCACGATGCTGGCTCTTGCGGTTGCTTTGAGTCTTGCATTCGCAGGATGCAGCAGCGCGCCGAAGGATTACTCGGCGAATTTCCAGGGCAACTGGAAAATGACGAGCATGGTGGGCGCGTCCGAAGAAGACATGGCTTTTATTGAGGCCCTTGGCATGAGCGTCATACTCGACCTCAAGGAAGACAAGTCGGCTTCGTTGAACATGATGGGCGAAGAAATGACCGGCAGCTGGGAGGCTGTAAGCGAAACCGAATGCACCGTGACTTTCGAAGGCGATTCCGCCACAGGGAAACTGAACGGCGAGGAGCTCTCGCTTGCTGTCGAGGGCGAAGAGATGGTCTTCAAGAAAGTAAGCGAGGATGAAGCAGCGGCGATCAAGGAGAATGCAGCCAGCATGGAGGACGCTTTGGGAGTCGACAGCGAAGACTCCGCTTCCGATGACAGTGGGGTGACCTACGATGCCTCCTTCATCCCCGTCACCGTTGCAGACGATGATCAGTGGACAATCAATGTCGTGGCTAAGAAAACCGACGAGTGGGGCGACGCGGGCTATGCTCTTGACATTACCAACAAGTTGGACATCCCGATCTACGTGACAGTCCCCTTCGACAAGTGCACCGTCAACGGCAAAATGGTTGATTTCTGGGGAGGCAAGCTCGTGCTTCCAGGCAAGTCGGCGGAGGACGTGTTCTTTTACGCCAGCGCTGACGACGTCCCGAGCATCAGCGAAATGACGAACGTTGAGATGGCCATCGAGGTCTGGAACAATGACACCTATGAAACCCTGGGGTCCTATAACGTAGCGCTGAACTAGTCTCAAACACTGCCATCCTTCTTTTTTGGCGATACGCGGCGCCATGGGATGGGTTTAACTCTTCGCAATTTGCCCCAAGGCAAACAAGTGGGCCCGGATGATACCGGGCCCACTTGTTTTCTTCACACGTGCGCCCTGGACTCCTTGCGGAACTTCGGTATGAGAGCGAATGAAAACAGAAACGCACCCCCCTTACCAGAGAACAAGGCAATTTTGCCGGGTCGACTTTTCGGAGCTTGCAGTCCACTGGCACCGGCAAAACGACCCCGTCCCTCCTCATAACCCGAATGTCGTAGGTTCAAATCCTGCCCCCGCGACCATGAAACCGCAGGTCGGAAGCGAATTCGCTTCCGACCTTTTTCGTGTTTCGTCACCTTTGGGGTATCAGGTGGTCCCAAAGTGGTCCCGGACACTTCTTCGTCTTCCTACTCAAAGCTCTTTCGCTCGCCTTACTGTCGCCGCCCCCTCCTTAAAACATCGAAGGAATCGACCTCGTCTACACGCCAACACTCACCTTGGGCGAAAGATGGAGCGCTTATTTTACGCAACGAGGCCGTCGGCATATGCCGACGGCCTCTCCTGGAAACTTGGAGCTCCATGCCATTCGGAGGGAGGGGGTGCAGGCGGCATGATAGCTCCACGAATAATCGGGGCGAAGCCTGCCAATCACGCTTGGAGCGCATCCTCCAACGCGCGGAATGAGTCTTTCTCGTCCGCCAAGAATGCCTTCGTGATTTTCAACCAACCTCGATAGAAACGCGTGACCACCAGTTTATTCGCTATGGCCTTGAAGCGCGGGAACCACGATGCGATATGGCGCTCGAAGAACGCCCTCTGCTCGTCAAGCGTCCGCGACGCTTCCTCCCAACGACCATCCTCAACACACGTTGCGATTCTTTCGCACAAGCATGCCATGAACTCGAACAGGAAGGAGAGATGGTCGTCCGGAAGATCGAGCCCTTCGCGGACTTTGACGCACGATTCCCGGAACGCCCGGTAGACCTCACCGCTGGCTTCGCCCATCACCAAACCGCCGTCCGAACGGTACAGCGATTCAATCGGCTGCGCCGCACGCCCCTCATACGTCTGGATCCCGTAGAACACAGACGTGAAATCGGATGCAAGTTCCTGGCGCGTCCCCGTGTTCATCCGACGCAGGTAGCGGTACACGTCGTTGTAGCCATCCGCGAACGGCGAAGCGTCACCCACCGCCAACGCAGCAAGGTCAGCCTGCGCCAAAGCGTCAATCTGCTCCTGCGACAACGGTTTGAAGTACACCTGCGCCAGCAGACGATACATTTCGGCTCGGTCTCGAACAGACGCGACCATTTCGGCCTTCTTCGTTTCGCGTGGCATAAAGCGACTCCTTCCTTGCATTCGAAACGCGTCGACGCTAGTAGTTCAGCATGACGCTCGGAACGGTGTGGCTGAACAGGTCGATATAGCCCGTCGCACACAGCCACATGAGCGCCCTCAGGGCGATACCGCCAACAGCGGCGCACGCAAGCCCCGCAGAGCTCAGAGCAAGCGGGCTGGCCTTCGCCGCGCCGGTCATTCCCACAACCGCAATGATCAGGGTCGCCACGATGCCGACAGCAACGATGCCTCCCCAGAAAACGAGCGCCTGGGCAGATGCTGCGGCAAATCCCACGTGCATCACGTAGGCGACCATGCCAACGACGGCAATGGCAACCGCCACCAGCGAAGCGACCGCGCTCCTGCCGCCAAGCTCCGTACCGTCGCCTTTGATGGCGCCCAAGACGCCGAACAAGAACGCGCCGCACGCAAGGGACGTGCCGAGGTAAGCGAACGGCAGAGTCTCGGTATTCCACGTCGGCTGCGCCTCGATGACGTAACCGTGCCCGCAGAAGAAGCCCAGCATAAGGCCGAACACGATGCCCGCTACCGCGAGGGCCTTCGCGGCCACATCAGAACTCGAGCGCTTGCGGACCGCCAGGTACGCGGCCATCACGATAAAGCATGCGCCAAGCAGCATGAGCTCGATGGAAATGCCAGAGAACGACAGCAGGTTGGTCACTGCGCTGATCGCGTGCAGCGGCGACGCCAAGTGCAGCACCGAGAAGCATCCGCCGATCACGATCAAGGCCAGGGAGCACACAGCCCCCGCATCGCGCACCTTCGCAGAGCCACCCAAGAACTCAGACAGGCCAACAAACGCGAACAGCGACCCGCCCGTCCCGGCAGTCAGGGAAAACAGGACCAGAGGCCATTGAATCTCCATTTACACCAGCTCCTTCCAGCTTGCCACGTTGGGGGACAGAATGTAGCGGGTTAGCGGTTGCGAATTGCCCGGATCGGGGAGAGCGTGGATGGCTTCCGGAGGATACTTCGCCATCTCCTTGCACACGTCGCTTTCCGGGTCGTCGTAGTCGCCGAAGAAGCGGGCTCCGCAGTTGCAGTTGTGCACGCACGCAGGCACACCGTCCCCGTTTGCCGTGATCTGGGAGCAAAGCGTGCATTTCTCGACGCACCCCTGCTCTTCGTCGAACTCGCGCACACCGTAGGGACACGCGTACATGCAATACCGGCAGCCAATGCACTTCTCCTTGTCGATGAGCACGAAACCCGTCTTCTCGTCGCGGTACGACGCGCCCGTGGGGCACACAGAGACACACTGGGGATTGCGGCACTGCTGGCACTGCGAGGGTAGCCAGTACTTCTCCACGTTCGGGAACGTCCCCGTCGGCCCGATTGAGAGAACCTTGTTGTAAAAGCGCCCCAGAGGCAGCTCGTTCTCCAACTTGCAGGCGACGATGCAGCTATCGCACCCGCTGCAGCGATCAAGGTTGATGAGCAGGCCTTTCGCCATTTAGAACACCTCCTCGGTGACCGGTTCGTTTTGCAGCGTCGGCATGAAGGGCTCGAATTGCTCGCTTTCGACCCACACACGCTCGGGGCGTTCCGACTTCTCGATCTTCACCGTGAACGCGCGATAACTGTTCGTGGCGAAGCACGGGTTCTGGAACTCGTCCGCAGACATCACGTTGTATCCGCACTCCTCAATGCCCGATGTGATGCCGTCCTGCGTCGCGTCGAAGCACTCCGGATTCCAGAATCGCTCGGTGATCAGCACGCCAGGAGCAATACCCTGGGTCAAGTACGCACGGGCGTGCGAGCTTCCGCGACGGGACGTGATCTTCACCCAATCAAGGTGCTCGATGCCGTACTCCGCCGCCGTCTGCGGGTTGATGCGCAGCTCGGGCACGGGCATAAGCTCGCGCACGAACGGAGCGTGGCGCATGGTGCCGTGGTGGAAGTGCGGCAGACGGCCCGTCGTGATGACGAGCGGGTACTCGGAATCGTTCAAGGGGCTCTCCGTCGGCTCCTTGAACACGCAAATCGGCGTGTAGTCTTCGCATGCTTCCTGCTCGTAGGGGTACATGTACGGGAAACCGGTGCGCGCCAGGCGCAGCATGCTCTCACTGTACGCCTCGACCTTGCGGGAGAGCGTGGCGAAACCGCGCGGCAGGCCATCGGAAACCGCGTCCTTGTACTGGTAGTACACCATGTACTCGTCGATGGGCGTCTCAGTGTAGTGGTGGTCGATGTCCGCCAGCATCTCGTCCCACGAAGAACGGCCCATCTGCTCCGCCCAGTACTGACGCGCAGCATCGGTGCTCTCGAAGAACGGAACCTTATACGCGTCCGGATCGAAGCAGTTCTCCTCTCCCAGATGCTTTGCGGCAGACTGCGCCACCTGGTACGGAGAGACGAACGGGTTCACGGTCTCGCCCAAATGCGTCACGTGGCAGCGTGCGTAATGGCGGTTGAAGTGGGTGGCCGGGGACTCGTAGCTGTCGTACTCAAGCCATTCAGTGGTGGGCAGGAACAAATCGACCGATTGCACCGTGAACGAGGTCATGTTGGGATATTGCTGGATGACGAAGTCCTGCTGGTCGTACGCCTTCTTCCATTCCAGGGCAGGGCCCATAACCGCGTACTTGTTGCCGGACATCTCGTACATGACGCGCGGACGATACGGCTCGCCCGACGTGATTGCCAGGCGCAGCTCTTTCGGTGCGCAGGTCTGCCACTGATGGATGCCCTTGTGCTCTTTCGCGCCCAAAGTGTCGCACTTCGACTGGAAGAAGTAACGGCGCATCTCCTCGCCGTCGCGGCCCTTGGCGTTCCACTCCGCCACCGTCGCATCAAGCTGGCGATCGTTCTCTTCCTTGGTAAGACCTGCCGTCCAGCCCAGGCCATAGCGCTCGAAGCTGGTAGAGGCAGCGCCCAAGCGCGAAGTCGGGCGATCGGCCGTCAGGCTTGCCGGGCCATGGTTTTGATACGCTGAAAGCGGCGTCTCGATGCGGCCGAGCAGCGCATCGATCATCAGCATGCCAAGCGGCGCCGTAGAAGAGCATTCCTGGTGATCGGAGAACACGCCGCCGGAGATGCCGCCCCAGTCGGCGCCGATGTACAGATCGAGCGCCTCTTTGATGCGGTCAGCCTCCAACCAGCACGTTTCGGCGGCAGCATCGAGCGTCCACGGCTCTGCTTCCTCCCAATAAATTTGGCCAGCAGTCTTCGCCTGAACGCCATTGACGTCAGCCGTCGTGAACGGGACCGGATCGACCGGGCTGCTCTCGGGCGACGTGAACGGGAACGGCTGGACGCTGTTGGTGCGCGCGTCGAAGCACACATACGCAGGCGTGTCGTAGACGCCGTTCGGGTCGGCAGCGGGATTCGTGTAGTCCGGCCAGACCTCTTCTGCGTGATACGGCAGTTTCGTGTCGGGATTCACCAAGAACGGAAGATTGGTCCAGTATTTGACGAACTCCTCGTCGTAGCCCTTCGTGTCGATGATATAGCGAATCCACGCGAGCAACAGCGCCGTATCGGAGCCCGGACGAACCGGCAGCCACACGTCTGCCTTCACCGCGTCGGCGGTCATGTACGGATCGACGACGATCGACTTCACGCCCAGGTTCGAGCGCGCGTCAGCCAAGCCATGGCCACCGTGCGCAGCCTTCGAAGCGCTCGGCTGACTTCCCCACATGACGAACACGCGCTCGGAGTCATCACGGCGCTGACCGTCGAGTTCGGCGTTGTCCACAATGCCGACGAAGCGGTCGACGTTGTCCATGTCGACACAACAGTTGAAACCAACGCTCGTCGTGGAGACGAAATCGCGCGGCATTGCGCATTGGCACGCACCGGAAGCAAGGGAGTTGCAGCCGCCAACGGTGTAGTCCATACCCCAGGTCTCCCATTCGATATAGGCTCCACCGCCACCGCGAGCAGACCAGTAAGAGTACGGGCCGTATTTTTGCACGGCGGTCGCGATCTCCTGACCCGCCAGATCGACCGCCTCGTCCCACGAGATGGCTTCCCATTTGTTCTCGCCGCGCTCGCCCGCGCGCTTCATCGGATGCAGCACGTGACGCGGGCTGTAGAGCGTCTGCAGCTGTGCCAGGCACTTCAGGCAGACACCGCCCTTGTTCAGCGGACCGTCCGGGTCGCCTTCGATCTTCACCACCCGTCCGTTCTCGGTGTACACGCGCACCGGGCAGCAGTTGGTGCAACCATGGCACGCTGTTTTGTGCATCACGCGCTCTGCGGTCGCGGCAGACGCGGGCTCCGCGCCCTCGAGCAGCTCGACCGACCCCGCAGCAGTCACCGTTGCCGCAACCGCTGCCGCCGTCTTCATGAAGTTGCGCCTTGTCAGCGTAGTGTGGGGCATTGATTCTCCTCTCTGTCTTTAACTCGAACTACGCGCTTGCTTTCGCCATGCGGCTCAGCAGCGCCTCCCCCTGTTTTGTGACCTTCCATCCTCCGTTCCATACAAGTCCGCCCGACCGCTCCAGCATGTCCACGAAGAAGCTCGGCTGAAGCGGTTGTCCGTCCGCGTTCCTCGTCAAAGACAGGACATCCCGTCCTTGCAGCAAATCGCGCACCTCCTGGTACGCTCGCGGCTTGCGACAGAAGTCCATGACGTCCAGGTACGCCTCGGTTCGGTGCGGGTGCTCTTCGAACAGGCTTCTCAGCCGGCGTTCGGGAGCAAAGTCTTCGCGGACTTGCTCGCCGACAGCAGTCGTCAGCACGGCGAACCCCGCCACCAAATCGTCCGCCTCGTCGTCGGTCAAACCGGCTTTGTCTTCCGAAGTCACGACTGTGCCGTCCTCGGAAAGCTCAATCCACTCCAAGCCCCCGTGGTCGACCATTGTCCGAATCAGCCGGTAAGGCGGCTGGGCGCCGTACGGAAACTCCGGGTAGCCTTCGATTTCGCGCTCAGCCTCCTCGAGGGAACGGCGGACCTGGCAAAACTCGAGCAGCTTCAGATACATCTCGCGAAGTCGCGGCATTGCCGTGACCGCAGTAGATAAATCTGCGACCGCTTCCTCGAACGTCAGTTCTTCTTCGCTCGCTGCCTTGGCCGCAGGAGATCCAGACTCAGCCACTGCTCCTGTTCGCGCCTGGGCTTCTGCCGCCTGGTCCTCTTCCACCAGCCGCTGCCAAAACAGCTCGTTTTCATCAATTGATGTGAACGTCTGCGGGCTGGGCTGTCCTGCTCCCATCACATCCCCCTTTCTTCAGGAACACCGCCAGATGCATCCATCTCCGCTTTCGCAAGGCGCATCGGCCGAAGAAAGCTCACCGCTCCCTTCGGGCACGCCTGCACGCAACGGCCGCAGCGCGTGCATTCGGACAACGGGCGGTCCCCCAAGTCCTCGCATGGGTCCAGATGCTCCGGACACACTGCCGCGCACTGATGGCACGCGGTCCCGTCGTTTCTCAGGCACTTCCCGCGATCGACCTTGGGAAGCGTTGCCTTGCTGAACCTCGCCACGAGCGAAAGAAGAGCGCCGATTGGGCAGAACCGATGGCACCATCTGCGCAGAACCGTCAGCTCCAAGACGATGATTGCCGGAAAGACCAGCAAGCCAATCGTCGGCTCGTTGAACCCTACGAGCCGGTTGATCGCTATGGCGGTCGCGAACGTCAACCCAATAGGGCAGACCAAGCAAAATACCGGGAATCCGCAGAGGAGCGACGAGCCAAGAGCGCCCGCCAGAACCACGTGGCGACCATCGAGCTTGATGCCGCGACCCCTCTTTTTTGGCTTTGGCACGATTGCGCTCGATTCCGCGCCTTCCGCGGCAACGGGCGCCGCACAGGCGGAACAGCTTGCGCAGCCGCCACGACACGCCTCCCACCGCTCGCCTGCGCGCTTTCCTGCCTCCGCTCGCTCGGCACAATCCGCTTGACGCCGCTTCTTTGACGAGAGAAAGTCAGATAAAGGCGGCACGGGGCAAACCCAGCTGCAGAACGCCTTGCCAACCACGAGCGTGACCGCAACCACGATGGCAAGAGCAATCAGCGCACGCGGGGCCCAAGCACCCGCACCAAACAAGGACTCCAACGCTCCGAGCGGGCAAATGTACGCGATGGCGTCGTACCCTACGCTGCAAAGCGTACCCGGCCCTACGCCGACCACAATAGCTACGATGATGGCAAGAGGAACGATCGCCCTGATAGCCTTCCTTGCCCTTACGACCGCAGGCGTCGAAGCGCCATGGCGCTTCGCTTCCTCAGACATTGCTCGCCTCCTTCGCCTCAATGTTTATGCCGCGCTTTCCTGAGCCCGAATACGTTCGATACGCACTCGTCGGGCACACGAACTCGCATGCGCCGCACCCATTGCAGCGCGACTCATCGACCACAAGCCTGCCGTTTTCGTCAATCGACAAAGCCTTGTATTCGCATGCGTCGACACAAGGCGCGTTGCACGTTGCGGAGACGCCGTACAGCTGGCACTCTTCAACGTCGACCACCGCCACGCCGATTTTGTCGGCAAAAGGATCGAAAGACGTAAGCGCACCCGTCGGGCAGGCCTTAACGCAACGAAACTCTCCGTCGCACATGTCGCAGTACCCTGAGCGGAAATCCATCTGCGGCAGACGGACGTTCACAACACCGTCGGCGAGCGCGCCGACTCCTATCGCCTTCGTCGGGCAGACCGTGCGACACCGGTCGCACCGAATGCACGACCCTTGGAGCCGTGCTTCGTCCTGGCCGCCCGGCGGGCGCAGTGGCGTTCCTTCTCCAGCGAACGCCCGTACTGCGCCCCCGAGACCAAGCATGACAACCGCCGCAGCCGCCCCTTCCAAGACCGACCTTCGCGTGATTGCCGGCAAGTCGACATTTTGTTCGTCAGCCTGCAGCCCTCCTTGTTTCACGATTCCCCCTTTCCGTTTTGCTGCGGCAACTGTAAGGGGGTTTGCAGGGCGCTGATAATTCGCCGAACCGTTTGAATCCGATGCTGCCCACATCCATCAAAACGCTTATTTTTCCTTGTTTTCCCAGGTCATCGTTTTCAACGCTCCAAAACAACCGCATCGACGGCTTTGTTAGATAGCCGCTGGTTTACAATTGCTGAACGTAGCCGGGCTATGCGAGTGCGAGGGCAAGGGAGGGTCGATGCTGGCAAAGTCAGAGCTTTTCCCTTTGCGATTTCTTGGCTTCGGCTTTTTTTGGGGATGGCTGTTTCTCGTCAACCTCTCCCCTTCACCTTTGTTCGGTGCGCAGCACGGCATAGGAGGCATCCCGTTCGAGATGTCAGAACTGTGCGCACGCATCATCTTGCTCATCGTGTTCGCCACGTTCTCGCACCAAATCGCAAATGCAAGGCTTCGATTGTGGTTCATTGCAGCCTCTTGCGTTCTCGGCGCAGCGACGACCCCCGCCATGGTTCTTTTCGACGGACCGATGGTCGTGACCGCATCCTCAGTGTTCGCCGGCATCGCAGAAGTGAGCTTGTTTTTAGGCTGGATTACCTTCTTTGGCTACATGAAGCTTGGTGAGACGCTTTTGTTGCTCGTCGCCTCGTACGCCGCAGGAGCCGTCGTGAGCCTGGGATCGATGGCACTCGGACACACAGCGATGGCCTTCTTCGGGACGATGTTGCCCCTGGCTTCTTTGGCCACGTTCGTCTTGTCTCAGCGATTCTACGAAAGCCGTCGTTCCGAGCACGGCGTCACGTCAGCTCGTGCGTCAACGAATCCGCCGACGCACGAGCTGACCGAAGCGCGCACCCCGCCCCGCCTCTCACCCCCTGTGACCAAGGGCTCCGCCACTGCAGGAAAGTCGGGCGGATTCAGCCAGTTTCTACCACGCGTGACCGCCGGTTTGTTCCTATACTCGTTCGCGTTTGCCCTTTACCTCGGCATCGCACTCTTCCTCTCCGATGAGCTTGCGTTCGGCTATGTCGTTGAACCAACGTGTGCCATTGCCCTTGCCTGCGTGTTCGCTGTCTTCCTCAAGTTCGCGCATGATCCCACGCGCCCCTACAGCCTGTATCGAACGGTGCCTCCACTCTTTGGAGGAGGCTTCGCCCTACTTGCCATTGAGTTTTCGCAGCCGTTGCTCGCAGGAGCGCTCATCGCAATGGGCTTCCTCATCTTCGAATTGCTTGCGTATAACGATTACTGCAACATCGTCAAAGCAGATAATGTCTCCCTTTTGAAGGCAATCGCAAGCGCTCGACTGGCAAGCTCGATAGGCATGCTGCTGGGATGGATCGTCGGATACGGAGCGCAACCCGTCATGGAGGCGGCGGGGTCCGGCACGGTCCTGGCGGTGTTTGCGCTGTTCGCCGTTCTGTGCACTGCAACGCTTGTGTTCACCGATCGCGACCGGCAAGCACTCGTCTCAATTGCTGACGACCAAGCCATCAGCGAGGAGAGCGACACGAGCATGCGCAAGGAGGATTTCTACGACGGCTTCTCAGAGAGTATTGGCCTTTCGAAACGAGAGTCCGAGGTTCTCTCGCTCCTCCTTTCCGGAAGAACCACTTCTTACGCCGCAGAGAAGCTCTTCGTGGCGGAATCGACTGTTCGCGCGCACGTCCACAACATCTACCGCAAGGCGGACGTCCATTCGCGCATGGAGCTCATGGACGCATTTGACCAGTTCTGGAATGAAAACAAAAGCATCCAGGAATGAGCTCGAGCGAGCGTCGGCCTCTAGCAAAAGAGGTTGCTCCGGGCGAGGTGGCAAAATCGTCTCAGCGCCCCATAAACTCATGCCCTCAAGCACATGCGCAAGCGCTTATTATCATCCCTCCCCGCGCTTAATGTATTCACCGGGCGTTGACCACGCCCTGAGAGCTACGTAGCGTAACCCCTGAAAATCCTCGTGGACTTTTCCAGACAGTCGTCTCTTTTTGCCACGTGCCCGAGCAGCGGGCCGCGTGGCGTGCGTAAGAACGAGCCATGCGGCCTTTCACCCTTGACCAGAAAGGACGCACCGAATGGAAACGAAGTCTCGCCGCCAGATTGCTTCTTTAGAAGTGCTCATTGGCGGAACATGCTATGGCGCGAACGCGACGATGTACAAGCTCGCGTTCGCCGCAGGATTCAGTTGGCCTCAGGTTGTGGCCGGCCAAATGATCTTCGCCGTGCTGTGCTTTCTGGCCTTGTCGTTTTTCGACCGGATGGGCGGAAAAGCTTGGACCCCAGTCCCTCTGCCGACAATGGCAAAGTTGGTAGGCCTTGGAATGCTGACGTGCGGAACGAGCATCTTCTATTGCTTCGCTATGACGATGCTTCCTGTTTCGGTGTCGTTGACCCTCTTGTTCCAGTTCACCTGGATTGGCTTGGTCATCCAGATATTCTTCTCGAAACGACCGCCAAGGCTCTACGAGCTTGCCGCAGTTGCCATCATACTGTTCGGAACCGTGTTCGCAAGCGGCTGTTACAAGACCGGCATCGCCGGATACAGCCTGGTCGGTCTTGCCTGCGCGTGCTTGGCTGCCCTCTGCTGCGCATTGTTCATCACGCTGTCCGGCAAGGTGCGGGTATCCTGCTCTTCAGCGCAGCGTGGTCTCATTGTGAGCACGGGATCGCTCGTGCTCTCTTTGGTCGCCTGTCCCAGCATCTTCGCGTCCGGAGCTCTTGTTAATGGCCTTGCCCCGTACGCCGCAGTAACCGGCGTTTTCGGGCTGGCGCTTCCCGTCCTCTTTTTTGGCCTTGGCACGCCGCACCTACCCGCCAGCTTGTCCACAGTCCTGGCAGCATCCGAGCTTCCGGCAGGTCTAGCCGTTTCGCTTTTCGTGCTGCACGAGCCCATAAGCCTTGCGCAATGGCTGGGCGTGGCAGTCCTCCTCGCCGGCATCGCGCTCGCGCAATGCGCTCCTTTTGCGTGTAGATGGAAAAGAGGCCAAGTGTGTAGAAAGCAGTAATAACGAGTGGACCGGGATAGCGCGCGTTTGATGGAAGGCCTGACCACCGTCAACGACGCGTTCTGAGAGTGGTTCGGCGTAACGCGACCAAGCGGAAGGACGGCTTCTGACCGAACCAGGAGAATAAGCCTCTCCCAGAAGGCGATGCGCGCCGCAGCCTCCTGCCCTTCACCTCGCTTCCTTCTGGCCAGCGAAGCGGAAAAGGCTAGACATCGACGCCAGCCGCGGCGCCGCAAGGCGCTTGTCGGCGTGCTCTGAATAGTCCTTTTCGATAAGGTAGGCCAGCGACAGCTGGGCGTCAGCGACGCGCTCTCCCATCTCGATAACCCGCTCGTAGAGCTCGATGGAATTCGCCTCGTCCTTTTCTTGGATTTTGCCAGCCTTGACCAGCAATCTTAGAAAGCGGGGTTCACGGTGCTCCCAGAGCTGTGTGCGAAAGACTTGCTTTAGGCCCGCCATCGTGGGCCCCTTTCGAAATCGGAAGGACGGAGGTTTAAGCCCGCCCGGCAAGACGACCGAAGCCTCATTGGCCATCGGGCCAAATGCCGGAATCGGCCTCCTTCCTGACATGGATAGCAGCACGCGCCCAACCCCGCTCCATCCAGAACGCAGGTCGGAGAATCTTTCCGCGCGCTCTTGCGCTTCGTCGCCTTCGGAAGGCGATTTCCTGCGTCCAAGACGATGGACCCATCGCCATAAGGGCCTTCTCCATAGCGGCGCCATCTCGATAGCAGCGTTGCGTCGAAGCATAATCTCTGGCAGCCCTCTCTATCCGGCCCCTTCCTCCGCCTTGGGAGCGAAAGGTCGCGCATAACGCCCGCTCTTTGGCATGCCGCAAATCACTCATACACTTCGCGGCGATGACCTATCTCCATAGCGCGAACAACAAGTCTTCCGTCCTCCAGCTGGCAGAGGACGCGATGGCTTCCCACGCGATACCGCCACAACCCGGACAGATTGCCAGTCAAGGCCTTGCCGTCACTCGAGGGTTCTCGCAACCTTCCAGGTTCGCGTCAATCCGCTTCAATATCAACGTCCGATCGAACGCATCGAGCTTCCGCAGC
Source organism: uncultured Coriobacteriia bacterium (assembly GCA_949288145.1). Lineage (GTDB taxonomy): Bacteria > Actinomycetota > Coriobacteriia > Coriobacteriales > Eggerthellaceae > Aveggerthella. Next base: position 23,418 of record CASEJD010000056.1, read on the forward strand.
ACGACGCCCGCAGGACGGCTCACCGCCCGCTTTCTTGCGGAACGATACCGTCATTGCAGTGCGCGCAACCGGAAGAAAAGAGGCCACCCCCTCCGCCAGCCCCCCTCGAGCCCTCACGAAAGCGTTTCCCTGCTGCCAAATCACACGCTGTGGAACATTTCATAACTTCGTGCACGAGAAAGGGCTTCCATCTGCCAAATCGCACGCGAAAGAATGGAGGAAAGATGGATAGACGCTCCTTCGGGCGGCGCCATCACGGGACACGACATGCGAGATTTGACCGAACCCGCGTTCTCCCTGTTCATAATAATAGCGCTACGAGCATAGTTCGGATGCTGCGAGCACGAGGCGCACCAACCCACCCCAATCGAGTCCATCCGCACCGCATTTCGCGTGCTACAGAGTCCGATTTGTCAGATAGAAGCCCGTTTTCGAACGCCAGATTGTGAAATGTGCTATCGCGTCGAATTTGGCGGCACGTTTGCTCGCCATCAGGGAGGGAGAGCAAAGGAGGTTGCACGCCGCATAACAGTTCGGCAAAACATCGCCGTTCTCTTGATGCCGCCTGGCGCCGGTGCCTATGCTGCTACCGAAAGACACCATTACCCGCCCGCCCCGCCTGAGCGAACGGTCGCCACGGCGCCGGGCGCAGGCAAAGGCGGCAAGCGTTCCGAAAGAAGGCACCTCATGACCCAGACAGACACCTCAACCCACAAGTTCACGGACATGAGCGCCGCCGAGCTGCGCGCGTCCATGGCGCAGTTCGAAGGACTGTGCGTCGTTGCCACGGTCAACCCGGACGGCACGCCCGACGCGGCAATCTTCGTTCCCACGATGCCGGACGACGAGCACGTCATCTTCATGCTCGCCAACAACCACACGCGCGCGAACCTCGAGCGCACCGGCACGGCGCGCCTGGTCTACGACGTCGCGAGCCCGCACGCGGAGGACAAGGCCGCCCGCCACGCCGGCGCACGCCTGGACGTGTCGCTCGTGCGGCAAGACGGCGAGACTGCCGAAGAGTACGAGCGCGTCGCAAGCAGCTTCCCTCGCATGAACCCGTCCGTCGTCATCCTGCGCATCGAGCGCATCCTGCCCGTCGGGTAAGCGGACGGGCTACTCCGCCTGCCTGCTTTCCCGCTCGAACAGGGCGATAATCTCGTCGCGGTTGTGCGTGTCGCATTTGCGGTAAATGTTGCGGAGATGGGTCTTGACTGTCGACTCGGAGATGAACAGGTCGCTTTCGATCCTCTTGAGCCCATGCCCGGTGACCCACAGCGCGAACACGTCCTTTTCCCGCCGTGAGAGGCCATGCGCCTGCGAGAATTCTTCAATAAGCTCCTCCACAGGGCGCGCCTGCGCAGCACGCACGTCCGACGAATTCCGCGCCTCCGCTTCGCGCTGGGGCGCAACACCCTGCAACGCCGGCGCCGGCGAAGCCTCTACGCCCTTCCCGAAGAGCTCTCCTTGCCCCGGCCCATCGCCCATGCCGTCGGCTTCCGCCACGACGGCGCCCGCGTTCTCTAAGTCGGTCCGCTCTGCAAAAGCTTTGTCGCGCGCACCGCGCTCGTCCAGTTCGTCCTGCTGGAAGTCCACGTCCAGCATCACGCTGCCCTCACTGAACGCGAACCCGACCGCTACAATGATCAGCATGATCGAGACCGCGAAGAACGCTTCCAGGCTGTCGGCGAGCATAGGTGCGAACACGCGACCCGACGTCACACCGACGCATTCAGCCACCCATCCGATGGCGAAGACAATCCTCGGTTCGACCGGGGTCTTCTTCGCCCACAGCGCGAGCATGGCCCACATCATAGCCTCAGCGATGATGTTGGCGAAAAAGACGAACGCCGCGCTGATTCCTGTGGAGTACGCAATCAAGAACACGCCGGCGCCAAAGAGGGCCAGCAGTATCTTGAACAGGATGCTCGAATCAATCTGATGGCGCACAAGATATGCCGTCAGGACGAAGAACAGAGCGACACCGATCGGCGCCAAGAGCGCGACCGGCTTGACCGCAATGGAGAACAGTCCGAACGAAGGCGCGAGCGCCACGACCGAGCTGATAATGAAAAACGTGATGGCAAGGCCCACCATGGTTCTGACGGGAATTGCCGCTGCCATGACATCCCGCAGGCCCCGTCCAGCGGACCCTGTTTTGGAGGCGGATTCTGCCTCCCGAGAAGCACCGCCAGTCCCGCCTTCTTTCGCCGCGTCCTTCGCGTCATGCGCTTCTCCGTGCGCCTTCGAAGACGGGAGCAGCAGGTACGACGCCATGGGCAAAAGCGAGACGAATACGCTCACCGTGCTCGTCGTGACGAACATGAGCAGCCAGCAGACCACCGAAGCGACCGCAATGGCGCATCCGGCAGCCGCGATGATGACGCGCGGCGAAAGACGTGAGAATGCCTCGAACCAGGACATGATGAACAGGACGGCGAAAAAACCCGAAAGGCACAAGCCCGCAAACCTAAGGCTGTCGTTTTCCGCCATGGCAGGGTACGTGCAGAGGAGCGTGCCTCCCGCCATGCAGAAAGCCGAGAGCGTCGTAAGCCACGTCCTCCCCTCCAAAGACGGGAACGAGCGGCGCAGCGCGACGCTTGCCAAACAAGCGGCGAGTCCGGGAAGCATGGAAGCGGGAGCCGTGTAGAACGCGGACGCCGATCCGAAGATGGGCGACAAGATCAAAATGACCGCCCACAAACACATGCACGCGTACCCGACGGCATACCGTGCATGAGTGGGCTTCATGCCTATGTTTCGAACAGCGTTCATATCCCTCCCGCGCGAGCGCGTCCACATCCCCCGAACGAAAGACGTTACCAACCCATTTTGGGCGTTTCAACCCTCGCGAGAAAGAATCAGCCATAACGGTTGATGTCTTCATCAGGCTTTTTCTCACATAGCTGAAAAGCACCACGTTTTCATCCCTCTCCCCCGCGCTATCAACCATGAGGAATGGCGCGCCCTGAAGCGCGTTTGGACACAATGTCGGCACGTCAATCCCAAAGGGATTGCACGGCGGCTCGCCGCACGCGGCATGACGCCGCCCGAAGGAACGCCCGAGAAACACCGGGCAAGGGATACCGAAAGAAGGGGAGAGACTATGAGTATCGAAGGCATCAGCCGACGCAGTTTCCTTTCCGGCGCCGCGATCGCCGGTGCCGCCTTGGTGGGCGCAGGGCTCACCGGCTGTGCTCCGGAAGCACGCGACGCAAGCACGGGCAACGCCAAGGGCGGCGCGTCCAGCGCTACCGCGTCCGGCTCCACGGTCGGCTTCGACGGCACCGGCACCATGCCGTGGCTGGGCGAGGCCCCGCAGATCTCTGACGCGGACGTCGAAGAGACCATCGACACGGACGTGGTCATCGTGGGCCTGGGCTGCGCAGGCGTTCCTGCCGCGCGCGCCGCGGTCGAAGCCGGCGCGAAGGTCGTGTGCCTGGAGACCTCGTCCAAGCTCAACAGCGCCGCGAGCGACATGGCCATTTTCGGCGGCCAGACCATGGCCCAGTGGGGCCGCGGAGACGGCTTCATGGACAAGAAGACCGTCGTCGAGATGCACATGGAGGAGTGCAGCCACCACGTGAACCAGAGCATCATCAGCCGCTACTACGATATCTCCGGCGCTGCGCTCGACTGGTTTATCTCTGCGAGCAAGAACCTCTACATCGCTCCGGAAAGCTACGCCGAGATTCCGGCTGAGAGCCAAGCGAACTACATGTACCCGTACATGTACCCCCTGCCCGAGACCTACGACTACACGAAGGAAGCCCTGCCGTGCTACCCGACCTCCATCGGCTTCAGCAGCCTGGCGACCGTCATGGCCGATAACCTGCAGGCAGCCGTCGACGGCGGCGCGGACGTCCGCTACAACACCAAGGGCATCGCGCTGATCAAGGACGAGAGCGGCGCCATCGCCGGCATTTACGCGCAGGGCACTGGCTCTGAGAAGTACATCAAGATCAACGCCAAGAGCGTCGTCCTTGCCACCGGCGACTACCTGGCTAACGAAGAGATGATGAAGTTCTACGCCCCCGAGTGCGTTGAGAACGGCATCAAGATTCTGAGCATCGACATGGACGACCAGGGCAACTACACCAACGTCGGCGAAGGCCACAAGATGGGCGCGTGGGCAGGCGCCGCCATCGAGCAGTGGCACGCCCCGATGATCCACCACATGGGCGGCGGCGCCGGCGCGGACGGCCGCGGCGTCATCGGCAACAACGGTTTCCTGTGGCTCAACCTGCACGGCAAGCGCTTCATGAACGAGGACCTTCCTGGTCAGCAGCTTGAGAATCAGGTCGAACTCCAGCCGCAGCGCAAGGCGTACCAGTTCTTCGACTCCTCCTGGCCCGAGCAGCTGCAGTACTTCCCCGCCGCCCACGGCGTCGCGTGCTTCTACCGCGCCGAGGCGCTGCCTGAGTACACCGCCTCCGGCTTGCGCATCAACGTCCGCACCGACGCCGACATCGAAACCGCCGTCGAGGAAGGCCGCTGCCTGAAGGCCGACACCATCGAAGAGCTGCTGGGCATGATCGAGGGCATGGACGTCGAAACCGCCAAGGCCTCCATCGACCGCTACAACGAGCTGTGCGTAGCCGGCGAGGACACCGACTTCTTCAAGAGCCCCCAGCGCCTGTTCGGCCTCGTCAACGGTCCGTTCTACGCCGCCGAATGCGGCTGCGCGCTTAACCTCGCCAACCTGGGCGGCCTGGAATCCGACGAGGAATGCCACGTCTACAGCACCGAGCGCGAGATCATTCCCGGCCTGTACGCATGCGGCGCCCCGCAGGGTGGCCGTTTCGCGGTTCAGTACCCCATCTCTCTGAAGGGTCTTTCCGCTGGCATGTGCATGGTCTACGGCAAAGTGGCCGGCGAGAACGCTGCTGCCGGCGTCTAAGCCTAACCGAGAAGCCAGAAAAGCCCGAAAGGATACGACATGAGCGAGAACAACACCGCCGAAACCGCTCCCTCCGCGAAGAAGCCCCGCAAGAAGTGGCCTATCGTCACGGGCGTGGTCGCTGCAGTCCTGGTAGTGGCCGGTGCGGGCATGTGGGTTTGGCACGAGCAGCCCAGCTTCTGCGGCGCTATCTGCCATTACCCCATGGCCACCTTCTACAGCACCTACGAACAGGAGCCCGACACCGCCGGCGTGGACAAGTGGGGCAACGAGGTCTCCAACACGAGCGCTATGCTCAGCGTCACTCACAAGGCCTCGACCGAGGAGGGCGGCGCCGACGCCACCTGCCTGAGCTGCCATGTGCCCACGATGTCCGAGCAGATTTCCGAAGGCATGACCTGGGTGGCAGGCAACTACGTCTACCCGCTCTACGAGCGCTCCTCCGCGGAGCTCACCGAGGCGCGCGGCGTGGACGCGGACGAGTTCTGCCTGAACGAGTCCTGCCATAACGTCACGCGCGACGACCTGGCAGAGCTGACCAGCGACATGGAACGCAACCCCCACATCGCGCAGCACGGCGAAGTGGCGTGCACCGAATGCCACAAGGCCCATCGCGCTTCCGTGATGTACTGCAGCGAGTGTCACACGGACGCCGAGATTCCGGACGGCTGGCTCACGGCCGCCGAAAACGAGGCGCTCCCGTACGCATAACGCCCCGAAGCTACCGACCAACGCGTAGGTCGCCGTCTTCACGACGCGTCGGCGAACCCCTTCCCTCCCTTCCGTAGTTCACCGACGCGGGTGCCCCCATGTGATGCGCCGCGGCCGCTACTCCCAAGGCCCCTCCCACGCGACGATTCTCCAATCGCCCGCGAGAGGGGCCTTTTCGCATCGACGCTCTTTATAATGGCGCCAAGGCGCGCTCCCTCTGGGCGCAAGCGCGCGGCTCGGTGCAGCCACGTCCGAACGAAAGGATGAGCCATGCTTCATGAAATCCACTTCCCCTCGTCCAACGAGCGAGACACCGTCACGGGCTGGATCTACGTTCCCGCCTGCGAGCCGGAGGGCATCGTGCAGCTCGTCCATGGTTTCGGCGAGCACTCCCGCCGGTACTTCCACCTCATCGTGGCGCTCATGGACGCGGGCTACATCGTAGCAGCCGACGACCACGTGGGCCACGGCGCGACGGCCATCGCCAACGACACCTGGGGTGACTGGGGCGACGGCGGGCCGCACACCATGATGGAGGACGAGAAGCGCTTCCACGACCTCGTGTGCGAGAAGTACCCGAACCTGCCCTACTTCCTGTTCGGCCACTCGATGGGCTCCATGATCGCGCGCGATTACTCGGCTCAATACGGCGAGGACCTCACCGGCACCATCTACTGCGGCACGACCGGCATCTTCAAGAACACCCATGAAGTGCGTGCGAAACTGGACGCCATCATCGCCGAAGGCGGCGCGCACGACACGGACCCCTCGCTGACCGGCGAGCTCATGGGTTGGATGTTCGCCCGCTGCGAAGAGGGCGCGAACCTGGGCAACGAGTGGATCTGCCACGACCCGTTCGTGCAGAAGGACCACGCCGAGGACCCCTTCGACGCGTTCACCCACCCGGTGCACAACGTCAGCCTGCGGGACTTCATCGACATGATGCTCTGCATCGAAGGCCCTGAATGGGCGCAGCGCGTTCCGAACGACCTGCCCATCCTCCTGATCGCCGGCGACCAGGACCCCGTGGGCAACTACGGCGAGGGCGTCTACCAGTGCGCAAACTGGCTCGTGGACACCGGCCATGACGACGTCATCACCAAGCTCTACCCCGGCTACCGCCACGAGATCCACAACTACGACGACATCAAATTCGACGTGGAGGACACCATCGTCACGTGGCTTGATTTGCACCTGTAGGTCGCTAAAGTTCGCGCCGACTCGTACGGAAGGATGAAGATGGGACTGTTCGACGGAGGCAGGACACCAGAAGACAAGAACCTTGAGAAGGTCGCCCGCGCACTCGACGAGATGCGCCTGAAAGAGTCCGACGGCCTATTGCACGCCGGCTGCTTCGGCATGAGCATGATCGCCGACGCCTCGAGCATCAGCATGGTCGTCGACGGCGTGCTGGAGTTCCTGCAGAAGAACGGCCGCGAGATCGTCGACGTGAAGCCGAGCACTATCTCAGGAAGCGGTAACTCTCTGTTCACGGTGCTGTACAAGTAACAGCCCTACAGACGACCCCTTATTAATAAAGTGCTCCGAACGCCCGCCCCTCCGCCCTTTGCAGAACGCTCGGACGGACAGGGTCGCGTTCGGAGCCCTCGTCGTTCCTCACCATCCGCGCACCATTACACAGGCGAAATAATCTGTGGGTCCCACCTGGTGCTATGCTGCCAACAAGACGCTACACCGAGCATAAGGGGGACCCATGATCAGAAACGAACGCGACCTGCGTCAGAATCAGGCGCTCGACATCGCACAGAAGATGCTGGTTGCCGCGCGCACGGCGCCGAAGGGCAAGGGCGCAGACATCGTGGAATGCGCCGTCGTGAACGGCGACGACCTGGAGCGTCTGGCTCAGGAGATGGAGCGCATCGGCGCCGAGCGCTGCTACGGGTTCTTCCTGCGCGACGCGGGCAACGTGCGCCAAAGCCTGTGCACGCTGCTCATTGGCACGTGCGAGCAGGCGCAAGCGCTCGACTGCGGTCATTGCGGCTTTCCCACGTGCGCCTCGCGCACCGAAGGCGTGCCGTGCGCCATCAACAGCGTGGACGTGGGCATCGCCCTTGGCGCCGCGTGCTCGAAGGCGTGCGACTACCGCGTGGATACGCGCGTGCTGTTCTCCGCGGGCTTGGCCGCTCAGAGCCTGGGCATACTCGGAGCGGACGTGCGCCAGGTCTACGCCATCCCGGTGAGCATCTCGTCCAAGAGCCCCTTCTTCGACCGGAAGTAGCCGAAAAAAGCACGCAGCGTGCACGCTCGATTGCAGTTAATTGCAAAAAACTGGAATTATGCGCGCCGCGAAGCGAGAAAACCAAGCCCAGAATGCCCAAACAGCCCTCATCTCCCCTGCCGAGATAAAACACAATGGGCTGTTTGGGGCTATTTGTCCGTCCAGAATCGGCACTCAACAACTTTTTTTCCGAAAGCCCGCATAATTTCCGAAAGCCCGCATAACTCCAGAAAAATGCAATTAACTGGCCTGACACGCGCAAAAGGAGTCGCGATCACGACGTATTACCGGCCGAGCATGAGCAACGAGTGCGCCGTCGCGTAGTTACTTGCTTCTTCCGCGCATCGTCTTCGCAACCGCGCTCGCCACCTTCGGGGCCGCTTCTGCTGCGCGCTCCGCTGCGGCGGGCACGGTCTGCGCAACTTTGCTTGCGACCTGCGGAGCCGTCTTCGCTATGGCGCCCGCCACCTTCGGGGCCGTCCTTGCCACGGCGTCCGCTACCTTTGGGGCGGTTTTAGCGACGGCGTCTGCCGCTTTTGGCGCTTGGCGGGCCACCGTGCGCGCTGCCTTGCCCGCGACTTCGGGCGCCTTCTTCGCCGCCGTGCGGGCTGCCTGAGCCGCCTGGTCTTTTGCCGCTTCGCCAAGCTTCGCGGCGGCGGCGTCGAGTTTCGCCTCGACCGGCGTAGCCGCGCGACCGGAGAAATTGCGCTGCCCCTTGCTCGCAAGCGCCGCGCCGCCCGCGATGGCAGCCACGCCCGGACCCGGCAGAATGCACATCGGCACGCCGGCGGCAACGAGCGCTGCACCGCCCGCCATCTGCGCTGCGCCTTTAATCTTCTGCGCGGCAGGAACGCCGTCAGGGATGACGGTCGCCGTCGCGTTGGCGGAGCCGGATTGCGCCGCAGAATCCGGCGCGTCGCTTACCACGACGTTGCTCGCAGGCACGACGCCAGGGTCGGAACCAACAGTGGTGTACGAACGATTCGTGCGGTGCGCGCGCTGACGAGAGCCCATCATCAGAGAACCTTCCCTCGGAGGGTTTTCGCCCATTATATCCACCGCCCGGAACGCCACGACTTCGGCTGCTCCACAGTTCGGAAACGCCTTGCATAATTCCCGCCCGCACAACACCGTGCACCCCCGCGTCGGCTACAATGAAGCCACGTTTACCCGAGAGAAGGGAGCCCGCCAATGGAGCTCAAGGGAAGCCAGACCGAGAAGAACCTGGAGTACGCGTTCGCCGGCGAATCGCAGGCGCACACGAAGTACCAGTACTACGCCAGCCAGGCCAAGAAGGACGGCTACGTCCAGATTCAGAACATCTTCCTGGAGACCTCGCGCAACGAGAAGGAGCACGCGAAGCTCTGGTTCAAGCTGCTGCACGGCGGCGAAGTGCCCTCCACCATGGAGAACCTCGCCGACGCCGCTGCCGGCGAGAACGAGGAGTGGACCCAGATGTACGCCGAGTTCGCGAAGGTCGCCCGCGAAGAGGGCTTCGCCGACATCGCCGAGCTGTTCGACGGCGTGGCAGGCGTCGAGAAGGAGCACGAGGAGCGCTACCGCAAGCTCATGGAGCGCATCGAGGCCGGCGAGGTCTTCCAGCGCGACGACGTCACCGTCTGGAAGTGCAACAACTGCGGCCACATCCACATTGGCAAGGAAGCACCTGAGGTCTGCCCCGTGTGTGCCCACCCGCGCTCGTTCTTCGAGGTCCGCGCCGAGAACTACTAATCCGCGCACTGGTAGAGGCCGAATTCGGAGGCTGAGTTAAGAGGCTGTACTTAGAGGCCGAAACGAGTGGCCGAATTCGGAGGCTGAACCGAGATGCCGAAGCAGGACGCCGCCCCGGGACTCCCAGGGCGGCGTCCTTTCGTTCGGCGCGCGCCTCCTTCCGACGAGGCGCCATCATATCCAGGACCGCCCCAGGACGGCGACCCGTTTTTCCTCCGCCGCCTCGTCATCAATCCACCCCACAGAATTTGGCCCCTCAAACACACACTTTTCCGTGAAAATCCGTGTGTATGAGGAGCCAAATTCTGCGATCGTGACCAAGCGTGCTACAAGGAAGCACCCAGCCCTTCGATGCACGCTCGAACGCATGGCTCCTTTGCACCACAGCAGTCTGGCCACTCATTTTCGTAACATATTGTCACTAGCAAACTATTTTGGCGTAACTTCCATTTGTATTAACGAGGTAGTCGCCTGCGCTATACTGGCGTCAAACACGACAGCACAAACAGAAGGCGGCTCACCAGTGGCAGAATTCATCCGGGCGCGCAGCAGCGCGCAAAAAGAGCAGCGCATGCACGAGATCAAGAACGCTGCGAACGACCTATTCCACGAACGGCGGTATCACGAGATCACACTCAAGGCCATCGCCGAGAAGCTCGGCTGGTCGCACGCTGCGCTGTACAAGTACGTCACCACGAAAGAGGACATCTTCCTTGAGCTGTGCGCCGACGCCCGCGCGGACTACGTCGCGTCGCTTTTGGCCGCCTATCCCGCGGGGTGCTCCTATTCGCCCAGCGTCTTGGCGGAAGTCTGGACCGAGCAGCTCAACAGCCATCGTGACTACCTGGCGTACAGCGATTTACTCTTCTCCATCATAGAGACGAACGTGAGCCCCGAACGGCTCGCCGTGTTCAAGCGCTCGTACTTCAGCGATATGGACCGCCTGGCCCAGCGGTTCGTCGAAAACGGCGTTATCGACGCCGCCAACGCCGACCGGCTGTTCAACGCCGTGCTGTTCCACGCCGCCAGCCTGAACGGGTGGTGCTCGGAGAACGAGCTCGTGGCGCAGGCCATGGAGATCGCTGGGCTGGAAAACCGCGCGCCCGATTTCAAGCGCGAGATGCGCGATTTCATCGGCATGTGCCTGCACCACTACGCCCCCGAAGAGAAAGCCGGTACCGACCGTGAGTAAGCACTCCCCCGCCGCGAGCGAAGCGGCCACCCCTAGCACCGCCGAGCGCGCCGCCGTGCATGCCAGCGTCAAGCGCGGGTTCTACGCCAGCTGCAGCAACGAGCTGGGCAGTCGGCGCGGCGGCGCCGTCGCCGAGCGCGAGGCGCGCGGCATTGCGGCGCGCGAAGCCTGCCCGGTCTCCTCGCTGGCAGAATGGACGTGCACGCCGGACCGCCAGGACGTCATCGCGCTTCTGGAAGAGCAGTCCTCCACGCGCGTGCCCGAGCTCGTGCCACTGCGCTACGAACGCATGAGCGCCTCGGCGTTCACGTTCTACCGCGGCTCCGCCATCGTCATGGCGCACGACCTCGCCGCGCAGCCCACCTCCGGCATCGAGGTCCAGTGCGTCGGCGACGCCCACATCGCGAACTTCGGCATCTTCCTCAGCCCGACGCGCCATCTGGTCTTCGACGCGAACGACTTCGACGAGACCGCGCCCGGCCCGTGGGAATGGGACATCAAGCGCCTGACCGCGAGCATTGAAATCTGCGGCCGCGACCGCGGCTTTTCCAAGGACGAGCGCCGCGACGCCGTGCGCGCATGCGCGAAGCAGTATCGTCACGCCATGGCGCGCTTCGCCGAGATGAACGACCTGGACGTGTGGCACGCGCACCTTGACGTCGACGAGTCGCTTGACGAGTTCGAGCACGAGCTGAACGGTAAGAAGGGGCGCAGCATCCGCCGCGCTGTGGAGAAGGCGCGCGCGAAGAACAACGCTCGCGCGGCCGACAAGCTCGCGCACGAAGAGGACGGCGCGCTGCGCTTCAACTCTCAGCCGCCTGAGCTCGTGCCGTTCGCCGAGATCATGGCCACGGAGGGCTACGAAAGCCCCGAGGAGCTCTCCCGCGCGCTCGGCACGTTGGTGGGCTCGTACTTCGAAAGCCTGCCCGCTGACCGCCGGTTCCTGCTGGGCGGCTACACCGCACAGGACGCGGCGCGCAAGGTCGTGGGCGTGGGCAGCGTCGGCACGCGCGCGTGGGTCGCGCTGCTGGCGGGCAAGGACGCCAATGACCCGCTCGTGCTGCAGATCAAGGAAGCGAACCAGTCCGTGGTCGAGCGGTTCTACCGAACCACCCCCTACGCCCACCACGGCGAGCGCGTCGTGCAGGGACAGCGCCTCATCCAGTCGACGAGCGACGTGCTGCTCGGCTGGACGGACATCACCGCGCCCGACGGCACACGCCGCGACTACTACGTCCGCCAGCTGTGGAATGGAAAAGGCTCCATCGACCTGGAAGAAATCGGCCCCGAAAGCTTGGAGAACACCGCCCGCCTGTGCGCCTGGGCACTCGCCCACGCGCACGCACGCACAGGCGATGAGGTGGCGATCGCCGCGTACCTGGATGACAAGCACGCCTTCGAGGACGCGCTGTGGGACTACGCCCGCGCGTACGCCGATCAGAACGAACTGGACTATCAGGCGTTCATGGAACGCTACGAGGCAGGAACGCTGCTCGGCCAGCAGGCGCCTGTCGAGTGGTACGTCCGCGCAACAGCGCCACACGGACGTACCACACCACCCCGCGCACGCGACCGGGCGGCAAGTCGGGGTGGTACGCTCGCCTATTCGCGCCGCGCCTGCGGCAACCCCTTGCAAACGAGCGGCCGGCAGGGCTGAGACCTGCCGGCCGTTTTGCACGATTCTGCGCTCCGCCCGCCAGGAAAGGACAGACGCCCTCGTTACTGGCCCTCCGCCTGCAGCGGCGGCACCTCCCTGCCGGTGATCTCTTGGTCCGCCTCGCTCATGAGGCGGTCGATGCGCGCCGCGAGCTCGGCGCACTCGAGTAGGTTGCTGCGGACAAGGTCGGTCTTGCGGTCTTCGTCCTTCTTGTACAGGAGCTTGTGCTCCAAGCTCGCCCACACGTCCATGGCGAGCGTTCGCAGCTGGACTTCCACTTCCATGGTCTTGCGGCGGTCATGCAGGAAGATCGGGACGGACACAATCAAGTGCAGGCTGCGGTAGCCGCTCTCCTTCGGGTGGACGATGTAGTCCTTCTTCTCCACCAGCCGCACGTCGTCTTGGCGCAAGAGCGCGTTCGCCAGCATGTACACGTCTGACTCGAACGAGCACAGCACGCGGATGCCCGCGATGTCGCTCATGCCAGCCTCGATGGCCTCGGGCGTGAGGTCGATGCCCTTGCGCTCCGCTTTCTCCAGAATGCTCTCCACGGACTTCAGCCGCGACTCGATGCCTTCGATGGGATTCTGCTCGCTGTCGAGCGACAGCTCCTCGTTCAGCACGCGGAATTTCGTCTCGACCTCCATAAGCGCGCACCGGTAGTACGCCATGAGCTCGCGAAACGGCAGCGAGTACTCCTTAAGGATGCTGCGCGCCAGGTCGTTGTCGAAGCGCTGCATGAGCGCGCGCTTGAAGTCCTCCGCGACTCCCTCGGTGAACGCGTGGAGCCCCGATTTTCGATCCTGCATGCGAAACCTCCTCAAAGTCTGCGCGCCCAAAAGCCGAACACCCCGTGCCGTTTACGCTTGAGCGGCGCGAACCGTATCTTCTCGCAGCCCGACGCCGCGCGGCAAGGGACACCAACGGAGCTTGAACGAACCGTTACGGAAGAGAAGCGGCATCAAGCGAAAAGCTGCCGGAAGACATCGGCCTCGTGGCAACGTCGTGAATAACGCCCGAACGCCCAGAGCGCAGGTTAGACTGAGCGCACGCAAGAACGCTGTCGAACGAACACGGGGCGCACGGAACGCGCATCTCGCAGACAGCGTGGACGGTGGCATCGATCGCACGATGCCGCGAAAGGACGGAGCATGGGAAGCAGGAAGCCTTCCGCGAAGGCAAAACAGGTCGCGGCGTTTAAGGCAGAGCTGGGCGGCATGGACGACACCTTCGCCCGCGAGGAACGCCGGCGCGAACAGCGCGCAGCCGAGCACGAGGAGGCCCTGCGCGAGAAAGCGTGCCGTTCGAAGAACCGTTATTCCTGCCGCTCTGAAGCCGAAGGCGCCATCCGCGCGTGCGCCGACCACGGCACGACCGGCTTGCACAGCTACCGATGCCCCTACTGCAACGGCTGGCACCTCACCTCGAAGCCCGAGCGGAAATAACATGCGGGCACACCCTCGGCGCCCCTCCCAGAGTGCCACGACCAGCATGTCGCGCTATGTTTGCGCGCACTGCGGCAGGGTGTGAAGAAATTGTGAACCATGGCTTACTTTTCAAGCTCCCCCCTTGCCAGCCAGCAAGAGTTAACCTAGGATAACAGTCGTCCCAAGGAACGAAACCTCCTCTCTCTCCGAAGGACGCGAACCTTGCTTAACCGGGTGGTGGAAGCTCCTCTCGTCTGGCTGTCCACCACAAAATCTAAAACCCCAGGCCTCCTCCCCCTTGCCTGGGGTTTTCTTTTGCCCCACCGACCAAAGCCGGCGGGGCGCACTACTGTTGCATTTGCCGTTAATCGCTCAACGCGGTTGCGTACGGACCGCTCCGTCCGTACGCCACAACCTGCCGAGCGACGCTGCGGGCCTTTACTTCTCCTCGTAGAGCTCGATGATAGCGTCGTCCTTCACGACGAACGCCAGGCGCACGCCCTCGCCCAGGCTCTCCGGGCCGAAGATGACGCGGTCAGCGTCCTGCGCGTACGCGTCCAGGTCGTCGACCTTGTACGCCACGTGCGGCTGCTTCGAGAGGATCTCCGGGAAGCGGGTGCCCTCTTCGAACTTCAGATACTCGATCTTGTAGTCGTACTCGTCGACGCTCTCGTTCACCCAGAAACCGCCCCACTCGTTGTAGACCATGTTGGGCTTCTTGTTCAGCACCGGAATGCCGATGTGCATGTACTCAGCGGACATGAATGGACACCTTTCTGTCGAAGGGTTCAAGCGCCCGAAACGCACCGGGCGCGACACAGGGCGCCGCACGAGCGCCGCTCGCCCAGCGCCCCAAGATTTCGCTTACTCCTTGAAGAACACCGGGGTGTGCGCCGGGGTGTTCCACAGGCGCACGAACTCGTCGTCCCACTTGGCGATGTTCATCTGGAAGCCGCCGGCCTCCTGCACGGTGAGAATCTCGCCTACCATGTTGGCCACGACCTCGACGCCCAGACCCTGCAGGTACTCCACCGTGTCCTTGAACAGGATGAGCTGCTCCATCATGGTGGTGGCGCCGCAGCCGTTGATCATGACGAATGCCTTGTCGCCGGCGGTCAGGCCCAGATGCTCCACGAGCTTCGGCGCGATGAGGCCCACCGTCTCCTTCGAGGACGCCATGGGTACGCGCACGCCGCCGCCTTCGCCATGCTGGCCGGCGCCGATCTCCATCTGGTCGGTCTCGCCCAGGTCACCGAAGGACATGCCGTTCTGCGGGTGCGTCGCGTCGGTGCTCTTGACGGTGATGGACGCCATGTTGTCGGCGTAGCGCTGCGCAATCTCGGCTACCTCGTCGAGCGTCTTGCCCTCGGCCGCCGCCGCGGCGGCAATGTGGTACAGTGGGACAGCGCCGGCCAGGCCGCGCTGGTTGTCCTCGCCCTCCGGGTCGTATTTGATCTCTTCGCCCGTGACCACCTGGCGGACCTCCATGCTCGCCTTCTTCGCGAGTTTCATGGCCTGCTTGCCGGCCAGCTGGTCGCCCGCGTAGTTCAGCGTGAGCAGCAGCACGCCGTGGCCTTTGTCGGCCAGCTTCATGGCCTCGAACACGGCTGCGCCGTTCGGCGCGGCGAAGATGTCGCCGTCGACCTGGATGTCGAGCATGCCGGGGCCGACGAAGCCCTTCTGCGCCGGCTCATGGCCGGATCCACCGTACGTGACGACCGTCACGCGGTCCGCGTCGGCGAGCGCGCGGCTGACGACCGTATGGCCGTCGACCGTGAGGACGTCGCCGTACGCCAGCCCGAAGCCGACGAGCTCTTCGTCGGTGATGGTCTCCTGGCTGTTGATGAACTTCTTCATCGCCATGTGCTCCTCGCTTTCCCGGGCGCACAGCCCGTATCCGAGGGGCGGCGCGTCCGAACACAGCGCACCGCCCGTCTTCTCACCCCGCTCCTGCGCGAGGTCATGACCGAATGCTCATGTGAAAAAGGGACAGGCACTTTTTCACATTCCTGCGGCGTTACGCCTGAGCGAGCCCCTTGAAGAAGCGCGCCATGGACACGGCGCCCGCGTCCGGCGTGCCGATGGTCTTGTCGCCGTAGCTCTTCGCGCGGCCGAACTTCGAGGCGAAGTTCTTCGTGTTCTCGGCGCCGGCTTCGGCGGCCTGCGCGGCGGCGTCGAACAGCGCTGCCTCGTCGCCCTCGCACGCGGCGATGGCCTCGCAGGCGGGAATGAACGCATCCATCATGGTCTTGTCGCCCACCTGCGCGCCCGACATGTCGGACAGCTCCTCGAGCGCGTTCGCGAACATGGCCTTGAGCTGCGCCGCGTCCGCCGCATCACCTTCGGGCGCCTCTTCCTGCAGCGCGTCGAGCCACGTGTTCCACAGCGGCACCGCGCTGCCGCCGTTCAGCACCATGACCGCCATGGCCGCATCGTCAAGCATCTCCTGGATGCCGCCGTCGGCCTCAGCCACGGCGCCTTCAATGGCGTTCGCAATCTTGACCATGGTCAGGCCATGGTCGGCGTCGCCGAAGTGCGAGTCAATCTCGGTCAGCTCCGCCTCGGAAGCGACCACCTCGGCGCACGCATGCTGCAGGCGTGCCGCCAGCTCGTCTTTCGTGATCAAAACGTGCCTCCTTCGTGCCAAATGTCCCACGCCCTCAGCGCGGGGCGCACCTTGCTCTCGTGTCGGGGATAGGCGCCCTCGCGCACGCCGTTCCAGCGCGCGTTTAAGGCATCCGGCCCGCCCGCCTTGCGCGCGTTACCCTGCGCAGCGCAGCACGCGGTAGTAGTGCCGCAAGACGTCCTTCATAGCAGCGTCACCCGTGTTCAGCAGCTTGACCCAGTTGTCGGGATGCTGCTCGTAGACGGCGTCGCGCGCCGCCACGATGAAGTCCGTGTACAGATTGACCTTCGCCACGCCGCCCTGCGCGCATCGGGCCAGGTTCTCGTCGCCCGAGCCCGAGCCGCCGTGCAGGACCAGCGGGATACCGAGCGCTTCGTTCAGCACAGCAAGGCGCTCGAAATTGATGTGCGGCTCGCCCTTGTAGGAGCCGTGCTTCGTGCCGATGGAGACGGCGAGCGAGTCCACGCCGGTAGCGTCCACGAGCGCCTTCGCCGCGGCGACCTCTGTGTAGACGCTCTCGGACAGCGCATGCGGGTTGCCCTCTTCTTCGGTGCCCACATGGCCAATCTCTGCCTCGACCGTCACCCCGTGCGCGTGCGCCAGCTCCACCACTTCTTTGGTGCGGCGGATGTTCTCGTCAAGCTCTTCGCTCGAGGCGTCGATCATGACCGATGTGAACCCCTGGCGGATGGACTCTTCGATGACGTTGAAATGGACGCCGTGGTCAAGATGGAGCGCGATGGGCGCGTCGCATGCGCGCGCGTAGTACGTGCCCAGCAGCGCGGCCTCCTCCACGCTCATCTGCTCGAGGTGCACTTCGGCGAAGCTCAGGATAAGCGGAGCATGGAGCTCTTCTGCCACCTGGGCGAACGCCCGCACGGAGTTCGAGTCGACGTAGTCGGGCGACGGGATGGCGTACCCTTCCGCGTGCGCCTTCTCCAGCATGTCCTTCGTGGATACGAGCATGGGCAATCCTCTCTTGGCGCCGCTGACGGCGAGGGCTCTGCCCAGGCGAACGCGCGCCCGGAACGCCCCGCACCACCGGCGCGCCGGCTCGAAGCGCTGCAATGCGCACATTATACCCCTGTTCGTAGGATAATTCTGCACGCTCATGACGCCCGTTGAATCAGACACCATGAGCGAAAAGGCGCTACCATACAGAGCGCACGTTTTTCAGACCAAGGAGCAGCGCATGCACGTCACCGTGTACTGCGGGTCCAGCCCAAGCCGCAACCCGCACTTCGAGCTTGCAGCCCGCGAACTGGGCACATGGCTGGCATCCGCCGGACACGCGCTTGTCTACGGTGGCAGCTCCGTGGGGCTCATGGGCGTGATCTCGCGCACGGTCCTTGAAGCCGGCGGCACGGTGTACGGCGTGGAGCCGCGTTTCTTCATTGAAGCGGGCGTGGCGCAGCACGACCTGACCGAGCTCTACGTGGTGGAGACCATGAGCGAGCGCAAGGCGAAGATGATCGAGCTGGGCGACGCGTTCGTGGCGCTGCCGGGCGGCGTGGGCACGCTCGAAGAAATCTCCGAGATCTTCTCCCGTGTGCGTCTGGGATTCGAGCCGGCGGAATGCTACCTGTTGAACATCGATGGCTTCTACGACGAGCTGCGCCGCTTTCTGCTCACCATGCGCGACGAAGGTTTCCTGAGCGCGACGGACATCGAGCGCTTCCGTTTCCCCGAGAGTATCGACGAGCTTGCGGCCATGCTCGAAGAGCGCGAGCGCAACCCGCTGCAACCGCGCGCCACGGCGACGGAGCTCAGCCCGGACATCACGCGCAGCTAAGCCCGCGCATCGCTCAACCAGCGCACGCCAGCTCCGTCCAGCACGCGCCTTTTCGCCCGCTGCGCGCGTATTGCCAGCCAAGCGCCCTAGCGCTCACCCGCGCACGAACGCGAGCTTGTCAATGAGCTTGCGATAGATACGGTCGCGAATCCACGGCTCCGTGGACAGGCGGACAGCGTCTTCCAGCGGCACCCAGCGCACGCCGCTGTTCTCGTCGGGCTTCACGCGCACCGCATCCGCCGGGTCCGCCACGGCCAGGTACGTGACGTTCAGATGCAGGTGCGAGCTCACGTACGCGCCGTGCTTCTCGTGCCCGTCCACCGTGAGCACTTCGAGCGAGTACACCGGCCCCGGTTGCCCGCTCCCACACGATACCAGGCGCCCGCGCACGCCCGTCTCTTCCTCCAGCTCGCGCAGCGCCACGGCAGCCAGGTCGAACTCGCCGTCCGCATGCCCGCCAATCCAGCTCCATGAATCGTAGATGTTGTGATAGACGAGCAGCGTCTGCTCGAACGCCGGATCGACCGTCCAGATCGAGCACGCCAAG
This sequence comes from uncultured Coriobacteriia bacterium, assembly GCA_949288145.1. Classification (GTDB taxonomy): domain Bacteria; phylum Actinomycetota; class Coriobacteriia; order Coriobacteriales; family Eggerthellaceae; genus Aveggerthella. The sequence continues at coordinate 42,240 of CASEJD010000056.1, forward strand.
TGCGCCTGCGCCGACCGTTCGGCAACATGCGGGTCCGTCTCAATCGCGCGAAGGATAACCTCCTTGTCGGCCGCCTCCTGCTCGTTGAACGGCCGAAACGCCGCAATATCCTCGTACAGCCTTCGCGCATCCTCGCACAACTCCACAACGCCCTCCTTCGCAATCAAACTCGCCGTCGTCGGCCGCTCGTCACAATTCGTCCAGCAGACCTTCCTTTTGCACGCAATCATGAATATCAATCGCAACGCTTCGCGCGCAGGATACACTGAGTCCAGCCTTATCTCCGACCCCAATGATGTCCTGGAGCGTGATCTCGCGGCCTTTTCCGTTAACCGTGGTCGCTCGCTCGCCATACAAACCCGGATTGCACGTCAAATCGTATGCCGGCGAAAGGCTCCATTTCGATTTCCGCTCGTCATAGAGATACGAGAAGTTCTTCGAATGATCATCGCGATTGCCGATGAAAACGTTAAAGCACATCAGCCGGTAGAGCTGCTCCATGTCCTCAGCGCTCTGCGTCATGCGCAACGTCAGCCGCATAAGCGTCTCGTAGTCGAGGTTCGGCATGCGATGCGACGTCTCCAAAAGCGCTCCTGCCGAGACCATATGAATTTTCCGCTGCCCACCCGTACCGTTTTCACGGTCGAAGCGTTTGACGCCAAAGTACCCGTCGCATCGCTTCGAAGGAAAGAGCCGCGTTTCGGGGACGCATATGCCGCATGCGCGGGCTGCTTGCATGATGTGGTATTCATCCCTGCCAATCGATGGCGGGTCGACTGATGACGCGAACTTGACAATCCATTCTTCCCCTTCAATGGTCGTGAGGATTTTCGGACGCGCTCCGCCGGACGAGCCTCCAAGCGCGAACAGCGTGTCCAGATCGTCGGACGCATCGGTCTTGAGAACGCGCGCGCACTCTTCTGCTATCTCGTCGAAATCAACCCCGCCAACCGACACAGGAAGCGTTGTCTGCGGCCTGTATTCGAGCGCGCCCATGCCGCTCGAACCAACGATTGACAGCCGTTCGAGCGGACCGATTGAAGACGGGCTCACGCCATGGCGCGCAAGCGTTCGATCGACCAAGAGTCTGCCCCAACCATCGGGCAAGCTATCGTCAAACACGCCAAAAACGCCATCGAGCGGATGGGGCTTCGCCACGAAGACCCGCTGTTCGAGCGGAAGGCTCAGCGGACTAATGCTGAACCCGTCACGCAGCCATTCCCGGGAGTACTCAAAGGCAAGCACACCCCCACTGGCGACAGCCACCGTTCCCACAACGCGACCGTGCATGAGAACGCGCACTCGTGCAAACGACCTCGGAAAAAGCGGTTGACTTAACGGTGCCATGGCCCCTCCTTGCGCACCACCTCTGCTAAGCATGGCGTCCTTATCCGCGCGAGCATGCCCTTTCCGCAATAACGTCCTCTATGGAGGCGTACGATTTCTTGGAAAACAGTTCGGCAAAATCGTCCTCGCACCCAAGGGCGAACGCCACCTTCACAAGCGAGGCAAGCGAAATCTGATGCTCCCTCTCGAAGCGCTTAATCGACCCAAGGCTGACGCCGGACCTCTCAGCAAGAAGAGCTTGAGAAATCCCTTGCTCCTTACGACGACGCCTCGCCCGAGAGGCAATCCCCTCAAGCACTTCTCCGGGCAATTGTTGATCAAGTAGCGTAAACATAGCTCATATATTATCTAATATATCCCGATATTACGAGTTTTAGCTCATATATAAGCTAAAACTTCAACGGCACGACACGTTCGTACAGGGCGCTGAAGCTGTCTTCGTAATCGCGGTCGACGTGGTAGTGGCCGAAGAACCAGCGCTTGAACGACACGGTCTCGCGCACATGCTCAAGGTAGTCCGTCAGACGGTCGGTGTCGAACGTCGGGTCGATGCGGCCTTGCACGAGCGTGGGCGCGCAGTGCGTCACCACTACGTCCACCGTGCGCCCGCACGCATCGAGCGCCGCCTCCGCCTGGCGCAGCTCTTCATCTGACGGCATCTCACGCGGCCACCATGACACGCCCTCTTTGCGCCAGGGCATGTCGTGCGAGCTCGCGCCGCCCAGCGTGAACAGGAGCACGCCCTCCAGCTCGTACACCTGCGAACGCATGAGGTGGTAAACCTTCTCGTGGACGGGATGGACCAGGCCGCCATTCCACTCCTCCACCGGATACGCGTCCAGGCGGTCGAAGTTCTCATGGTTGCCGTCCACGAACAGCGTCGTCCACGGCTTTTTCGCCAGCCAGCGCAGCCAGTAGCGCTCCTCGGAGTTCTGGCGCTTGTTCCACACAAGCCCGAAATCCCCGCACACGATAAGGTAGTCGCCCTCGTGCGGCGCGATGGCCTGATCCGTCAGGCCGCGCGTAGCCAGCTTGCGGATGTCGTAGTTCCCGTGGATGTCTCCAGTCAGGTAGATCACGCGCTACTCCCCCACCAGAAGCGGCGCGAACCGGAACGTCGTGCAGTCCACCAGGCCGCGGTCCGTCAGGCACAGCTCGGGCAGGCGGGCCAGCGGGATGAACGCCATCGTCATGAAGGGCGCCGGGATGGCGCAGCCCAGCTCATGCCACGCGCGCTCGAGCTCGTGGACGGCGCAACTTGCCTCCTCCGCCGCCACGTCCGCCATGATGCCGGCGATAGGCAGTTCCACGAGGGCGAGCACCTCTCCGTCGGCCATGACCACCTGGCCGCCGCCGCACGCGATGAGCGCGTTCGCCGCCAGCGCCATGTCCTCGTCGTTCGTGCCCACCACGAACAGGTTGTGCGCGTCGTGCGCCACGGTGGACGCCATGGCGCCGCGCTGGATGCCGAAGCCCCTCACGAACCCGCAGCCAACCTGACCCGTCGCCCGATGGCGCTCGAACACGAACGCCTTGAGCACGTCGTGCGCCGGGTCGGCCTGGATGGCGCCGTCGCGCACCTCGACCTCGACATGGGCTTCTTTCGTGCTGATGCTGCCAGGCGCCACTTCAATGGCGCGCACGGTCACGCGGCCGTCGCGCGCCTGCACGTCATCAGGCAGCGGCACCGTGAACGACGCGGGGGTCACCTCACCGCGCACGTGCACCGAGCGAACCGCCCATTCCGGATACGCGAACGCCTCGAGCCGAAACGTCGGCACGCCCTCTTCCGCAACCACCACGCCGTCAATCATGACGCGCAGGACGCGGAAGTCGCGCAAATCCTCCAGGAACACAATGTCGGCGCATTTGCCCGGTGCGATCGAGCCTAGCTCATGGTCCATCTGGAAGCACTGCGCGGTATTAATGGTGACCATCTGCACGGCGGTGACCGGGTCGATGCCACAGCGCACTGCCTCGCGCAGGACGCGGTCCATATGCCCATCCTCCACCAGCTCGTGCGGGTGTACGTCGTCGGTCACCAGGCAGGCGAACCGGGTGTCCACCGCGCCCGACGTCACTGCCGCAGCGAGCTGCGGCAGGTCGCGCCCGGCAGAGCTGAAACGAAGCTGCGTGTACAAGCCCAGGCGCATCTTCGCAAGCGCCTCCTCGGCGCGCGTGGACTCACGGCAGCAGCGAACGCCCGACGCCACATAGGCGTTCAGGCCGCGATCCACATCGGGTGAGGCGTAATGCCCGGTGACGACCTTGCCGGCCTTGAGCGTCTCGGCCATTTCGGCATGCGGCTGCTCGGCGCCGTTCACGACGCCTACGAAGTTCATCATCTCGCCCAAGCCCACAACGGTATCCCACGCCATGGTCTCGGCGATGTCCTCCGGACCAATGACAGCGCCCGTGTCCTCGAAGCCAGGAACCGCCGGCACGCACGAGGGCGTGGTCACCATGGCTTTGAGCGGCGTGCGCCGCGCGTCCTCCAGCATGGCCCGCACGCCTTCGAGCCCGAGCACGTTGCACACCTCGTGCGGATCCCAGTAGATGCCCGTTGTGCCATGCGGCACAACGGCACGCGCGAACTCGCCCGCGCCGACCATGGAGGACTCCGCATGCACGTGGCCGTCCAGGAAGCCCGGCGCGATGTAGCAGCCCCGCGCGTCGACGACCTGCGTGTCCGGCCCAATGCACTGATCCGCATGCCCAACGTACGCGATACGCCCCTCCGCGATGGCGACGTCCGCGCCGTCCTGCACCTCAGCAGTGCACACGTTCACCAGGCGCGCGCCCTTCACCACGACGTCTGCCGGACGGCGCCCGTGCGCCACGTCCGCCAGCGCCCGCGCGCATTCCCAGAGCGGCTTCTTGCAGAACGCGTTGAACATGGAAGGGCCCTTTCTCGCGAGAACGACGCTACCGGCCCAGTTCGACCTCGCCGTACACGATACCGTGTTCCCGTTCTATCAGCGAGAACAGCTCTTCGCAATCGAGCACCGGAATAAACGACCGCTCAAAATCCCCCTTGTTCCGCGTGACGATAGCATCCGCCTTGAGCTTGAGCGCCGACTGGTGCACGCACGCAAAATCGCCCCTCACGGCAGTGCCGGGAGGGGCGATGCGCGCCTGCGCGCTTAGCGGGCGGGATTCTTGCGATGTCGGGACGCTACTTCGCCTCGTCAGATGGCGATTGCGCTTCTGTGTCGCCCTCCTCCGGGGCGGACTCGACCACGAGCGGGCCTTCGACCGTCTTGTCATGCGGCAGCACGAGCGACAGCACGAGCGCCACCAGGAAGACAAGCGCCACGCTGTTGCCCACGAACACGCTCTGCAGCAGCGCCGGGAAATGCACGAAGATGTCGCTCACCTGCGTGAAGCCCACGCCGATGGCCAGCGACAGCGCTGCGATGGTGATGTTGCGCTGCGAGAAGCCGGCGCTCGCAATCATCTGGAAGCCGGAGAGGATGATGCTGCCGAACATCATGATGGTGCAGCCGCCCAGCACCGCGTCGGGCAGCGAGGCGAACAGCGCGCTCACCGCGGGCACGAGGCCGGCCAGCAGCATGACGCCCGCGCCGCAGGCGATGGCCTTGCGGTTGACGACCTTCGTCATGGCGATCAGGCCGATGTTCTGGGCGAAGGACGTGAGCGGCGTGCAGCCGAACACGCCAGAGAGCGCGCTCACGAAGCCGTCGGCCGCGATAGCGCCCTGGAACTCGCGCTCGGTGGGCTGGCGGCTGAAGCCGATGGAGGTCAGGGCCGCCGTGTCGCCGATGGTCTCCGCCGCGCTCACCAGGTACAGCAGCACCATGGAAATGATGGGCCCGGCATGGAACTCCGGCGCGAACGGCATGATGGACGGCAGCGAGAGGATGCTCAGGTTCTGGAAACCGCTGAAGTCCACCTTGCCCATGAACAGGGCCACGACATAGCCCACGACCAGGCCGAACAGGACGGCGAGCTGCTTGAGGCTGCCCTTCGCCAGGCCCTGGAACGCCAGGCACGCCACGAGCGAGATGGTGCCAAGCAGCAGGTTCTCCCACGAGCCGAAGTCCTCGGCGCCGCTGCCGCCGCCGAACGACTCGGCGCCCACGGACAAGAGCGAGAAGCCGATGGACGTGACGACCACCGCCGAGACGATGGGCGTGATGAAACGGCGCCAGTACTTCGCGAACAGGCCGAGCACGCCTTCGCACACGCCGCCTGCGATGATAGCGCCCACGGCGGCTCCGTAGCCGTACTGCGCGGCGATGGTGCACAGCACCGTGACGAACGTGAAGCTCACGCCCATGACGATGGGCAGGCGCGAGCCCACGCGCCACACCGGGAAGAGCTGGATGAACGTGCCGATGCCGGCGATGACCATGGCCGCCTGGATGACCATGGAGGTCTGTGCGGCGTCAAGTCCCGCGGCCGCCGCCACGATGGCGATGGGCGCCAGGTTCGCCACGAACATGGCCAGCACGTGCTGGATGCCGTACGGGAACGCCCGCGCCAGGGAGATTTTGCCGTCGAACGACCGCAGTTCGTGCAGCTCGTCCAGCACGGACGCTGCCGAGATGTTCTTTGCCATGCTTGCTGTCTGTCCCCTTCTTGCTCGTCGCGCCCTTCCGCGCGCGTCTTCAGCGCTTGCCCGCTCGGGCAGCGCGCACCATCCCGTACACCAAAAAAGCGCCCGCGGCACTGCCGCAGGGCGCTTTCGAACGCTTGTTTAGCGGAAGACGATCTCGCCGGTCTCCGGGTCCATGGACTCCACGATAGCGAGCGACTGCAAGTCGTAGCCGCGCTCGCGCAGGCTGTCGCCGCCGTGCTGGAAGCCCTTCTCGATAGCGATGCCGATGCCCTCGACCACGGCGCCGGCGTGCTCGCAGACCTCGATGAGGCCGTTCATGGCGCAGCCGTTGGCCATGAAGTCGTCGATGAGCAGCACGTGCTCGCCTTCGCCGATGAACTTCTTCGACACGATGACGTCGAAGACCTTGCCGTGCGTGAAGCTCTGGATGCGCGTGCAGTACACGGTGCCGTCCAGGTTGATGCTCTGGCTCTTCTTGGCGAAGACGACCGGCACGTCGAAGACCGACGCGGCGATGGCAGCGATACCGATGCCCGACGCCTCGATGGTGAGGATCTTGTCGATCTGCTTGCCCGCGAACAGGCGCTGCCATTCTTCGGCCATGGCCATGAACAGCTTGACGTCCATCTGATGGTTCAAGAACGCGTCAACTTTCAGCACGCTCTCGCTCTTCACGGTGCCGTCCGTGCGGATGCGATCCTCCAAAAGCTTCATGGCGACCTTCCTGCCCGTGCTCTCGCACGCTCCCCTGGCGCTGGCGACGGCCTGGCCGCCGTGCGCTCCGGACGGCCCCGCAGGCCCGCCCGGCGCTCCCGCGCCTTGTTGACGATTTCCTTACAGTGTAGCGAAAATCAGCGCTCGAGCGCGATTTTTTCCACGGTAATGCGCGCCAACGCCTCCTCGTCGAGCACGCAGCCAAGTCCGTGCTCGAACCCGTCGCCGTTGAGCTCCACGTAGCCGCACTGCAGTACGAAGGCGGGTCGCGCCACGTCCCGCGGGAAGTAGCGGGCGGAGTCGCTCAAGTCGCCCGGCACCGCGCAGCATGGCAGGGTCTCGAAGGCGGCGTGCAGGCGCTTAGAAATGCCCGTGTCGTACATGCCGCCCATCCACACGCTCACGCCGTGGCGCTGCGCCCACTCGCAGAACGAGAGCGCCGGCCCCACGCCGCCGAACTTCGCGATCTTCACGGCGTACCAGCGCAGCTGCGGGAACGCGAGCGCCAGGCGCAGGTCGTCGTAGCTCGCGAAGCTCTCATCCAGGCAGATGGGCACACGCACGAGCTCCTGTAGGCGGGAAAGGCGCTCGAACAGTTCGCGTGGGCCTTCCCCCTCGCGCGGCTTGAGCGGCTCCTCGACGCAGCGCACGCCGAACGCCGCCAGCTCGTCAATGACGCGCTCGGCCTCGCGAGCGTCGTCGTAGCTCTGGTTCGCGTCGACCATGAGCTCCAGGCGCGGGAAGGCGAAGCGCACGGCCCGCACCGGCTCCACGTCCTGGCCCGGCGCGATCTTGAGCTTCGCGCGCGGGATGCCCGCCTCGACCGCCGCGCCCACCGCGGCGACGAGCTCGTCCTCCGGCATGAGCCCAAAGACTGCACCGCCGGGCACGAGGGTGCGCGCGGGCACCTCGGCGGCAATGCGCTCGCCGTCCTCCACCGGACGCTCGTCGGCCTCGGCCTCGCGCACGGGACCGGCGCACGCGGTGCCCGCCGGCAACGCGCTTCCGGCGCCGGCCGCATCGGAGGCGTCCGCCTCCACCACGCGCCCGCCGTACGGCTCGCCGCCGATGAGCTGCCACAGTGGCTTGCCCACTATCTTGCCGTAGAGGTCCCACAGTGCCGGCTCCAGCGCGCCGCACGCGAGCGGGTGATCCGCCGCGCCCGGGCACTCGAGCAACGCGTCCATGACCTGCCGCGGGTGCGCGTACGTGCCCGCGAGTACGCGCGGGGCAAGCTCCTCGCGCAGCAAGCGCTCGTCCTCGTCGAGCGTCTCGGGCAGGTACCAGTCCGTCGCGAACGCCACGCCCTCGGCGATGCCCGTGCGGCCTTCATGGTCCGTCACGCGCACCAGGAGCGACTCGCGCTCTTCGAGCGTCGTCTTCGCTGTGCGGATGGGCTTCACGAGCGGCTGCTTCACGCAGAAGACCTCGACCCGCTCCACGCGGATGCGCTCGTCGTAGGCACGGCGCAGCGCCGTGCGGTCGACCTTGCCGATGCCCGTGCGCGGGAACTCCTCGACGACGAGCACGTCGTCGGGACGGTACACCTTCGAGAGCACGCCTTCGAGCGCAGCGCCCACGCCTTCGGCGAAGCGCTGCGCGGAAGCCCCCGGTGCCAGGCGCTCGTCCTGCGGCTCGGCGGCAGCGTTTGCCGCCGCACTCGACGGCACGAAGCGCGACGGGCCGGCAAGG
>CASEJD010000057.1 GCA_949288145.1 uncultured Coriobacteriia bacterium
CCGGTGCCGGCGCTGCTCGTCCCGAAGCGGGCGCCGTGGCGTCCGGCAAGGGCGCGCACGTGCGCGCTGCGGGCTCGAGCTCGGGAGTTTCGGCTCCGGGCGCTGTCAGCGTGCCCGAGATGTCGGCGCTCTTCCTGTCCGCGTTCTTCGACGAGCTGTACCGCATGGGCGTGCGCGATTTCGTGGTGAGCCCGGGCTCGCGCTCGACGCCGCTTGCCATGGTGGCCTACGAGATGAGCCGCCGAGCGGAGTACGAGGGCGTGCGCCTGTTCGTCGACGTGGACGAACGCGGTGCGGCGTTCTTCGCGCTCGGGCTGGGCAAGGCGAAGGGCCGTCCGGCGTGCGCCATCTGCACGTCCGGCACCGCGTGCGCGAACTATTTTCCGGCCGTGCTCGAAGCCGAGTCGAGCCGCGTGCCGCTCGTGCTGCTGACGGGCGACCGTCCGCCGCGCCTGCAAGCACTCGGTGCGCCGCAGACGTGCAACCAGGAGAAGCTCTTCGGTGACCACGTGCGTCTGTTCTTGCAGATGCCGCTGCCTTCTGCCGACCGCCCGTCGCTCGCGTTCGCCCGCCAGGCAGCGCGCGAGACGTTCGCGCAGGCCGTGGGCATGGCGGGCGCGTGCGCAGGCGGGCCGGTGCACTTGAACTTCCCGTTCGAGGAGCCGCTCAAGCCCGCCCTGGACCACCCTGACCTGTTCGTCCTGGAGCGCTCGCGCTGGTGCGGCGCGCCGGAGGACGCGGGGCTTTCCCCGATTACCCCGTGCGTGCGCGCCGGCGGGCGCCTGACCGACGAGGCGGCGGCCACCATCGAGGCGCTGCTCGCCGAGAACACCGCCGTCATCATGGCGGGCGAAGGCTCGGTCGAGACGCCCGAGGACGCCGAAGCGCTCATGCAGTTCGCCGCGCAGCGCTCCATCCCTGTGCTGGCGGATCCGCTGTCCAGCCTGCGGCAGCGCATCGACGAGCTGCTCATCGACCATTACGACAACATCTTCGGCAAGCCGGGCCTTGCCGATTTCGACCTGGTGGTGCGCTTCGGTCGCTACCCGGTCTCGAAGCGCGCGACGCAGTACGTGCAGCAGCACCGCCCGGTGCAGATCGTGGTCGACCAGCTGGAAACGCGCGATTTCAACGCGGGAACGGACCTGTTCGTGCGCATGGCGCCGCGCGATTTCGTGCGCGATTTGAACGCGGCGGCTGACCGTAGCGGCGGACAGGTGCTCAAAGAGCACGGCCAGGAGCAGCTTGCGCAGACGTGGGCGCGCCGCAACGAGGAAGAGCGCGCTCGCGTCGAGGCGGTGCGCGACGTGGAGGCGGGCTTCGAGGGGGCGTACGTGAGCGCGCTGCTCGATGAGCTGCCGGATCGCTCGCTCTTGTTCGCAGCGAACAGCATGTCCATCCGCGCGGTCGACACGTTCTGCGGCAAGGGCGCGGGCTTTGACATCCTGTGCAACCGCGGCTTGAACGGCATCGACGGCACGCTGTCGACGGCGCTCGGCGCGGCGCAGGCGTACCGGCGAACCACCTTGCTCATCGGCGACCTCTCGCTGCTGCACGACATCTCGGCGTTCGCGCTCAACGCGGAGCTCATGCGCGTCCACCGCGAGGCGGGCGAGCTCGCGCCGAGCTTCGTGATCGTGCTGCTCAACAACCACGGCGGCGGCATCTTCGACATGCTGCCGCAAAAGTCCGAGGACGCGTACTTCGAACGGCTGTTCCTCACGCCCGAGCACGCCGATTTCGGGCAAGTGGCCGCGGCGTTCGACGTACCGCACGCGCGCGTCGTGAACGTGGCGGACTTCCGTGCGGCGTACCGCGCGCTCGCTGACCGCCCGGGCATGAGCTTGCTCGAGGTGGACGTGCCGCTGCAGGGTTTGAAAGAGCGGTACGCGAATTATCAGTAGACGCAGGGTGCGCGCCCGCGGGACACGGCGCGTCGCGCAAGGAGGTTAGATGGACGGCATCGAGCTGACCGACGACGGGTTCTTCTGCATGTTGAACGGCGTGCGCCATTTCGTGCGCACGCCGCGCGCTGATGACGCTTGGCGTGTTGCGGTGGGCCTGGCGGGAGGCGTTTTGACTTCGGCAGAACGCGTCCTGGGCGAAGAACGCGCCGTTGCTGGCTCGCCGCGCAACGAGGGCGTGGGGGCGGCGACGCCGCTCGTGCTGCTGCACGGTTTCATGCAGGATTCGCGCGCATGGGGCGCGCCGTTTTTGGAGGACCTTGCGCAGGATCGCCCCGTGTACGCGCTCGACCTTGCCGGGTTCGGGCGAAGCGACGCCCCGGCGGGCGCGCTGGCGTACCGCGTGGAGGAGACCGTCGCCGCCGTGCGCGACCTGGTGGAACTGGTGGGCGTGGACGGGCGCTCGCACCTCATGGGGTATTCCATGGGGGGCCGCGTTGCCCTCATGTTCGCGACCGCGCACCCTGACCGCGTATCGTCGCTCGTGCTCGAGAGCGCCGGTTTAGGGCCAGAGACGCCTGAGGCCCGCGCCGCCCTGAACGCGCGCGACGCCGCGTGGGTCGAGCGGCTGCGCACGGGCACCATCGAGGAGTTCGTCGACTACTGGGAGGGATTGCCCCTGTTCGCAAGCCAGCAGGGCATGAGCGACGAAGCGCGCGACCTGCTGCGCCGCGTGCGGCTTTCGTGCGACTCGAGCGTGCTGGCACGGTGCGTCCAGGGCTCAGGCCAGCATGCCATGCCCAGTCTTGCCGACGCCGTGCGCAGGCTGCGCATGCCCATTTTGTATGCGGCGGGCATGGCGGACGAGAAATATACTAAAGTTGCCGTGAAGTTGGCCGCGCGCGGGTGCGCCGTCTGCACGCTCTTGCCGTGCGGGCACAACGCTCACCTGGAGCAGCCGGCCATGCTGGGCGGTCACGTGCGCCCATTCTTGGCGCTGTGCGACGTGCGTGAGTGCGCTGTCGCAGGAGCGTGCGAATAGACGAGAAACTGGTCTGCGCGACGCGCGGGCGAGATGACGATAGGAGTTTTGATGGGAGAGGCGAAGACGTTTCCCTGGAAGCCGGGCAAGGCCTACCAGGAAATCGTGTACGAGACCTACGACGGCATCGCGAAGATCACCATCAACCGGCCCGAGCGCCGCAACGCGTTCACGCCGCTCACGGTGAACGAGCTGTACGACGCGTTCACGGAGGCGCGAGATGATGCGGAGATTGGCGTCATCATCCTCACGGGCATGAACCATGGTGGTCGCCACGAGGACGAGGCGTTCTGCTCGGGCGGCGACCAGAAGATCCGCGGCAACGGCGGCTACGTGGGCTCCGACAACATCCCGCGCCTGAACGTGCTGGACCTGCAGCGCCTGATCCGCGTGGTGCCGAAGCCGGTCATCGCCATGGTGAACGGTTACGCCATCGGCGGCGGCCACGTGCTGCACATCCTGTGCGACCTGTCCATCGCCGCCGAGACGGCGAAGTTCGGCCAGACGGGCCCGAAGGTGGGCAGCTTCGACGCCGGCTACGGCGCGGGCTACCTGGCCGCGCTCGTGGGCCAGAAGAAGGCGCGCGAGATTTGGTACCTTTGCCGCCAGTACACCGCCGCCGAGGCGCTGGAGATGGGCTTGGTCAACGCGGTGGTCCCGTTCGAGGAGCTCGAGGCAGAGTGCGTGAAGTGGGCGCAGGAGATGCTGCAGTTCAGCCCCACCGCCCTGCGCTTCATGAAGGCGTCCTTCAACGCGGCGACTGACGGCTTGGCCGGCATTCAACAGCTCGCCGGCGATGCCACGCTGCTGTACTACACCACCGACGAGGCGAAGGAAGGCCGCGACGCGTTCAAGGAAAAGCGCAAGCCGGACTTTTCGAAGTACCCTAAATTCCCTTGATGTTCCGCCGGCCTATCGGCCGGCGGAACTACTCGACGCTGCGGGCTTCCCTGGCACCGAATCTTGCCACGACCGGAAGGCGCGGCGGCGCGAAGGCCAGCCGCGCCTTCCGGTCCTGTCAATCTTCGGCACCAGGAAAGCCCTCGCTGACTTTACGAACGACCGGGAAGTTTTAGAACAATCCTGCGATTCGTTTGAGGTCTAGCGCACCTCCAGTGCTACTCGCTGACCTAACGAGCGTTCGGGGAATCAAACAATCTTAATCTTGCGATTACACGGAGCTGAAACGTAGCATGATCACGGAGCTTGAACGCAATACTCGCAACGAACCGCGTGGCGTGTGCTTCCTGTTCGAGGGGCGCACGTTCGTGAACGCGCAGGTGCGCCTGCAGGCGGCAGGGCTGGCGCGCGCTTTGCAACTGCAGGGCGTGCGGCGCGGGTCGTTCGTGGCGTGCGACATGGACAACTGCCCGGCGCTCGTGCTGCTTGCCGTGGCGGCAGGGTACGGCGGGTTCGCGCTCGTGGCGCTCAATCGTCGCTTGACGCAGATCGAGAAGGACGAGCGCCTGGCCGACCTCGAGCGCAACGGCTACCACGTGGCGGCGCGCCTGGACGAGGCGAGCGTCGTGGGCATGCTGCACGAGGTGAGCGACGAGCGCACGCGCCACGTGCTGCGTCACCATGCGGAACGTTACGCGGCGCAGTTCTCGCTGGACGACCGCGCGGTCGTCATGTTCACATCGGGCACGTCGGGGCGTCCGAAGGCGGTCGAGCTCACGTGGCGCAACCTCACCGGCTCCGCCGCCGCTTCCAACGAGCATCTGGGCGCTGCCGCCACCGACGTGTGGCAGCTGGCCCTGCCGCTCTACCACATTGGCGGCTTCCAGGTCATGGTGCGCTCTATCCTGGCGGGCTGCTCGTTTGTGCTGTACCGCCGCTTCGACGTGGCGCAGGTCATGGGCGACGCCGCGCGCTATGCCGCGACGCACGTCTCCGTGGTGGACAAAATGCTGCAGGACATGCTGGCCTGGGCCGACGTCGAGGCCGATCTTGACGACGAGCTCGAAGTCAGCGGCGCGCACGCGCGGCATGCGAAAGCCGCCGACGACGGCGTGGCGGACGTGGCCCCTGCTGCCGAATCGCACGCGGCTGACCCGTCGCTTGCGGCAGTGCGCGGGCGGCATGCCTCGCACGCGCAGGCCGTCGCGCTGCATGCGCGCCAGGAGGACGCCGACCGCCTGCGCCGGTTCAAGACCGTGGCGGACTCCGCCAACGTGCTCACGGGCTACCGATGCATCCTGCTGGGCGGCGCTGCTCCCAACCCTCGCACGCTCCAGGCGGCGGTCGCCGTCGGCGCGCGGGTCTACGCGAGCTACGGCATGACGGAGACGTCGAGCCAGATCGCCTCGACGCTCGTCACGAAGGAATTTTCTGGCAGGCTTAACTTGCTGCCGGGCTACCGCGCCACCGTCGTGGCGCCCGACTCGGAAGGCTTCGGCCAGCTGGCCGTGACGGGCCCGGGCGTGTGCGCGGGCTACCTGAACGCGCGCGCCGCCTTCACGGCGGACGGCTACCTGCTCACGGGCGACCGCGCGAACGTGCGGCGCCGCACCGTCCAGGTGGCCGAGCGCACCGATGACATGTTCGTCTCGGGCGGCGAGAACGTCTATCCCGCCGAGATCCAAAAGAAGCTCCTGTTCGTGCCCGGCGTGACCGACGCGTACGTGTTCGGCGCGCTCGACGCCACATGGGGCCGCCGGCCGGTGGCCGTCGTGGAG
>CASEJD010000058.1 GCA_949288145.1 uncultured Coriobacteriia bacterium
AGTCCGAGCGCGCCACTGCCGGCGAACGCGTCGAGCACGACGGCGCCGTCGAAGCCGCCGCGCGCGCTCGACACGGCGCTCATGACCGCCTCGCGCACGCGGTCGGTCGTGGGGCGCGTGCCCTCGCCCTTCGGGGCGGCAATGGAGCGGCCGCGCCATTCGCCTGCGATGATGCGCATGCGCGGCGCCTTCGCCTCCTCGTTGGGCCGGTTCGTCCTGCCCGTGCCGCGCTTGCCCGCTCGATTGCCCGTGCGGGCGCCTCGCGCGCCACCTGCGGTGCCGTTCGGTCGTTTGCTCATGCCTTCGCCTTCCTTGTCCCTCTCCCTGTCATGCCTTACCGCCTTGTGCGCGCCTTCGAAGCCCGCCCGCGGCCCTCGTCCGCCTCGTCCCGCTCGGGGAACAGCAGGCGCACCTCGCGCGCGAGCGCCCGGTGTGCGGGCATCTGAAGCTGCGGGTCCTCTTCCAACAGCGCCAGCGCGTCGGCGTGCGCCGCCTCCACCACCGCTTTGTCGCGCACGACGTTCACGAGCTTGAGCGCCGAGGCGCCGTGCTGGCGGTTGCCGAGGATATCGCCCTCGCGGCGCAATGCCAAGTCGTGCTCCGCGACCGCGAAGCCGTCCTCGGTCCGCTCCATCACCGCCAAGCGCTCGAGCGCCGCCGGGGCTTTCGACCCCGACACGAGGAACACCTGGCCCGAATGCTCGCCGCGTCCGACGCGCCCGCGCAGCTGGTGAAGCTGCGCTAGGCCGAAACGGTCCGCGTCCTCCACGATCATGACCGTGGCGTTGGGCACGTCCACGCCCACCTCGATGACGGTGGTGGCGACGAGCACGCGCGTCTCCCCTTCGCGGAAGCGGCGCATGGCCTCGCCCTTCTCCTCGCCTGACATCTTGCCGTGCAGGAGGTCGACGGTGAAGTCTGGGAAGACCTTCGCCTGCAAGAACCGCGCCTGGGCGGTAGCTGCCTTCAAGTCCTCGGCGGGCGCTTCGTCGCCTTCGATGACAATGCCGCCGTACTCGTACGCGTCCTCCTCCGCCCCTGGACGGGGCGAGCCCTTGTCGTCCTTCTCCTGCGCAGACTGCCCCACGAGCGGGCAGACCACGTACGCCTGCCGCCCTGCCCGCAGCGCTTCGAGCGTCGCGTCGTAGGCCTCCCCTTGGCGCGAGCGGTCGAGCACCCGCGTCGTGTTTCCTGCGCGGTTCTTCGGGCGCGCCGTGATGTAGGAGAGCGTGGAGGATCCGTACACCGCAAGCGCCAGCGTGCGCGGGATGGGCGTGGCGGTCATGCTCAGCACGTCCGGGGCGGGGCCTTTGCGCGCAAGAGCCTCTCGCTGCGCGACGCCGAAACGCTGCTGCTCGTCGATGACCACGAGCGAACAGTGTGGCACCGTGACGTCGTCCTCCAGCAGCGCGTGCGTGCCGAAGAGCACGTCAACGGTGCCCGCCGCCGCCCGCTCGACGATGGCCTCGCGCTCGCGCGCGGGCGTCGAGCCGGTGAGCACCTCCCAGGTGACGCCAGCGGCATCGAGCAGCGGTCCCAGGCTTGCCGCGTGCTGGCGCGCCAGGACCTCGGTCGGCGCCATCATAAGCGCCTGCGTGCCCGAATCCGACGCCGCGCAGAGCGCGTGCGCCGCCACCACGGTCTTGCCGGTTCCCACGTCGCCGAGGAGCATGTGGCTCATCGGGCGCGGTAGCGCCATCTGACCCAGAATCTCCCCCACCGCCTGTGACTGCTCCGCCGTGAGTTCGAACGGCAACGCCTCGCGGAAGCGCGCAAGGCGCCGCCCGTCGACTGTGTGCGCGGTGGCGTCCTGCGTGCGCGACGACGCGCGGGCTCGCTCCATGAGGTGAACCTCCAGCATGAGCAGCTCCTCGTAGACGAGGCGACGCCGCGCGCGGCGCACGTCGTCCATGCTGTGCGGCTCATGGATGCAACGGAGGGCGTCCTGGCGGCTCGGCAGCCGGTAGCGCGCCCGCAGCTCGATGGGCAGCGGGTCGAGCATGCCGGCGCACATGTCGAGCGCGGAGCCCACCAAGCGGCGAATCCACGCGGTTGAGAGCTTCTCGGTGGCAGGGTGGACGGGCACGACGAGGCCTTCAGCGCAGGACGTCCCGCCCTCGAGCACTTCGAGGAACGGGTTCGTCATGCGCTTGAAGCCGTAGTTGAACTCGACCTTGCCCGAGACGGCTATGCGGTCGCCTGCATGGAGCCGCTCCGCGAGCCAGGGCTGTCGGAAGCACGTCACGACGAGCGTGCCCGTGCCGTCGATGACCGTGACTTCGGTGAGCGTCAGACGCGGGCGGGGCTTTTTGAGCTTCACCTCGTGGACGGCGCCGGAGACGGTGACCATGGCGCCGACGGGCGCGCCGGCGATAGTGGCCACCTGCGACATGTCGATATAACGACGCGGGAAGTGCGTGAGCAGGTCGCGCACCGTGGCCACGCCGAGCTTGCCCAAAGCAGACGCGCGCGCCGGGCTGACGCCTGGCACGCGCGTCACCGGCTCGTCCACGCCCAGCGTGGCGGCAAGCCGGTCAACCGTCTTTTCGCGGGGTGCGCGCACGCGCGCTATTCCACCGACAGGATCACCGGGTAAAGCGGCTGGTCGCCCCGGTGCGCGTCCACCTCGAGGTCCTCGTAGGCCTCCTCGATGCGGGCGACGAGCGCCTCCATGGCGGCGTCGTCCAAATCCTCGCCGGCAAGGAAGGTGAGCGTGTCCGCGTCCTCGGCCTCCATGGCCTCGAGCAGCGCGAGCGTCACCTCTTCCACCGTGGCGCCCACGGACTCGATGGCGCCGTCGGCAATGCCGATGACGTCGCCCTCGTGGATGGGAGCGCCGTGCGCGTCCTTGGAGTCCTTGATGGCGGTGGTCACTTCGCCGGTGTGCACGTCCTCGAACGCCTCGGTCATGGCCTCGACGTTCTCTTCGAGCGAGGCGTCCTCGTCGGCGCCGAAGAGCGCGGCGAACGCCTCGGGGACGCTGCGGGTCGGCACGACGGCGCACGGCACCTCGGCCAACTGCGCCGCGCTCTGCGCCGCCATGATGATGTTCTTGTTGTTCGGCAGGATGACGACGGCGTCGGCGTTCACGCGGCCGACAGCGTCGAGCAGGTCCTTCGTGGACGGGTTCATGGTCTGGCCGCCGGAGACGACCGCGTCGACGCCGAGCGACTCGAGGATCTTCGCGTTGCCCTCGCCCGCCGCCACGGCCACGAAGCCGAGCGGACGACGCTCCTGGGCGGACGCTGCCTCGGCGCCCTCCTCGGCCGCGAGCTTCGCGGTGCGCTCGGCGCTCTGCAGCTGCATGTTATGGATGTGCACCTCGGAGATCTGGCCGCGCTCGAGCATGTAAGCGAGCACCTTGTCCGGGGTGTTGGTGTGCACGTGCACTTTGAAGTTCGGGTTCTGGCCCACGAGCAGCTCGCAGTCGCCCATGGTGCCCAGGAAGTCCAGGCCATCCTGCGCGTCGAGCTCTTCGGAGTACACGAGGAACTCCGTGCAGTAGCGGTACTGGGAGCCCTCCCAGTCGTTGATCTGCTCGATCTCCACCTTCGGGGCGGCGGTGCGCGCGAAGGCGAGCTCGTCGATCATGCGGCCGTCACGGCCCATGAGGGCGGCGGCGAACGCGTCGAAGAGAATGGCAAGGCCGAAGCCGCCGGCGTCGACGACGTTGTTCTCCTTCAGCACCGGCAGAAGCTCCGGCGTGCGCTGGACGGAGGCGTAGGCCTCGGACACCATGGCGTCGAGCACCTCGTCGGTGGTGACGCCCTTCTTCTTCGCAGTCTTCTTGACGGCCTGGGCGGTGTCGCGCAGGACGGTGAGGATGGTGCCCTCGACCGGCTTGCGGACGGCCTTGAACGCCACGTCGACCGCGTGCTGGAACGCGTTGGCGAGCGAGGAGGCGTCAAGCTGCTCGGCGCCCTCGAAGCCTTCGCACAGGCCGCGGAGGATTTGGGAGGTGATGACGCCGGAGTTGCCGCGCGCGCCCATGAGCGCGCCGGTGGTGATGGCCTTGCGAACGTCCGCAGAGCGCGAGCCGATGGGTAGCTTCGCGATGTTGTCCACCACCATCTCGAGCGTCAGCGACATGTTGGTACCCGTGTCTCCGTCGGGCACGGGGAAGACGTTGAGGCGGTTGACCTCGTCTTTACGCGCGGAGAGCGTCTTGGACGCCGCCGCGATGGCGTTCATGATCTCGTTTTTACCGTAGAATTCGGACATCTGTGTCTGTGTCTCCTTGTCGACCACGCCGCAGGGGCATGGAACCCGTTCGTTCGGCTAGCGGCGCACTTTGACGCCCTGCACGTGCACGTCGATGCCGTCGATGGGCACCTTGGCGTACTCGGACAGCGCGAAGGTCACCTGCTCGATGAGGTTGCGGGAGACCGTGTTGATGTTCGTCCCGTATTCGATGACCACGTAGAGGTCCACGTGCACGCCGGAGTCGGTGGACGAGACCACCACGCCGCGGCGCAGGCGGGAGTTCGGCAGGATCTTCGCGATGCCGTCAGCGGCACTGGGGGCGCACATGCCCACGACGCCGTAGCATTGGAGGGCCGCGTAGCCGGCGAGGTCCGCCAGCACGTCGTTGGCAACATGCAGGTTGCCCGGAACCGTGTTCGTCATATTCGTCCTTTCGCGATGCGCAGCGCGCGGCCGCTTTCTTCGGATCGTCCAAATGAGAAGTATACCGCGCGCACGCCGGCCTCGCCGCCGTAAGCGGCAACGCGACCGAAACAACAGGAAATAGTAGCATATTCCTTAGACAATCGAACCATACGGCGGCATACCCCCTTCGGCGCATCTCACCGTACGGGCTTCGAGCGTGCGGACGCGCCGTGATAGTAGCCGTCAAGGACTTGCCATGTTGATGTCCCCTTGAGGCCGCGCCCGCCACCCTACCTTCCCAAGCCCGCGGGCTCGCGCAACGCGCACCTGCGAAACCGCTGTCGGTCAAGCCGCCAGCGCCACGTGCCAAGCACGCAGGCTTGCGCAACGCCAGAGCGCACGCCCGCACGATGCCCGCTCCCGCATTTTGACTTGCCGCGCGACACGCGAAGGAATAGACTGTTCGGCTGTGCGTCAGCGCGCGAAGAGCACGGAGCCGACGCGCGCGACGCCCGCTCACCGTCGCGCGTGCGGGCGGGAAGCTGCATGTGGACTGCGGTGGACACGCCCGGTGGCGTGTTTCGTGGATTTTTCGCCATAATCGCTTGGACGCGCCAAAAGCGTGTGCTATATTAGCAAGGCTTTTGTCATAGTCGGTTTGCAGGCACGGACCGAATCGATAGTAACGGAGTGATCAGTATGTCTAGAGTTTGTGAAATCTGCGGCAAGCATCCCGTTGCCGGCCGCAACGTCAGCCACTCGCATCGCGTGACGAACCGCGTCTTCCGCCCGAACGTGCAGAAGATCACGATTCGCGAGGCGAACGGCCATGTCCGCAAGGCCAACGTCTGCACCTCGTGCATGAAGGCCGGCAAGGTCGTGCGCGCGTAATACGCACCCGGACATACCATGCATACGAAAGAGCTCGCCATACGGCGAGCTCTTTTTGTTGCGCCTGCCATGGAGATGTTGCCCCGACCCAGGCGCACCGCCCGCCTCACGCATCGCACCCCTGCCTTATGCGCCTCGCCTTTCCGACCTTGGTGCACCCTGATACAAATCCTCGTCGTTTTCGCGAGATAAAATGCCCTCCAATCCCG
>CASEJD010000059.1 GCA_949288145.1 uncultured Coriobacteriia bacterium
CTCCAGCTTCGCGACCCGCGTTCGCCGGAGCGGTCATGCGCACGGTGTTCGCCTGCGTAGTGGCGCGGTCGGCGGTGTTCGCCGGCGTACCGCCCGACGGCGTGTTGGCGGCTTCGGGTGCCTGCGCGGGCATTTCAGGGCTGCTTGAACGCTGAGAGCGAGTGCGACGCGTATGGCGCACGCTCGGCCGCGGACGGCCGGCGGCGCGCCGGTTCTCGCCGTCCGGCGTGGTGCGGTGCGTCATGTTCACTCCTTGCGTTCGCGTGTCAGCGTGTTGGCTTCAAAAAGAACCCCGATGTGTACCGGGGCAGGGAAGATTGTAGTCCATTCGCGAGAATGCCATGTGCATCCTCACAAGGGTTGCAGATGTGAAAAAGGGACTGACCCTTTTTCACATTACGGGCGGCAGGCGCCGCAGGGCTCGTAGCCGCGGGCGATGAGGTCGTCGCGCGTGCCGTGGTAGTCCTGACGGTTGTTGCCGCTGATGTCTTCGCACGAGGGGCAGTCCGGTGTGTGGAACTTGCGCGAGCCCGTGTTGAGCACGTAGTCGCGCACAATGGCGTTCGTTTCCTCGGTGCTCTCAGTTGCGGCGCTCTCACTTGCAGATGAAGACGCGCCCGCATTCGAGGCAGTCGAGCCGGAAACGTTGTTCGCAGCGTTCGAGGCATCGCTCGAATCGGCCGGGCTCTCTGCGTCCGCATCGCCCGAGGCGGACGCGCTGTTCGCCGGCGCGATCACCTCTGCGGGCACGTCGCCGTTCACCTGGCGGGCGTCCAGGAAGTCGACCTGCGTCGACTGGCCGTTCGCCCAGTTGGCGCCCGTCTCGTAGTTGATGTCCACACCCGGCTGCACGTTGTAGGCGTACACGCAGAAGCGGATGCCCTCGCCGTCGTCCTCCACGGACTCGGCCTCCATGAGCACGCCGCGCGCCACGAGCTCTTCGTCCACGAACACGGGCGTCACGCGGTAGCGCACGTGGTTGCCGGTGCGGCGGACGTACTGCGCGACCTCGCTCTCGAGCGGCTCCATGATGTCGGCGTTCATATGGCGCGTGCCGGTGATGAGGTTCGCCTCGTTGGCGTTCTCGCCGGCCAGCTGGAAACCGATGAGGTGGCTGCGGTTATACAGCGCCTCGTTCTCCACGAAGTCGTAGAACTCCTGGTCCCAGCCGGACGGATGGATCTCGCTGATGTCGCCGCGCTCGCCGGTGGGCATGGTGTCCTTGCTCACGTTCGCCTCCGCCGTGCCGCAGCGGCCCAGCAGGTCGAGCGGCGTGTAGACCTCGTAACCGTTCGGCAGGTCCGCTTCGCCGGAGAAATAGGGCACGTTGCCGTTGACCTCGATGTAGGACAGGCCCGAATACTCCGGCAGCGCTTCGAGCGCCTCAGCCGGCGGGCGCGCGGGGGAGGAGCCGTCGTTCGCGGCGGTGGTGGCGGCGCCGGAACAGCCGGCGAGCGTGCAGCAGCACGCGATAGCGAGCGCGAGCGATGCGATGGCCGCAATAAGGCGTGCGCGAGCGACCTGCGTGCGCGCGGTGTCTGCCTGCGCGCACGGAATCTGGCGAAGCGTCATGGACAATCCTTCCGGATGGATGTTCGTGCGAAGCCGCCTTCGGGCGGCAGAGGGAGATTGTACACGCCTTGCGCCAAAGTGGTGCGAAGGAGGCCGCTTGCGGAACAGAGGTTGAAGCGTCCCTTCGCCACCCCTTCGTCACTTTCGGGAAGCCCGCCGAAAGAGCGGAGGTTGAAGCTGCGCTGGGTATTGCGTGAAGCGGGCTGGCCAGCGCCCGAACGGCGCGCGATTTCGCTATACTGTGTCGCGCTGCGTGCGGGCGTTCCCGCTGGCGGCGCATCGTCGTCCGCGCACGCGCCGGACCGGCGAAGACAACAGCATCGACAGTTCGAGAACCTCCTGTCGTTAAACAAAACTAGGCAATCGAGCGTCGCCGCGCTGTGCGCGGTGCGGCGCCTCTGGGATGCGCCCGTCTCTCGGGCCCGTCCCGCTCGCCTAGCGTTTCGCGACAGAGGACGATAGGCGAGAAAGGGGCCCCATGTACGGCCTGAAGACCGAGAGCAGCTTCGACGCGGCTCATTTCCTGACCGACTACCACGGAAAATGCGAGAACCTGCACGGCCACCGCTGGCGCGTGGTGGCGTACCTGGGGCAAGAAGAGCTCCAGACCGAAGGTACCATGAAGGACATGGTGGTCGACTTCGGCGTGTTCAAGAATGCCGTGCGCGAGCTGACCGAGGAGCTTGACCACTCGTTCGTGGTGGAAGAGGGCTCGCTCAAGGAAAAGACGCTGGAGTGCCTGCGCGAAGAGGGCTTCGAGCTGTCCATCCTGCCGTTTCGCACCACGGCGGAGAACCTGGCGCGCTACTTCTTCGACCGTCTGGAAGCGCAGGGCCTGCCGGTCTGTCAGATTGACGTGTACGAGACGCCGAACAACTGCGCCATCTACCGCCGTGGGTAACGCGACGGACGGGCGCATGCCGGTCGTCGAGATGTTCGCGAGCGTGAACGGCGAAGGCCCGCGCGCGGGGCGCCTTGCGGCGTTCGTACGCTTCGCGGGGTGCAACCTGCGCTGCTCGTACTGCGACACCATGTGGGCGAACGAGCCCGGCTGCCCGGTGCAGTGGCTGACCGTGGACGAGATCGCCGCCTGGGTGGCGAGCACGCCGGCCGCGTGCACCACGCTCACGGGCGGCGAGCCGGCGTTGCAGCCGTGTCTGCCGCAGCTCGTGC
>CASEJD010000060.1 GCA_949288145.1 uncultured Coriobacteriia bacterium
CGAAACGCGCCCTCTGCGCGGCCGTTGGTAGGGCACGTGAGGGTCAGGGCACGAAATCGAGGGCCGGGAGCCCGGCGTGCGCTTCGGCGGCTTGCGCTGCGTGCTCGACGCAGGAAGCACCTCTCCATATTCGCGCTGGCGGTCCATGGATTCCTTTCTCCGGGATAACTTCACCCCGCAGGGCCAACGGGCTTTCGTTATCCGTCAATACTAGCAAAACGCCCCCGGAACGGGGGCGTTTTTCGAAGATTCGGCGGTTTGGACCGCGCGCTATTTCTTCATTTCGTCGAAGAAGCCCTTCGCGATGAAGATGACGATGATCAAAACGATAATCGCCACGATCGCGCCGATGCCCCACATCGGGATTTCCATACCGAACAGAGTCATGTCGTTTCCCCTTTTACTCTGACGCCCCGAAGGACGTTCCGTACGCGTCTTTCCTGGCCAGAAGGCTGGCCGTCGAAAGATAGTATACCGAGCCTAGTTATCGTGCAAGCGCGCTTCGAGCGCGTCGTTGATGATTCGTAGGGCTTTGATGCGCGCGTACATCTTGTCGTCGCTCTCGAGGACGATCCACGGGGCGTACTCGGTGGACGTGAGGCGGAACATGTCCTCGATCGCGCTCTTGTACTGCGGGAACTTGTCGCGGTTGCGCCAGTCCTCAGCGGTGATCTTCCACTGCTTGTCGGGATCCTGCTCGCGGGCTTCGAAGCGCTCCATCTGCACGTCGGGGCTGACGTCCACCCAGAACTTGATGAGGACGGCGCCCCAGCGCTCCAGATCGCGCTCGAACTCGTTGATCTCGTCGTAGGCGCGGGCCCACTCCGCCGGGCTTGCGAAGCCCTCCACGCGCTCTACCAGCACGCGGCCGTACCACGTGCGGTCGTAGATGCCCACGTGGCCCGCCTTCGGCAGGCGCGTCCAGTAGCGCCACAGGTGCGGGTGCAACAGCTCGTCCTTGGTGGGAGCCGGCGAGGGGTAGATGGTGTAGGCGCGCGCGTCCAGCGCCTGCGCCACGCGCTTGATGGCGCCGCCCTTGCCCGCGGCGTCCAGGCCTTCGAAGCAGATCATGAGCGGCACGCGCTTCTGGTACATCTCGAGCTCGAGCTCGAAGAGGCGCTTCTGCTCGATCTTCAGGCGGCGCTTGTAGTCCTCGCGCGTCAGGCGCAGGTGGCGGTCGATGCCCGTGAGCGTCGGGAAGTCGGAGACGATCTCGAACTTCGACGCGATGGGCGCGTGCGCGTGCTGCGCGGCAGCGGCGGCCTCGGCCTCGTGGCGCAGCTGCTCGTTCTGCTCGGGCGTGCGCGTGCGCTCGTCGCCTTCGACCTGCGAGCCCTGTGTGGAGTTCGCCAGCGCGGCCTGCGCGGCGGCCTCGGCAGCCGGGTCCTTCTGGCGGTGCAGCGCAGAGTCGAGCTTCTCCACGAGCGTGCGCACCACGGTCAGGTTCGCGCGGCGCTTGTCCTCGCCGTTGAGCAGGACCCACGGCGCGAAGCTGTAGTTCGTGGCGTGCAGGAAGCGGTCGTAGACGCGGTAGGTGCGCTCGTAGTCGTCAATGGCGTCCAGCTCGTCCTGCGAGACGCGCCAGGCGGTGGACGGGTCCTCCGCCAGGCCGGTCAGGCGCTTGCGCTGCGTCTTCTCGGAGATGTGCAGGAAGAACTTCACCACGACGTAGCCGTCGTCCACCAGCTGGGACTCGAAGTCCTCGATGGAGTTCACGAACGACTCCGCCTGCACGCCCAGGCGCTTCTCGATCTTGCGACGCTTCTTGTCGGAGACGTCCTTGTCGGGCAGCGCGTAGATGAGGCGCTGCGCGGCGGTGGTGTACCAGCCGCGGTCGAAGAAGGTGATGTTGCCGCGCGGGCCGAGCGCCTTCCAGAACTCCTGCATCATGGGGAAATAGCCCGTGGAGCCCATGTGCTCCTCGCGGTAGCGGCGCGCGTCCTCCACGTTAAAGTTCGCGGTCACGTGCACGGTGGTGGCGCGGGCGTCCAGCTCGTAGAGCAGATCGGAGATGCGCCCGCCCTTGCCGGCGCCGTTCCAGCCTTCGAACAGCACGACCAGGCCGATGTTGCGGCGGCGCGCTTCCTGTTGAAGCACGACCAGGCGATCGACCAGCTCTTTGTGGAGCGGCTTGTACTCTTCCTTCGTGATCTTGTCGACGTCGAAATCGATCTTCTCGAGCATGCGGACCTCCTGACGGGCCTCTCGGGCGGCACCGTGCCTCGGGGCCCCGTGCAGGCTGCCCCGCGGTCGCGCTCGGCATCATGCGGGCCGCCGGCTGCGCAAGCCGGCTCCCTCCCCTTCGCTGCGCGCTCCGCCCTCCTTGTTTGCAAAGCTTGCGTAAAATATACCACGCGGCAGACGGCTCTTCGGCGCTGGAGCGCCCCTTACTACTAGAATGTACGCCTGCGCGCGAGAGAGAGCGAGCGCCGGGAGGCCTCGAACGGCCTAACGTGCGCATGCGCGTGAACAAGAGAGAGTGGTCCCGCTTCGCGCCGTCCGTCGCCATCCCGGCGGGGTGCCTGTGCGCGCAAGAGAGCGGCAGAGAAAGGCAAGCCGGCATATGCCGAATTACGGAATCATCGACCTCGGATCGAACACGGTCCGCATGTGCATTTACGAAGTCCGCAACAGCAAACAGTTGGAGTACCGCAAGAAGAAGGACTTCCGAACCATCATCAACCACAAGGTCATGGCGGGGCTCGCCGCCCACGTGGTAGACGGGGAAATGACCGGCCAGGGCATCGAGCACGCCGTCAGCGTGCTGTCCGGTCACCTGCGCCGCGCCGAGTACTTCGACTGCAAGCGCCTCGACATCTTCGCCACCGCCGTGCTGCGCAACTGCGAGAACTCGCACGAAGCCGTGCGCGTCATCGAACGGCGCATCGGCCACGACATCCGCCTGCTCTCCAGCGCCGACGAGGCGCACCTGGGCTTCGTGGGCGCCATGAGCGAGGAGATGCTCGGCGCCGGCACGCTCATCGACATCGGCGGCGGCTCCACCGAGCTCACTCGCGTGCGCGACGGCAAGGACTCCAACAACGTGAGCATCGGCCAAGGCTCGCTGTCCTCGTACGCGGACTTCGTGGCCGGCGTGCTGCCCACGCCCGAAGAGGCACGCGCCATTGTGAAGTCCTTCGACGAGAGGCTCGAGGAGACCGTCCGCAAGAACCGCGATCGCTACAAGAGCGCGCAGTTCTACGGTGTGGGCGGCGCCGTGCGCGCCGCCGCCAAGATGATCGCAGAGGTGAAGCGCTCCGCCCGCCCTGCTGACCTCACGCCAGCGGACCTCGACGAGATCGTGACGCTGTCCTGCGAGGACCCGGGAGCTTTCGCCCACCTTGCCGTGAAGGCCACGCCCGACCGCGTGCACACGCTTCTGCCCGGCTGTCTTATCCTTCGGCGCGTGCTGGAGGAGTTTGGTGCCGAAAGCCTGCACGTTTGCGGGGGCGGAGTTCGCGAGGGATACCTAATTGAGCGTATACTGAAGGGAGTGCCGAAACAGCAGCGCTCGTAGGGATTTTGGACGACGCGCTTTAGCTGAGGGCCCGCATCGCCAATGACGTTTAGGAGGGACGCCGTGGACGCAATCAACACCACCACTACCATCGAGCCCCCGCACGCTCCGTTCATGCAGAACCGAGAGCTTTCGTGGCTCACGTTCAACGAGCGCGTGCTCGACCAGGGAGCCGACGAGAGCGTCCCGCTGCTTGAGCGGTTGACCTTCGTGTCCATCTTCTCGTCCAACCTGCAGGAGTTCTTCATGGTCCGCGTGGGCAGCCTCACGGACATGAGCTTCGCGAAGACCCCCATCCGCGACAGCAAGACGAACATGACCCCCTCGCAGCAGCTGGACGCCATCTACGCCCGCTGCCACGAGCTGTACCCGCTGCAGGAGCGCATCTTCGCCAACGTCAACGCCGAGCTGGCCAAGCACGGCGTGCGCCATCTGGGCATGGACGAGCTCTCCGACGACCAACGCGAGTTTTTGCGCGATTTCCTGCAGGCTAACGTGAGCCCGTTCTTGTCGCCGCAGATCATCAACTCGCGCCACCCGTTCCCGCACTTGGAGAACGGCGCGCTGTACGTCCTGGTGCGCCTGGACGAGACGGTCGACAAGACCTCCGCCGAGGTCGAGAAGAACGGCAAGGACCACAAGAAAAAGAAGAAGAACAAGGCCGCCGAGGGCGTGACCTTGGGTCTGATCCCGCTGCCGAAGCAGTGCCAGCGCGTCATTCAGCTGCCGGGCGAGGGCTTCCAGTTCGTGCTCCTGGAGCACGCCATCGAGACCCTCGTGGACGAGGTCTTCTCCATGTACGCCGTCAAGCATGCCAACGTCATCTGCGTCACGCGCAACGCCGACCTTGACACCACGGAGACCTCCGACGAGGCCGACGACGACTACCGCGAGCACATGAAGCGCATCCTCAAGAAGCGCAGCCGCCTGGCGCCGGTCCGCCTGGAGTGCGAGCGCCAGCTCTCCTCCGTCATGAGCAAGTTCCTGCTGAGCAAGCTGGAGCTGGAAGAGCACCAGGTCTTCGTGACCTCCGTGCCGCTGGACATGGGCTATGCTTGGGGCCTCGCCGGCCGCGTGGGCAAGGAGACGCGCGCCGCGCTCACGAGCAAGCCGTTCGTGCCGCAGTGGCCCGCGTGCCTGGAGCGCAACCGCTCCATCCTCCAGCAGGTCTCCGAGAAGGAAGTCCTGCTGTCCTACCCGTACGAGAGCATGGACGCGTTCGTGCAGCTGCTGCGCGAGGCCTCCACTGACCCGAGCGTCGTGTCCATCAAGATCACGCTCTACCGCCTGGCCAGCCAGTCGCACCTGGCGGAAGCGCTCATCAACGCCGCCGAGAACGGCAAGGAAGTGACCGCGCTCTTCGAGCTGCGCGCCCGCTTCGACGAGTCCAACAACATCGAGTGGTCGCAGCGCTTCGAGGAGGCCGGCTGCAACGTCATCTACGGCTTCCGCGAGTACAAGGTCCACAGCAAGATCTGCTGCATCACGCGCCAGACCGAGGACGGCGTGCAGTACATCACGCAGCTCGGCACCGGCAACTACAACGAGAAGACGGCACGCCTGTACACGGACTTCTCGTTCATCACCTCCGACGAGGCCATCGGGCGCGACGCCACGCTCTTCTTCCGCAACATGCAGCTTGAGAACGCCTCCACCGAGTACCAGCTGCTCTGGGTTGCGCCACTGCAGATTAAGCCGAACATCATCGCCGGCATCGACCAGCAGATCGCGCTGGCAAAGGAGGGCAAGCCCTGCGGCCTGTACTTCAAGACGAACTCCGTCACCGACAAGGACGTCATCCTGAAGATCGTCGAGGCCTCGCAGGCCGGCGTGCCCGTGACCATGCTCGTGCGCGGCATCTCCTGCCTGGTGCCGGGCGTCGAAGGCTACACCGACAACGTGCGCATCGTCTCCATCGTGGGACGTCAGCTGGAGCATAGCCGCATCTACGGCTTCGGCCCGCTCGACGAGATGCGCGTCTACCTGTCCAGCGCCGACCTCATGACGCGCAACATGGACAAGCGCGTGGAGATCGCCTGGCCGGTGCTCAACGAGCAGCTTCGCATGCAGGTGGTGGACTACGTGAAGACGTTCCTGTCCGACACCGCCAAGCTGCGCGAGCTCAAGCCCGACCTGACCTACACCGAGCTGCGCCACTTCGCGCTCAAGGGCGACACGCCGTTCGATTCGCAGGCGTTCATGATCAAGGAAGCCTACCGCCGCCACCAGGAGGCCACCATGGCCGAAGCGCAGCGCGAGGCGAACCGCCGCCAGGCCATCGCCGAGGCGCGCGAGGCTGAGATGGCCGCCCAGACGATCGCCGCCGCTGAAGAGGCCGTGCGCGCTGCCGAGACGGGCGCTCCCGCCGAG
>CASEJD010000061.1 GCA_949288145.1 uncultured Coriobacteriia bacterium
ACGGCGCTTGGGCTTCTCGGGAGCCGGCTCGGCCGTCGGGTGGGCGGCCTGATCGGCAGGCGCGCCGGATGCCGCCGCTGCGGCCGCCTCGGCGGCCTTGCGCGCCTCGACTTCCGCCTTCGTGGGACGGCCGCGACGGCGCTTCGGCTTCTCGAGAGCCGGCTCGTCAGACGATTGAGCGGCGTCCTTCGAAGGCGCCGCTGCCGCCTCCGCCTCCTTCGAGGCGCGCGTGCGGCGGCGCGGCGACTTCTTCGGGGCGTCCGCGCCCTCGGACGCCGCAGCATCGACGACGGTCTTGCGGCGCGGCGTGGAGGGCATCACGGACACGACGTCAGCGGACGCCGCGATGGTCACGTTCGGGGTCTGGGCTTCGCTCATGCGTTCTGGACCTTCTCCCAGTCCTTCATGAACGACTCAAGGCCACGGTCGGTCAGCGGGTGCTGAACCATCTTCTTGAGCACGCCGAACGGGACGGTGGCGATGTCGGCGCCCATGAGCGCCGCCTGGGTCACGTGGTTGGCGCTGCGCACCGACGCGGCAATGACCTCGATTTGCTCACCGTTGACCGTGCTGCTCGAGAAGTCGTAGTTGTTGAGCGCCTGGACGATATTGCCCACCTGCTCAAGGCCGTCCTCGGAGATGTCGTCGAAGCGGCCGATGAACGGGCTCACGTAACGAGCGCCGGCGCGGGCGGCCAGGATGGCCTGCGGCACCGAGAAGCACAGCGTCATGTTGACGGCGACGCCCTGGTCGGCGAGCGCGCGCGTGGCGGCAAGGCCCTCGACCATGGTCGGAATCTTCACGACGACGTTCGGAGCGATCTCGGCGAGCTCCAGGCCGTCGCGAATGATCTCGTCACGCGTCATGGCGACGCTCTCAGCGGAGACGGGGCCGTCCACGATGTCGCAGATGCGCTTGATATGCGCATGGAAGTCCTCGAGCTTGCCGCCGATGCGAGCATACAGCGAGGGGTTCGTGGTCACGCCCGCGAGCGCGCCCCAGCTGGCCGCCTCTTCGATCTCGGCGAGGTCGGCCGTGTCCAGAAAGAATTTCACTGGTCCTCCTTTAAGCAGGATTGGCAGGTACTACAGCAAAGGCCAGCACGCCTTTGCTTGCATACGGGAGAAAAAAGAATCGGGATAATCCCCTGCGAAATGACGTATAACGGGATTATGGTAGCCAAACTGCGGAAATAACGCAAGGTGGCGTTTTTTCACGGGCTCTCGCGACAGGCATGCCGCAAAGCGGGCCCCGCGCGCGAAACGTCGTGTAGAGCGCCCTGCACAAAACGGGGGCCTCCGCGCCGCCATGCCGCGCGGAGGCCCTGAGCTCGCCTTTGTTGGTTCGCGCGGGATCCCCCCCGCTGCGAGGCTACTGCCCCATCATGTCCTGAATCTTCTTCAGGTCGGACATGCTCATGCCGCCCATGCCGGGCAGGCCGAAACCGCGGCGGCGCTTGCCTTTCTTGCCCTTCTTTCCCTTCTTGCCTGCGCCAAGCTGCTGCTCCATGGCGGGCATCATCTTCTTCATCATCTTGCGCGTCTCGTTGAACTTCTTGATGAGCTGGTTCACCTCGGAGACGCTCACGCCGGCGCCCTGGGCGATGCGCGCGCGGCGGGAGCCGTTCAGCAGGTCGGGCTTTTCGCGCTCCGCCTTCGTCATGGAGTTGATGATGACCTCCATGCGGTCGAGCGCTTTCATGTCCACC
This sequence comes from uncultured Coriobacteriia bacterium, assembly GCA_949288145.1. Classification (GTDB taxonomy): domain Bacteria; phylum Actinomycetota; class Coriobacteriia; order Coriobacteriales; family Eggerthellaceae; genus Aveggerthella. Next base: position 1,709 of record CASEJD010000061.1, read on the forward strand.
TGGCCGTTCGCCATGGCCTTGTCGCCGCCGGGCAGCGCCGAGATGAGCTTGCCCACGCCGCCCATCTTGCGGATCTGCTTGTTCATGTTGATGAAGTCGTTCAGGTTGAGCTCGGCGCGCGCCATGCGCTCCGCCTGCTCGGCCTCGATTTCCTCCTGCTGCACCTTCACGGCGCTCTCGATGAGCGAGATCATGTCGCCCATGCCCAAGATGCGCTTGGCCATGCGGTCGGGATGGAACTCTTCAAGGGAGTCCGGCTTCTCGCCCGCGGAGATGAACTTGATGGGCTTGCCGGTGACCTCCTTGATGGAAAGCGCGCCGCCGCCGCGGGCGTCGCCGTCCATCTTCGACATGATGACGCCGTCGAAATCGACGCGCTCGGCAAATGCGGCGGCCACGTTCACGACGTCCTGACCGGTCATGGCGTCGACCACCATGAGGATCTGGTCGGGCTTGACGGCGGCCTTGATGTTCTCGGCCTCGGCCATCATGTCCTCGTCGACGTGCAGACGGCCTGCCGTGTCGACGATGACCACGTCGCGCAGGTTGTCCACGGCATCGCGCACGCCCTCCCGAGCGATCTTCACAGGATCCGTGCCCTCACCGCGGTAGACGCGGATGCCCATCTCGTCACCGAGCGTCTGGAGCTGGTCGGCAGCGGCGGGACGGTAGACGTCGCAGGCGACGAGCAGCGGGGCGTGGCCCTGCTCGCGCAGGCGGTAGGCCAGCTTCGCCGCGGCGGTCGTCTTGCCCGAGCCCTGCAGGCCGACGAGCATGATGACGTTGGGGATGCGCGACGTGAGCACGAGCTTGGAGTCCGTGCGGCCGAGCAAGCCCGTGAGCTCGTCGAGCACGATTTTCACGACGTTCTGAGCAGGCGTGAGCGACTCCAGAACTTCGGCATCGAGGCAGCGCTCTTTCGTGCGGGCGATGAACGACTTCACGACCTTGAAGTTGACGTCAGCCTCCAAAAGCGCCATGCGAATCTCGCGCATGGCGGCGTTGATGTCCTCTTCGGTCAGCTTGCCCTTGCCGCGCAAGCCCGAGAAGATGTTCTGCAAACGGTCGGAAAGGTTCTCCAGCATGGACTGCTCCTTGCGTGATGGTCGAATGCCGCGCTCGGCGCGGCGTGCGGCGTGTCTGACCGCCCATTATACGACGAACGCGCTCCCGCCCAGCGCATGCGGGCAGGAGCGCGCGAATTCCGCACAGCGGCGAAAACGACGGGCTTAGAACCAGCGTTCCCAGAAATGCCTCTTGCGCGGAGGCTCGGCAGGTTCGGGTTCGGGTTCGGGTTCGGGCTCGGGCTCAACCTCGACTTCTTCGAACTCGGGTTCGGGCTCCGGTTCAGCCTCAACCTCGACTTCTTCGAGCTCGGGCTCCGGCTCGAATGCAGGCTCCTCCTCCAGCTCGACCTCGAGATCGTCCTCGGCCTCGGGCTCCACGGGCGCCGGCTCGGGCTCAGGCTCGCCCTCGTCCTCGAGCTCTTCTTCGGACTCGTCGGAAAGCTCGGGCTCATCCTCCGATTCCGGCTCCGACACGAACTCGACCTCGGTCTCGACTTCCGGCTCGGACTCGGTTTCGATCTCGAACTCGACCGGGGCTTCCGCCTCGCGCTCTTCTTCCGGTTCGGCAGCGCGTTCGTCCGCATGCGGCGCCGCGATGGGCGCCTGCTCGGCGGCAAGGCCGTCCTCGGCCTCGTCATAGCGCTCGTCGAAGTCGCCGATAAGCGCGCCAGCGAACTGCAGCGCGTCGAACTCGCGCAAATCCTCGATGCCTTCGCCCACGCCGATCTTGACGATGGGCAGACCCAGCTCGTGCGAGACCGCGAGCGCGATGCCGCCCTTCGCCGTGCCGTCGAGCTTCGTGACGATGAGCGCGTCGAGGTCCAGGGCACGGTTGAACTCGCGCGCCTGCTGCAGGCCGTTCTGGCCGGTCGTCGCATCGATGACGAGCACCGTGTAAACCGGCAGGCTCGAGCGCTTGCGCACGACCGTGACGACCTTCTCGAGCTCGCGCATGAGGTCGGCCGAGGTGTGCAAGCGTCCCGCCGTGTCGATGAGCACGAGGTCGGCGCCGATGGCCTCGGCGCGCTCGATGGTGTCGTAGCACACGCTCGCCGGGTCGGACCCGCGCTCACGCGTGACCATCTCGACGCCCGCGCGCTCCGACCACACCTCGAGCTGCTCGATGGCGGCGGCGCGGAACGTGTCCGCCGAGCCAAGGATGACCGCACGCCCGGCGTCCACGGACGCCTTCGCGATCTTGCCCACCGTGGTGGTCTTGCCCGTGCCGTTGATGCCCACGAACAGCACGAGCGCCGGGTCGCCGCCGAAGATTTCCTCCCCGCCCGGGGCGAAGGTCTCGGCGATGTGCTCCTTCAGCAGGTCGAGCACGGCATAGGCGTCGGGCAGCGCTTGGCGGCGAGCCTGGTCCTGCAGGCGCTCCACAATGTCGGCGGCAGCGGGCGCGCCCACGTCGGAGAGCACGAGCGTCTCCTCCAGCGTCTCCCAGAAATCGTCGTCCAGCTCCGGACCGCGGTCCAGCAGGACGTTCATCTGCTCCTTGAACTTATCGCGCGAACGCTGCAAGCCTTCGCTGATACGGTCGAAAAAGCCCATCCGGACTCCTTAGAACTCGAATTGCACACAACCGTTTCAGTATACCGAAACGGGCGTCCCTGCGAACGCCCGCTGTTCAGTGCCGATGTGCCCCGCCCCGGCGGCCGCCGAGGCCCTATAGTTTCTGCGAGATGACCTTCGTCACGCCGTCGGACTGCATGGACACGCCGAAGAGCGCGTCGGCCATCTCCATGGTCCGTCGCTGGTGCGTGATCATGATGAGCTGCGTCTCGTCGCGCTGGGCGTCGAGGTATGCCGCCAGGCGCCGCAGGTTCGTGTCGTCGAGCGCCGCCTCCACCTCGTCGAGGATGTAAAACGGCGTCGAGCGGATGCGGTAGACCGCGAACAGGAGCGCGAGCGCCGTGAGCGACTTCTCGCCGCCGCTCATGAGCATCATCTTCGTGATGCGCTTGCCGCGCGGCTGCGCGTTCACCTCGACGCCGGTGTTCTCCATGTCGTCCGGGTCCACGAGCGACAGGCTGGCCGAGCCGCCCGGGAACAGCAGTGCGAAGATCTCCTGGAAGTTCCGGTCGACCTGCTCGTAGGTGCGCGCGAAATCATCGCGCATGCGCGCCTCGATAGCACGGACGATCTTCGCGAGCGCGCGGCGGGCGCCCTCGAGGTCGTCGAGCTGCGCCGCCAGGTAGTCGTAGCGTGTCTTGAGCGCCTCGTACTCCTCGGCGGCGTCAGGGTTGATGGCGCCCATGTTGGCGATGCGACGGCGCAGCTTGAACGCCTGCTCCTCCGCCTCGGGGCGCGACTCGAGCGCGGGCAGCTCGAGCGCGGTCTCGAGCGGAGTGCCGCAGTCCTTCACCACCGCGTCGACCGCCGCCTGCACCTGCACCTCCAGGCGCCCTTTCTCCACACGCGCCACGGAGAGCTCGGCGCTCGCCGCGTCGTAGGCGTCGTGCGCGGCGCGCTCCGTCTCGCGGGCGGCGTTCACCTGCGCGTGCAGCCCCGACGTG
>CASEJD010000062.1 GCA_949288145.1 uncultured Coriobacteriia bacterium
CCGCGCGCAAGGGCAAGCTGGCCGCGTCCTCTTCCGCCACGGCGCGCAGCCCGGCAGCAAGCGAGCGGCGACGCGGCAGCCCGTCTTCGCCCCGCTTGGTGGAGATGTCCACCACGTCGTCCGCCGAAAGCCCGAAGACGTCGCTCGTGAGCACGGCGAAGAGGGCCTGCGTGTCCGCCGGGTTGGCCAGCGCGGACAAGAGCGCGCCCACCGTGCGCACCTCGGAAAACGACGCGAACGTCGAGCCACCGGTGATGACGCAGTCGAACCCATGCGCACGCAAGATCTCGGCGTAGCGCACCGAGCGCGCCATGGTGCCGAGCAGCACCACCATGTCGCGCGGCTCGTGGCCTTCGGCGCGCAGGCGCTCGAAGCGCTCGGCGATGGCCTCGGCGGCGAAGTCGGCGCGGTCGTCGGCGACAACGCCTTTCTCGCCCTCCACGTCCACGATGTCAATGCGCGGCGCGCTACCGCGGTACGGCGCCTTCACGCGCGACTCGTCGCGGCCCGCGTCAAGGTGCAGGAACCCTTCGCCGAAGACGTGGTCCTGCTGGAAGATGCGCTCCGCGAAATCGAGGATGGCCGCGTTGCTGCGGAAGTTCGCGTCCAGGCGCACGTCGAGCGCGCCCACCTCGGGCGAGCGCATGCGTTCTTTGTGCGCCTCGTAGACCGAGACGTCCGCCCCGCGGAACGCGTAGATGGACTGCTGGGCGTCGCCCACCGTGCATAGGCGCTGCTCGCGGTCGCCCACCAGGTAGGAGATCATGTCGATCTGCAGCTGGTTCGTGTCCTGGAACTCGTCCACCATGACCAGCTTGAAGCGGTCCGCGTAGGCGGCAGCCATGTCGGGGCGCTCGCGGAACGCGCGCAGGACCGCGCGCAGCAGGCCGTCCATATCGAGCGCGCCACGCTGATCCAAGCGCTCCTGGTAGCGCGCCTCCACGTCACGCGCAAGGGCGAGCAGCGCCTCGGCGTGCGGGCGCGCCAAGGCGGCTTCGCATTCCCCCGCCGCCTGGGCCAGCGCGCTTCGCAGCTCGTCCACGGCGGCCTTGAACTCCGCCGAGCCGTACTTCTTCGGGCAGAACAGCGCGGGAACGCGCGCAAGCAGCCCACCGTGCGAGCACCCGCGCTCGACGAGCGCTTCGAGCTCCTCGATGGCCGCCGGACAGCCTGCCAGCGCCGACTCCATGGTCGACGTGGGCTTTTTCCGCTGCGCGGCCTCCGCCTCCGTGATGGCGAGCGTCTCTTCGTAAGCCAACTTGAGCTCGAGCGCCAGGCGCGACGCCTCGCGCGGCGCCGGACCCAGCTCGAACGCGTCGAGCCCGTCCATGAGGCCGGATGCCGTGTTGAGCACCGTGGAGAGCATGTCCCGCACGCTGCCCTCTCCCCCGCGCGCGCCGTACGCGCGGACCAGGCCGCCGAACCGGCCGTCGTCCAGCAGCTCGTTCTCGGCGCCGAGGGCCTCTTCAATGCACGCGTCCAGCAGGTCGCGCTGCTCCTGGTCTCCCACGATGGAGAACGCCGGGTCCATCCCCAGGCTCAGCGCGTGCTCATTCAGGATGCGCGAGCACATGCCATGGATGGTGGAGATCCAGGCGGCGTCCACCTTGAGCGCCTGCTCCACCAGGCCTTCCTGGCGCAGCGTGGAGCGAACGCGCGCTTTGATCTCGCGTGCGGCCTTCTCGGTGAACGTGATGGCGAGCACCTGGTCGATGTCGTCCACGAACGCGCGGCCTTCGCCGGCGGAGCCGGGCGTGAGCGCCCAGGCGATGCGGCGCGTGAGCGTGAACGTCTTGCCGGAGCCGGCGCCGGCCGAGATGAGCAGCGGGCCGTCGACGTGCTCGATGCTTGCTTTCTGTGCAGGCGTGTACCCCATTTATGCCGTCCTTTTGTCGCAGACCGTCACCGGGCAGTGCGCGCACGCATCGGACGTGGTGGGCTCGGCGGCGATGTCGCCCGCCGCCAAGCGCTCGAGCGCCTCCGCCACGCGCGCCTCCACCTCGTCGAGCAGCTCGCCGAAGGTGGCGAACCCCGTTTGCGTCAGGCAGCTGCGCTGGCGCGACGGCCCCTCCATGCGGGCGCACGCCGGGTCGATCACGGTGTCGTCCACCGCGCCGGCGGCCGTGCCCTTGCTGTAGTTCGCGTACACGGCGCCCACCACATCGAGCCCTAGCTCGCGCCGCGCGATTTGCGCGTACATGAGCGCCTGCACCTTGCCGGGCAGCGTGAAGCCCTCCTGTTCGTCGGCGCTTTTCGGCACGAGCAGGTACGGCGCATTCGCGCCCGAGCCGATACCGCCCTTGTAGTCCACGACCACGGCGCGGCCCTGCTCGTCCACGTCGATGCGGTCGATGCTGCCGCGCAGCGCGTGCCCGGCGTAGACGACCGGCCGCGCGCCGCCGAACTCCCATTCCGCGTAACGCGGCGTGAAGCCCGGCAGGAAGTCGGCGTCGCCCGCGGCGAAGTCCTCCACGAGGCCCGCGAGCTCACGCACCTGCGCCATCTCGAGCTCGCCCTGCGGCGCCACGCGCGTGGTAGACGTGCCGGCGCGCTGCATGTCGAAGCATTCCCAGAACACGTCGCTCGCCAGGGCGCGCGCCGCTTCGCGGTTTTCGGGCGTCACGCGGGCGGCTGGGTCGTCCTGCTGCAAGCGCCCGTAGAACGCGCTCATGACGCGGTGGACGAGGATGCCCATCTCCATGGCGCCGAAGCCCGCGTCCGGCGTGTCGAGGCGCAGGCGGCGCAGCGCGAACCATTTGTACGGGCACTCGAGGTAGCTTTCCACCTGCGTGGCGGAAAGCGCGGCCAAGCCCGCCGCCGGGCCTGACTCGATGCGCGAGACCACGATGGACTCGCGCCGGTCGGGCGTGATGACGCCGGTCGGCGCGTGCTCCACGCTGTGCGCCGCGGCCGGCTCTCCGGCGGAGCGCTCCACTGCCTCGTGCACCGCGTCCTCGCCCTGGGACGCCACGAAGGGCAACAGGCACGCGGGCACGCCGTAGGTGCGATCGAGGTCGTCGTCAGCCGTGATGTCCGTGCGATAGCAGTCGAGCACCTCTTCGAACAGGACGCTCGGGTACTGCTCGTCGGCGTCGACGGTGTTGAGCGGGCGCGAGAGCACCAAGCGTCCGCGCGGGACGGCGAGCACGCGAGCGAACCGCGCACGGGCGCGAACGAGCGCGTCGGGCGCCGGCGGTATGCCGAGCTTCTCGAAGAGCGCCTCCTTCGCCCCGCGCTCGGTGCGCACCGGGCTGTCCGCCGCCGTCATGTCGGCGGAGACGAGCGCGAACGCCGCGCCGGGCGCAAGCTGCGCCGCACGACGCTCGTCGCAGATTAGGACTTCAGGCGAGGTACCCGTGGACGCGCCCGCAGACGAGCTCGTGGAGACAGGGTGCGCCGGGGTCGTGGCCGCACTCATGAAGACGGGACGCGCCGCCTCCACGGCAGCGCTGACCGAGACCGGGCGCGCCGCCAGTAGGTCGAGCACCTGCGAGAACGGCACGCCGAACCGCTGTGCCGCGCCGCCCATCTCGCAGAGCGCCGAGATGGCCTGCAGCTGCTCGGCGCGAAAGGCGTCCGACCAGTCCGCACGCGCGTTGACCAGGCGCTCGAGCAGCGGGCGCACCTGCACGGCGTCGCCGTCCTGCGCCACTTCCGCCATGAGCGCGGCCCATTCGCTCTGCTCGGCGGCGAACTGGAGGAGCGCCGCGGCGTTGTGCGCCAAGTCTCGGTCGGCGCGCCAGGCGGCGTCGAACTTCTGGGCTTCGGACAAGGTCACGCCCGAAAAGGGGCTTTCCATGAAGTCGGTCAGCATGCTGCCCGTGCGCACCGCGTCGTCCTCGTGGACGAACCGGGCAAGCGACAGGAACGCGCGACCGAACGCGGTCTCCTTGAACGACCGGCTGCCTTGCGCGGCGACCGAGATGCCGGCATCCGCCAGGCGTTGTGCCACGTCCTCGAACATGCGCAGCGGGCGCGCGCACGAGACGACGACGGCGAAGGCAGGATGGCTCGCGCCGGACGCCGCGCCCTCGCTCACCACCCGGGCGGCACAGGCCGTGACCGGAGCCCCCGCATCCGCCCCTTCGGCGGTGCAGGCCTCCGAAACGAGCTCGGCGATCGTTCGCGCCAGGAGCGGTGACGCGGCATAGCGGCCCATGGGCAGCGCGAAACGCACCGCGCCCTGCGGCTCCACGGTCCGGTCTTGGGAGTGGTAGAAAATGGTCTCGCGCACGTCGCGCAGTTCGGGGCACGAAAGGTCGGCTCGATCAGTCGCATCCTCCACGATGCCCGCAATGCGGGCGCCCACGTCAAGTGCCTCGGCCGCGCCGGGCTCGATGCTTCGCACGGCGTCCGCATCGGACGCAGCGTCCGGCCGCTTCGCCCCTTCGCGCGGCGGCATTCCCGTCACGCGCGCAAGTCCTGCG
>CASEJD010000063.1 GCA_949288145.1 uncultured Coriobacteriia bacterium
AGGCGCGGAGCGCGCGGGCTTTGCCGACGGCGCGGACGAGGTCGATGCCGTGGACGGCATGCTGTTGAGCGTGGAGAGCTTCGAGCCGCCGGCGTTCGAGCCGCTCGTGGTGGACTTGTGCACGGGGTCGGGCTGCATCGCGTGCTCGGTCGCTTCCGAGCTGCCCGGCGCGAAGGTCATTGCGACCGACATCGCACCGGAGGCCGTGCAGCTCGCGCGCGAGAACGCGCGGGCGCTCGGCGTGGACGAGCGCGTGAAGGTGCTCGCGTGCGATCTGGGCGCGGGCGTGCCCGAGCGCTTCGAAGGGCGCATCGACCTCGTGGTCTCCAACCCGCCCTACGTGCCGAGCGCCGTCATGGCGGAGATCCCGTCGGAAGTGCGCGATTTCGAGCCGGCGCTGGCGCTGGACGGCGGCGCGGACGGGCTTGACGTGTTCCGCCGCATCGTGCCGTTCGCGGCGCGCTTCTTGCGGCCGGGCGGCACGCTCGCCGTCGAATTGCACGAGGTGGGCATGGACTGCGCCGTGGCAATCGCCGAAGAGGGCGGTCTGTGCGACGCACGTATCGTGAAGGACCTGGCCGGCAAGCCGCGCGTGTTCGTGGCGCAGAAGCCGGGCGAGCGCGTGTAACGGAAGCGTCCCGCGCGAAGCTACTGGACCGCGGTGCCCCTGTGCGGGAGAGAGTAGCAAGGTGTGGGGCGCACGGGACGTGCGGGACGTGAAGGGCGCATGGTGGCGCGTGGGCGCTGCGATCGCGCGCAAGGAAGGAGCATCATGCAAGAGCGCAACGAGCTGGCAGAGCGACTGAACCGGGCGGCCGACACGCTGCGCCGGCGCATTGGGCAGCAGCGCCCGGTGGTGGGCGTCATCCTCGGGTCGGGGCTGAACCCTCTGGCCGATGCCGTGGAGGACGCCGTCTACGTGCCGTTTCGCGAGGTGCCGTTCATGCGCTCGAGCACGGCCGACGGCCATGTGGGACGCTTCGTGTGCGGCACGTTCGCTGGCGTGCCCGTGCTCATGATGCAGGGGCGTCTGCACGGTTACGAGGGCTGCTCGGCGGTGGACGTGGCGTTCCCGGTGTGGCTTATGGCGCGCCTGGGCATTCGGCGCCTTGTCACCACGAACGCGGCGGGCGCGGTCAACGCGTCCTACCAAGTGAGCGATTTCTGCATCATGAACGACCAGATTAACCTGACTGGTCGCAATCCCATCGCGAACCTTGACGCCGCTGACATGGCCGAGCGTTTCTTCTCCATGCTGGACTGCTTCGACCCGCACCTGCGCGCGCTGGCGCACGAGGCGGCTTCCGAGACGGGTGTGCGCGTGCAGGAGGGCGTGTACCTGGGCGTGCTCGGCCCAAGCTTCGAGACGCGCGCCGAGATTCGCGCATTCCGCACGCTCGGCGCCGACACGGTGGCCATGAGCGTGTGCGAGGAGGTCATCGCCGCGCGGCACGTGGGCATGAGCGTGCTCGGCATGTCGCTCATCTCGAACATGGCGTGCGGCATTCAAGGCGCGTCCCCGACCGAGGAGGAAATCCGCGAAGTGGGCGCCTCCCGCGAGGAGGACTTCGAGCGCCTCATGCGTGCCCTGCTGCCGAAGATCGCACAGGCTGATTAGGGGGCGACGCCTATGCGCGCGGGATGCCGATGGTGGGGTGGTCGGCAGGGATGGCGTCGCCGGCGTACATGACGCCGTTCTCTACCATGTCGCGGCCGACCGCCACGTAGTCGTCGGCATCCTTGCGCAGTGTGGCGATCTCCTCGTCCGTGAGCTGGCGCTTCACACGCGCGGGGCAGCCCATCGCTAGCGAGCCGTCAGGGATTTCCATGCCCTGCGTCACCACCGCACCTGCCGCGATGAGGCAGTTCGACCCCACCTTCGCATCATCCATGATGATGGATCCCATGCCGATGAGCGTGTGGTCTCCGATGCTGCATCCGTGGACGATCGCTCCATGGCCTACGGTCACGCCTTCGCCTACTCGCACGGCAGCCGTGCCGGCGTTCACGTGGAAGACGCAGTTCTCTTGGATGTTGCTGCGCGCTCCCACCGTGATGTCGTTGCCGCAGTCGCCGCGCAAGGCGGCTCCGGAGAACACGGTCACGTCAGGGCAGATGGTCACGCGTCCAAGGATGCTGCAGTCGGGCGCAATGTGCGCGCTGGGGTCGATCTTCACAGAGCGGTAGTCCATTCGATGCTCCTTTCCCTTTTACCCATTTTCATAGAATAGTGTCCAATGCGGCTCCTTTTACATGATTTAACATCCCTTAAGATAGCGCTGTTCGCTATAGTGCTCGCAATGCAGCGAGGGCGCGCGGTGTCTTATCGTGCACAGGATTCGAGCATTGTGCTGGGCGGCGCACGTGGGAATTCCAGCAACGTGGTTGGACCGCGGTGCCATCGTCGTTCAATTCGATGACATCGTGCGCGCGCAGGCGGGGTGAAGAGGAGGATGCCGTGGAGCAGCGAGCTCGTCGGAGCATGACATACCGCGAGAAGCTTTTACAGGCGGACCGAGAGGCGAAGGCCGCTGTGGTCGGACTGGTGCTCACCATCGTCGTGTGGCTGGTGTGCGGCATCGGCCTGTCCGGCTTGGACGTGAAGGTGCTCGGCACGCCGCTGTGGATCATCGGCGGGACGCTTGGCACGTGGGCGTTCTCCATCGTGGTCGCCGTCGTGCTGGGCAAGCGCGTCTTCCTCGACTTCGACCTGGACGACGACGCGCCGTCGTCTGCCGCACCGACGGGGGAGGACGGTGGTCTCCGTGGGTAACCTCGCGAGTATCATCCCGGTCGTCGTGTTCCTCATCGTGGCGACGGGCTTAGGCCTGTACGCGCGCCGCGCCTCCAACGGCTCGGGCGAAGGATTCGTCAAGGAATACTTCATCGGAGGGCGCAGCCTGGGCGGGTTCGTCCTTGCCATGACCACCATTGCCACGTACGGTTCCGTGAGCTCGTTCGTCGGCGGGCCGGGCCAAGCGTGGGAGACCGGCTTCGGCTGGGTGTACATGGCGACGGTCCAGGTGACGGCCCTATTTTTGCTGTACGGCATCCTGGGCAAGAAGATGGCGCTCATCTCGCGCAAGATTGGCGGCGTCACCGTCATCGACGTCATCCGCGCGCGCTATAACTCCAACGCGCTCGCGGTTGCCAGCGCTGCCATCATCGTCCTGTTCTTCAGCGCGACGATGATCGCGCAGTTCGTGGGCGGCGCGAAGCTGTTCGAGGCGGTCACGGGCTATTCGTACAACGTCGGCCTCGCATTGTTCGGTATCGCCGTCATCGTGTTCACCACCATCGGCGGGTTCCGCGGCGTGGCGCTCACGGACACCTTGTGCGGCATCGCCATGCTCGTGGGCATTGCGGTGCTGGCGGCGGGCATCCTGAACGCCGGCGGTGGCTACGAGAACATCATGGCCACCATCGAGGCGAACAGCCCGCAGCTGCTCGAGCCGTTCTCCGCGGGGGCCATGCCGGCGTCGCTCTACTTCACGCAGTGGTTGCTCGTGGGTGTGCTGACGTTCGCGCTGCCGCAGTCCGCCGTGCGCTGCATGGGCTTCAAGGACACGAAGGCGCTGCGCCAGGCTATGATCGTGGGCACGGTGATCATCGGTGCCATGATGATCGGTGTGACGGCGCTTGGCACGCTGTCTGCCGGCGTGCTGACGGAGGACCTGGCCGCGTACGGCGGCAGCGTCGACAATATCATCCCGACCGCCATCGCGCAGACGCTGCCCCCGTGGCTGGCGGGCATCGCCATCATCGGCCCCATCGCGGCGTCCATCTCCACGGTGTCCTCGCTTTTGATCGCCGCGTCGTCGTCCATCGTGAAGGATTTCTGGCTGCATCGGTGCGAGTCGCGTGGACGTGCGGTGCCGGATGTCACGATCGCTCGCTTGAGCCAGCTGGCCACGTTCGTCATCGGCGCGGTGGTGTTCGTGCTGTCAATCGTGCCGCCGGACGTCATCTGGCGCATCAACATGTTCGCGTTCGGTGGCTTGGAGACCGCGTTCTGCTGGACGTTCGTGCTGGGCCTGTTCTGGCGCGGCGCCACGAAGGAGGGCGCGCTGTTGTCCATGGTGGGTGGCGTGGTCGTGTACTGCGCGTGCATGGCGGCGGGCGTGACGTTCTTCGGCATGCACCAGATTGTGATCGGCATCACGGTATCGCTCGTGCTCATGGTTGCCGGGTCGCTCGCGAGCTCGCGCGCCGCCATGCGCGCCGGCAAGCAGCCCCAACCCCCGCTGTTCGAGGCGTTCTTCCCGGAGAAGTAGCGCGTTTTTCATCCAGGCCCCTTCAGCAGTAGCGCTGTTTCATTCCACACACTTCCCATAGCTCCGCCGCATCAAGCACCCGCGCGTCGCCTGATGGCGCGCGGGAGCATTTTGCCCAGCGTCCCCGCCGTGCTGCCAAATCGCACGTGAAGGAACATCCCACTTGTTCGCGCATGAAATGAGCCTTCCGTCTGACAAATGTGCTTCTATAGAATGGAGGAAAGATGGAGGAGGCCGTGGAGTTGGCTTGAGCGCACAAGCGTGGTTTTAATCACGTCCTGTGCCTCGCTGAAAGTCGGGGTCAGGACTATTCTCAAACAATATATCCTGAGCACTATGCTGAGAACTTCCAAAAACAGGGCGAATTGACGTCCGAACAAGCTCTCGAACCGTTCTATGAAGCGCGATTTGTCAGATGAAAGGCCGAGATCGTGCAGCGAAACGGCCTATGTTCTATCGCGTCGGAATTGGCAGCCGGGTTCGTGGCATTGCAGTTGGAGGAACGACTCGAAAGGGGCGCGTGGACGTAGGGCGCCTCAGGCAGAGTGGTGTGGATGGCGGAACGTTTCGGACGAGGCGGCCCTCTGCTGGCCGCGCGCACTGCGCGCAAGGTTTTCACTCAGCGAGTTGCTATTGCAAGGGAAGCGGCGCTCGGGGAATGCTGGGTCGCGGGCTGTCATCGTCAGCATGCATGATCTCGACGTGCGCTCGGGCAAATCGCTCAGGGAAGTCCGCGACGCGCGGAACGGGGCGCATCTTGAGCGAGAGCGCGATTGTGCGGACCAACGCCTTCATGCTCCCTTGGTCGTATACTTGCGCGGCCGTCGCTGTGTACAGCGTGAGTCCTTGGTGGACGAGGGCATTCCTGCGGCGGGAATCGCGGTCGATGTTCGTTTCGCCCTCGTGGTGTTCGCTGCTCTCGTACTCAAGCGCAATGCGTCGACCCTCCCAGAGAAGATCGGGCTTGCGGATGACCTCGCGGCCCAAAGCGGCATCGTGAACGAGAATCTCTTTGTTCAGCGTCGGGCGTGGGAGTCCGAAGCATCCGCGCGAGCCAGGTGCTGACAAAAGCAGTGCCAGTTTCGATTCCATAGGTGAGTAGGAGTTGTCCACCGCAAGCTTCGCTGCCCTCGACGCGTTCTTGACGCCCGGCATCCTGCTCATGCGCGCGCAATATGCGGAAAGGGCTTCAGTGGACGAGAGCGCAGGCCGCACGATGAGCTTCCTGTCTGCGGGCGTGATCGCGTACCTCCCGAATAGCTCACAGCACAGCAAGGTGGTCTGCCACAGCGATGCTTGCTCGGCGTAGTGAATCATACAGAGCTCGGGCGAAGCGATGAGCACGCCGTTCCCGCAGTCGAAGAACGAGCCGGCCGGGAAAGGCTCGTTCATTCGCTTGCGCGTGCACATTCTTGAATGGGCGTTTCTTCCGCGTTGCGAGACAACGACGTAGTACGGTACGGTGGCGGCGCCCGCACGGCCAGGTTCGCGGGAGAATACGTCTGAGTCGGTGCACGCGCAGTTCCCGAAGGTCGTGGTTCGCGACCTTCGCGGCCACGGCGCCAATCCGAGTGCTGCGGCGGTCCAGCATTCGAGGGCGGACAATCCTCCAAGATACAGGCGCTTTGTGCCCATGGCGACCCCTTCGTTCAAACGTGCGAAGTGCGGTCATCGTAGAGGCGAAACGCGTGCTCAAGCGTGGAATTGCGCGAAAACCAGATACGGCAACGAATCCGTTGCCGTACCGTCATATCGTGCAAGGTTTTGCCAAGCTCGTGCAAGCTTTCGTCAGATTCGTGCAAGGTTTTGCAAGAATCGTGCGCTGCTTGCGGGCGTGGGGTTCGGCGCGCCTAGCCCACGTGGAAGGTGGTGGAGGAGACTTTCGCGACCTTCGTGCCGAGGTCGTCGGTCACGTCCACGGTAAAGAAGCCGGTGCGGCGACCGTACTTGTCGATGGCGCCGGTGGCGATGAGCTTAGTGCCCTTCGCTGCGCCCAGGTAGCGAATCTCGCTCGTGAGCGTGACGCTCGGCGGGTTTGCGATGTTGGACATGACGGCCAGGACGAAGTCCGCCAGCGTGAACGTGGCGCCGCCCATGACGGCGTTGTGCGCGTTCAGGTGCACGTCCTCGATAGGCATCTCGCAGACGACGCGATCGGCGGTGGCTTCCACGATGCGGCAGTGCGCGGCCTGCGTGGCGAAGCGGTCGTTTTGGTACGTCTCCTGCAGCTCTTCCAGGGTGGGGACGTTCGGCATGTCCATGGGCGGTCCTTTCAAATGCGGTCTTGCGTGTTCGGATGATGCCGTTGCGCGCAGTAGGGGTGTTCGCGCGAGGCGTGTGCTCGAAAGGGAAGTATACTCGCGAGCGGGCAAAACCGTGTTACGTCAGGGTTGCGGCTTGGGCGGTGTCGTTGATGCCTGCCGGGGTGCTGCACGCGAAGGGGATCACAATCGCTGCGCGCGAACGGAGCGCATGGGCGCGGCATGTAAACGCGGCACGCAAGCGACGCTCTCGCGTGAACTCGAATATGGCGGGCGAGCGCGTGTGCGCGCTGCGTGCGTGGCGTGCACACGCAGAACTCAAGAAGTTCGCAAAGGGCATGCTTTCGGTTGCGAAGATTGCGTGAACGGCGGGCGAGTGCGAAAAAAGTTTCCCGCGAAGGGTTGCCAGCCCCTCGAAAATTGGTATTATAGTAATCCGCTGCTACGGCAGTTGATAATTTGGTCGCTTGGCTCAGCGGGAGAGCATCGCCTTCACACGGCGGGGGTCGCAGGTTCAAATCCTGCAGCGACCACCATGAAATTGCAGGCCAGGAGTTCGTGCTCCTGGCCTTTTTTGCGCTCGCTGCGTCGTTACACAATTCGTGACACACTTTTCCGGACTTCTGTTGCGCGTGAAGCATCGATGCGGCTTGCGCCTTCGAAGAAACCCGGGAGAAAACCTCCCCGCTCTCTCGGCGAACCGTTAGAATTGTGCAGGTTGAAACCTCTGCGCCGACTCCGGCCGGCGCTTCGCACAGACTCGTGATAGGAGAGCCCTATGGCAGACACCACCAACGTCGGCAGCTTCGAGGCCAGCCTCAAGCGCAGCAACGAAGTCCGCGCCGACCTGGCCGTCCACCCTGAGAAGTACCGTATGCTCACGGGCGACCGCCCGACGGGCCGTCTGCACATGGGCCATCTGTTCGGCTCCATCCAGCACCGCGTGGAGCTGCAGAACGCGGGCGTGCAGACTATGGTGCTCATCGCCGACTACCAGGTCATCACGGACCGTGACACCACGGCGAACATTCAGGACAACGTCTACAACATGGTGATGGACTACATCGCCGCCGGCATCGACCCGGAGAAGACGCCCATCTACGTGCACTCCGCCATCCCGGCGTGCAACCAGCTCATGCTGCCGTTCCTCTCCCTTGTCTCCGAGGCGGAGCTGCAGCGCAACCCCACGGTCAAGGCTGAGATGGAGGCGTCCGGCCACCAGCTCACGGGCCTGTTGCTGACCTACCCGGTGCACCAGGCGTGCGACATCCTGTTCTGCAAGGGCAACGTCGTGCCCGTGGGCAAGGACCAGCTGCCGCACATCGAGGTCACGCGCAAGATCGCCCGCGCGTTCAACGAGCGCTACGGCAACGTGTTCCCCGAGCCGGTGGGCCTGCTCTCTGACGCCATCGAGATCCCGGGCTTGGACGGTCGCAAGATGTCGAAGAGCTACGGCAACTCCATCATGCTGGGCGCCACGCCGGAGGAGACGGCGAAGCTCATCAAGAAGAGCCAGACCGACTCCGAGCGCCGCATCACGTTCGACAAGGAGAACCGTCCGGGCGTCTCCGCGCTCCTGACCACGGCAGCGCTCTGCACGGGCCGCACCGAGCAGGACATCGCCGAGGAGATCGGCGACGCGGGCGCCGGCGCGCTCAAGAAGTACGTGACCGAGAGCGTGAACAACTACCTGGCGCCGCACCGCGAGCGCCGTCGCGAGCTTGAGGCCGATCTTGATTACATCAAGGACGTCCTGCACGAGGGTAACCGCAAGGCGAACGAGATCGCCAACGCCACCCTCGAGGAAGTCCGCGAGGCCATGGGCATGGTGTACTAAGCGCTCACACGAGGCGAATGCAGACGGCTCCCTTCAAGTGAAGGGAGCCGTCTTGGTTATGGCGAGGAAAGGGGAGGCGCGTGATTTACACGGCGCTCACAAACAAAGCGATGCGCATCGCCTACGACGCGCACCACGGGCAGGTGGACAAATGCGGGCAGCCGTACATCTTCCATCCGTACCACCTGGCGGAGCAGATGCCCGACGAGGTGACCACGTGCGCGGCGCTCTTGCACGACGTGGTAGAGGACACGAGCACCACGCTCGAAGAGCTGGAGAGCACGTTCCCGACCGAGGTGACGAACGCCCTGCGCCTGCTCACGCACGAGCCGGGCGTGGACTACTTCGACTACGTCCGTGCGATACGGGGTAACGAGGTGGCGAAGGCCGTGAAGCTGGCCGACCTCGCGCACAATTCCGACGAGACGCGCTTCGCCGGGTGCGCGCGCACGGACGCGGACGAGGCGGCGCGTGAGCGCCGGCGCGCGAAGTACGCGAAAGCGCGCGCGATTCTAGAGGGCGCCGAAGCGTGATCGTACAGGGCGGTTCGAGGACGACCGCCCTTTTTCGCGCGTTGGGTTTGCCTGGCGCGACAAGCCTCGACGTGCATGCTAGAATCACAATGTCGCATGAAAGTGCGACAATGCGTGATTCTTGACGCGGACCGACGACGTGGGGAAACGCCGTCGGTCCGCAAAGCCTGACGCGAGGGGAGGCGAGAAGGCTGTGTTGAGCGCGCTCGTCATCCTGTATTTGTTCCTTGGCGGAGCCGGAGCCGGCACGATCGTCGCGCTGTCCGTTTTGGAATGCTTCGACGCTCAGCGGCATCAAGGCCAGTCGCGTCGCGCCGCTGTTGCCCAAGCGGGCTTGCGGGGAGGTCTGCGCAGCGCGGGTTCGTATACGCCGCCCGCTCGTTCGCTCGGGCTGCCGCGCAATTTTTACGCGCGTGCATGGCCGCTTTCGTTCGTGCTCGTGGCCGCGGGCGCGCTGTGCTTGCTGTGCGACATCGGACGCCCAGACAGGCTTCTTGCGCTCGTCGCCCATCCAAGCTTCTCCGCCATCGCGATCGGGACTTGGGCGATTATCGTGTGCTTGGTCATCTCCGGCGCGTTCTCTGCGCTGTCTTTGTTTGAAGGCATGGATGTGCCTCCTGCCGCCATTCGCGCGCTTGGCGTGGTGGGCGTCGGTGCGGGCTTGGTGGCCGCTGCGTACACGGGCGTGCTGCTGCAAAGCATGGCTTCAATCGTGTTTTGGCAGACCGCGTTCGTTCCCGCGGCGTTCTTGCTCTCGTCGCTTTCGTGCGGCGTCGCGTGCGTGTTCGCGGCGCTCTCTTTCACGGAGTCTCGTCAGCCGCTCAACTCGTTCGCTGTTGGGCTCGCTCGCATCGACAGCGTTCTTATCGTGCTAGAAGCGGCGTGCTTGGTGGGACTGCTTGCCGTAGGTTTAACAACGCCAAGCGCACGGGACGCCGCTTGGTCCCTCGTCGGCGGGGAATACCGCTGGCTTTTCTGGGGAGGACTCGTGGGCGTGGGGCTCGTCGCCCCATTTGTGCTCGAGCGCGTTTCCGCGCCGGAGCGCCGACGTTTGCTGCTCTTGTGGACGGCGTGCTTCGTGCTCGCGGGCGGCTTCGTGCTGCGCTGGTGCACCGTGCTTGCGGCAAGTTACGATGTGACGCAGATTCCAAGCGTGGTCTATGGGGTGATGGGCACGGTGCTGTAGTACGACCGCTTGGTGGATGATTGGAGGGAGGTCGATATGGCCCTGTGGAACAGAAGACAGCAGACATTCGCTGAGGTGGCAACGGCGGGCCCTGACGGCACGTTCGGCCTGAGCGCGAACGCGCTCTACGTGCCGCGCAAGTCCTCGCGAAATGGCGCGACTATCTTCAGCTTGGCGGTGTTCTTCTTCACGTGCGCGGTCGTCCTGCTGCTCGCGTGGCTTCTGTTTGGAGAGATCACTGCAGGCGCTATCGTGGTCATGCTGCTCGTTGCGATGCTCATGGTGTCGTCCGTGCACATCGCGCTGGCGTGGGAGCGCGTGGTCGTGCTGCGATTGGGCAAGCTCAACCGCGTGGTGGGCCCAGGGCTCTACCTGACGATTCCTATCATGGAACACGGCACCATTCGTGTGGACCAACGTATCATCGCCACGCCGTTCGGCGCTGAGAAGACGCTCTCCGCAGACCTGGTTCCCATCAACATCGACGCGGTCTTGTATTGGATGGTGCGCGATGCGCAGGAGGCGTGCACGGAAGTGGAGGATTACTACTCTGCGGTGAGCTTCTTGGCTCAGACCGCCATGCGCGAGGCGGTTGGCCGCTCCACGGTGGCCGAGGTGGCGTTGCGGCGCGACCAGCTGGACGCCGAGATTAAAGACGACGTGGAGAAAGAAACCGCGAGCTGGGGCATCGACATCATTTCCGTCAAGGTTCGTGATATCGTAATTCCCGACGAACTGCAGGAGGTTATGTCGCTTGAAGCCCAGGCAGACCGCGAGAAGAACGCGCGCATGTCCGTGGCGAGCGTCGAGGCCGACCTGGCGGAGATGCTGGCCGACGCCGCGCGCGTGTACGGTGATCCCGAGGCGGCGCTCAAGCTGCGCACGATGCTTCTGCAGTACGAGACCGTGAAGAAATCGAGCGGTGCGGTGGTGACCGTGCCGACCGCTGTGAGCGACGGCTTCGTGGAGCCCGCGGCGGCATCTGGAAAACAAGGGGTGGAGCGCCATGGCTGATCCGCTGGACACCTTCAAGATTGACTATAGCAGTGGCTTGCCCGTGTGGATCCAGGTGAAGAACCGTATCGCGTACCTCATTGGGGCGGGGGCGTACCAGGTGGGAGACCGCCTGCCCACCGTGCGCGCGCTGGCCGTGAACCTCGATATCAGCTACAACACCGTGAATCGCGCGTACATGGATTTGGAGCGCGAGGGGTACATCACCACGCGCAAAGGCCGCGGCACATTCGTGGCGGAGCAGCGCGAAATCGGTGCGGCACGGGCAACGGACACGCCCATCGAGCTGCTCATCGACGACATGATCCGCGCGTGCAACGGGGCGGGGTTGAGCGACGAGGACATCATCTCCATGGTGCGTGCCCGTATCGCCTACAAGGCGTATCGCGGAGAATAGGGAAGAGGAACCGAGCGACGTCTGCTTATCGTCCTGTAGTGCGACAAGCGCTCCAGGGCGATAGTGTTGTTATTCGCAAAATACCTGGTCAAATAGCATGCATGTTGCCGATATATCCATGATGTAGATAGTTTATTATATTGAATGTCGCAATGCATTGTGATAATGTGACTCCTAGAAGAATTAGGCCAATTCTTTTCGAGAGATGTTGGGGGACATCCGAAGGATTGGACTTGGGGCGGTCGGAGCTCTCGAACTGCCGCTCGCAAGCTCTTCCAGGGGGAATGTCCTGACAGGACTTTGAGGAGGAGAAATGTCAGGAACGAAAAGCCCGCACAGCGGGCTGACGCGCAGGAGCTTTCTCAAGACGACTGGCGCCGTTGCGGGCGCTGCCGCCATCGCTGCCGGCGCTACTTCGGGGCTGACTGCCCTAGCGATCGGGGATGATTTCGTCGACACGACGGACGAACAGCCTTCTGCGAAAGACGAGCAACTGTGCAGTGTCATGTGCCGTTCTAATTGCATGGGTTCTTGCAGGTATTACGCACATGTTCGCGATGGCAAGTTGACCAAGCTCACGCCAGCTGGTTATCCCGACGATCGGTACAGGGGTAGCTGCCTTAAGGGCCTCGCGTATATCGAGCGAATTTACAGTCCTACACGCGTGCAGTATCCGATGCGTCGCGTTGGAGATCGCGGATCGGATCAGTGGGAGCGCATTTCCTGGGATGAGGCAATCGATGAGATCGCGACCAAGTTTCAGGAAATGACCGAGAAGTACGGTCCGAAATCCGTCGTGTTCGACGCCGCGTCTGGCCAGTATGGCTTCCTGAACGGAATCTACAACCCGCTCGGCCGTCTGTCTGCGGTTATGGGAGCGACGAAGCTCGCTGTAAGCTACGACTACGCTGCTGGCCACGGTATCGACCGCGTTCTCGGCACGGGGGATTGGTCGTATTGCAACGAGCCGAACAGCGTCCTTGATTCTTCGCTTGTCGTGATTTGGGGAACGAACCCTGTACTGTGCGCTCCTCAGAACTGGCGCTGGATCCAATGGGCGCATGAGCAGGGAACGCGCGTTATCTGCATCGACCCCATCAAGTCGGCGACGGCCCATCGTTCTGACGAGTGGATTCCGGTCACGCCTGGTCATGATGGGTATCTTGCCCTTGCGATGTGCAATTTCCTCATCGAGAACGGCAAAATCAATACCGAGTTCCTCTATCAGAAGAGCACGGCATGCTTCTTGGTTCGCCGCGATACGAAAAAGCACCTTCGCTTGAGCGATTACCAGGAAGTTCCCACGGACCCGACAACGAATAAGCCCGTTGACGATTTCTATGTTTGGGACAATGCAACGAATTCCGCCGTGCTGGTCGGCGAGGCGCAGGATCCCGCGTTGGAGGGCACGTTCACCACTTCGGACGGCATCCAGGTCGATACCGCGTTCACGTTGCTCAAAGAGCAGCTCAAGCAATACAGCATCGAGCACGCGAGCGAGCTGACCGGAGTGCCGCAAGAGCGTATCGTTCAGCTTGCGGAAGAGTTCGCGACCGAGCGTGCGGTGTCCGTGAACATCACGTATGGCCTCGACCATTACGTCAATGGCTATCAGAACACGTGGGCTATCGCGACACTGCTCGCATTGACCGGACAGCTTGCACGCGATGGCGCTGGCTTCACGGGTGTGTTCACCGCGACGTACTCTCCGAACACGACCGCCGTCTGGACGCAAACGAAGGAATACAAGGCCCTGAACTCCGTTATCCCCAATGGCCTCATCGCTGATGTTTTTGGCGAGCAGAAGCTTGCCGGCAAGGACTACCCGGTCCACGCGATGATTTCCTATTGCTCGAGCCTGCTGAGCAACCAGCCGGCGCAAAAGCAGTGGATGGAGAAGGTCCTTCCCAACATGGAGTTCTGGGTTGTCCTTGACACCGAGATGAACGACTCAGCTCGTTATGCGGACATGGTCCTTCCTGTTGCGTCGTGGTACGAAAAGGAAGACGTCCGTGTTGCGTACAACAACCCGTACATGACCATTAGCGAAAAGGCGATCGAGCCGCTGTACGAGTCGAAACCGGAATGGGAGATCGCAAGCCTGATCGGCCAGAAGATGGGCTTCGCCCAATCGTTCCCTGAGGATTGGACCGCTGACGACTGGATGAACCTGTTGTTCACGGACAAGGTTTCGAAGGCTCGCGGTTACACGCTCGATGGGCTTCGCGAGAAGAAGGTCATTCGCTTTACCACCAATGGCGAGGGAGAGCCGTGGATTCGTGGCAAGAGCGCTCCGTTCCCGACGGAGACGGGAAGGGTCAACCTGTATTGCGAGAATCCCAAGCCGCGACTGAACTGGGGCCAGGACCTTTCCGAACGAGAGCCGAAAGAGCATATCGTGTATTACCAGCCTCCTGAGGAGGCGGGCGCCGACAACCCGCTCGCAGAGAAGTACCCGCTTGTGTACATCCAAGAGCACTCGCGTTTCCGCGTTCACATCCAGTGGTGGGAGACTCCTCTGCTGCGCGAGCTTGATCCTGAGCCGCTGGCGAAGATTAACGGCAAAGATGCGGAGGCTCGCGGGGTTAAGAGCGGCGATATCGTCGAGGTGTTTAATGATCGCGGACATGCCGTCTTGAAGTGCAGTGTCGACGAGTCCATAGCCCCGGGCGTTATTAGCATCCCCAAGGGCTGGCAGCGTAATCAGTTCATCGCTGGCAGCTACCAGGAGATGACGCAGCCGAAGATCGATCCGTACCCGGCCGCTTCCTCGTTCTACGACGGCCGTGTTGATTTCAGGAAATGGGAGGGCTAACCATGCGCTACGGTTTTGCAATAGATACGCGCCGTTGCATCGGATGCCATACTTGCGCGGTCGCCTGCCGTATCGAGAATAATCTTCCGAAGGGTTCGTGGTGGAATCGCACGTTGACCGACGGAGGAACCGAACAGGACACTCCGGAAGGCACCTATCCTAATGTGAAGATGAGCTACATCACGATTGCTTGCCAGCATTGCGAGAATCCGGCTTGCGTCAAGGTCTGCCCGGTCGGCGCGACCTACAAAGACGAAGAAACGGGCGTCGTGCGCCAGGATTACGACAAGTGCATTGGCTGTCGTATGTGCATGGCGGCGTGCCCATACACGGGCGTTCGCCTGTTCAATTGGGAGGAGCCGAAATACACGATCGACTTCGCCATCGGCGATTCCGACATCGCTCCGCATCAGAAGCATGTTGTCGAAAAGTGCACGATGTGCTGGCACCGTCTTGCTCGCGGCGAAGAGCCCGCGTGCGTCGAGGTCTGCCCTGAGCGCGCTCGCTTCTGGGGCGACCTGGACGATCCTGAGTCTGATGTTGCGCGCCTTGTTCGCGAGCGCGACTACAAGCAGCTCCTTCCCGAGCGCGACACCAAACCGTCCGTGTATTACCTCGTGTAGGCGAAAGGGGACATCATGTCTGAGAACAGTAAGGCGACATCGACGCCTCAGGCTCCCGCAGCCAAATTCGGGGGCACCGGTTTGACCGTGGCAATTGTTGCCGCAGCCGTCGTCGCGATCGCGGGATTGGTCCTGTGGGGCATTCAGCTTTCCGGCGGTATGATTCAGACCAACATGCGTAACATGGACTCGTGGGGCATCTACATCACCATGTTCATGTTCTTCGTCGGCCTGTCCGCCGGCGGCCTGATTATCAGCTCCATCCCGCGTGCGTTCGGCATGAAGGGTTTCGGCGGCATTTCCAAGGTCGCGGTGTGGACGTCCATCACGTGCACGTGCCTGGCCATTGGCTACGTCGTGGTCGACCTGGGCGGCCCGGCGCGCATTTGGGAGCTGTTCGTGTACTCAAATCTGGCCAGCCCGCTCATGTGGGATATTATCGTCCTGTTCGTATACCTGATCCTGTCCATCGTGTACCTGTGGGCGACGCTGCGCCACGAGGCCGGCAAGGTCTCCGCGACCGCCCTGCGCGTCGTGAGCTTCATCGCGCTCGTGTGCGCCGTGCTCGTGCACTCTGTGACCGCGTGGATTTTCAGCCTGCAGCAGGCGCATGACATGTGGCACACGGCCCTCATGGCCCCGTGGTTCGTGTCCTCCGCGCTCGTCTGCGGCACCGGCCTGGTCATGATCGTCGTCATTGCGCTGCGCGCTGCCGGATACCTGAAGCTCGACCAGTCGTACCTGGTGAAGATGGCGAAGATGCTCGGCGCGTTCCTCTGCATCGACCTGTACTTCTTCGGCTGCGACCTGCTGACCGAGGCCTTCCCGCAGGGCGAGGGAGCCAACATTGTGTCCATGCTCGTGTCCGGCCCGCTCGCTCCGTTCTTCTGGCTCGAGGTCATCGGCTGCGCTATCGCGGCGGTCATCTGCTTCGTTCCGCAGCTGCGTTCGAACCCCGGCCTCATCGTGGCGGCTGTCCTGGCTATCGTCGGCATCTTCTGCAAGCGCTTCCAACTGCTCGTCGGCGGTTTCCAGCAGGCTAACCTTGATTACGCGGGGATGTACACCTCGACTTCCATCACCAACTGGAGCGACGGCATGGTCGGGGCGTACGCGGGGCTCGTTTACACTCCCACCATGCTCGAGATGGGCATCGTGGTCGGCGTGCTCGGTCTGGGCGCGCTGATCCTCCTGTTGGGCTTGAAGTTCCTGCCGCTCAAGCCGACGGCGGAAGACTAGTTCGGCATCAGACGGCGCCGATGCGGGCGAGTCCTCGCGGCACCGTCGGACTCGAACCGCGGCCTGGCCTTTGAACCTGATTGCGGTTCCTTAAAACACCACCCCTCCTTCTCGGCGGGGAGCGCATTCCCCCTCTACTCCCTCTCGCGCTCCCCGCCTGTTTCTTTAGGTTGGTGAGGTATGTTCAGAAAAGTGATCATCACAATCGTCGTATTCTTGCTCGCGGGTTTATGCGTGTTTGGGATTGGCGTGGCGGTCAGCTCTGACGTCACGGCGCCCCAGGCGATCACGCCCGAGTCTGCGTGCCCGGTCGTGGGCTGCGCGAGCGGTGAGTGCCACGGATTTGATAACGTGCCCCAGCCTGACGGCGTGCATGAGATGACGTGCCCCGAGGCAAGCTGCTCGTCTGTTGAGTGCCATGCGTGGGATGCCCTCACGGGCCGGTATCATCAGGCGTCGGACGCAAGCTTGAACCTGTGGATTCTTGCGCCGGTCGTGCTCGTGGTCGGCCTGGTGCTGCTCGTCAAGAAAGTGAGGTGAGCCATCGTGGATGCGAAAAAACGCGCTGTGCTCATCGTGGACCTCGTGGTGCTCGTCGTTTATCTGATCGCAGCGAATCCGGCGCTCACGGGTATTGGCGTGCACGAATGGTTGGGCATCGCAGTGTTCGCAGTGTTCGTCGCGCATGCCGCGCAGCATGGCGACTGGGTCGTCGAGACGGCGCGCACTGCGCTCACACGCCCCTCGCTGGGGCGCACGGGGCATTTCGTGCTCGATGCGCTCATCGTGGTCGCGTTCATGGTGTGCACGGTCTCGGGGCTACTGGTCTCGGGAGCGGTGCTGCCCGCGTTCGGCCTGTACGCCGACGGGTTCTTCTTCTGGGACCCACTGCACGCTGCTTCGGCAAAAGTGCTGTTGGCGTTGCTCGTCGTGCACGCGGTCGTGCACTGGCGTTGGATCATGGGCCTGTTCCGTAAGCAGCGCGCGGGCGACGAGCGCGAAGAGCGGTAAGCGCGGAATGAGCGCCCGCACAACCCTTCTTGAACGAGCGGCGGTCGGTGGCGTCACGCCCCGATCGCCGCTTTCGCGTGTATCCCGGAAGGTCAAGGCGTTCGATGGGGCGTCATGCCCTTTCATGGGCAGCCCGCCTACCACCCGAAGACTTCGCCCACAGGGGCGGCGACGCACAGGTCCGCTTTGCGGTCGAGCGGGGTGGGGCTCAGGTTCACGATGGCCAGGTGGCCGCCCTGAAAGTAGTCCACGAGCCCGGCAGCCGGGTAGACGGCAAGCGAGGTGCCCGCGATCACAAGGACGTCCGCTTGGGCGATGGCGCCCACAGACGCTGTGAGGACGGACTCGTCGAGCGGCTCTTCGTAGAGCACGACGTCGGGTTTGACGACGCCGTCGCAGTGCGGACAGCGCGGCACGCCATCGGGCGCGGCCTTGTGGAGCGCGACGGTCTCGTCGAGCGCGAAGCCTGCGCGGCAGCCCGTGCAGTGGTTGCGGTGCACGCTGCCGTGCAGTTCGAGGACGCGCTTCGAACCAGCCGCCTGGTGCAGCCCGTCGATGTTCTGCGTGATGATCGCATGCACGAGGCCGCGCTCCTCGAGCTCGGCAAGCTTGGCGTGACAGGCGTTCGGCAGCGCGCTGCGGAAGATCATGCGGTCAAAGTAGAACTCGAAAAACTCGCGCGGGTGCGCGTCGAAGAAGCTGCGGCTCACCATGACCTCGGGCGGGTAGTCGTAACGCTTGGCGTTCTGGGCGGAGTACAGGCCGCTCGGGCTGCGGAAGTCCGGAATGCCGCTTTCGGTTGAGACGCCCGCGCCTCCGAAGAAGACGACGCCGCCGGGGCCCGTGGAGTCGATCCATTCGCGCAAGGTCTCGATATCGCGCGCGGTCTGGGCGTTCTGGCTCATGGCTGCCTCCTTCGGGCTGGGCGGCGTATAGCGCGTCCGTTATGTCAGCATCTGTGCCGCATCGTAGCATGGGGAGCTCGCAGCTCATGTGGCTCGCAGGCGAGCGATGCCGGTTGGTTCAGGACGGCCTTGGAAGGGTGCGTGTGGCTGTTGTGCGGTCGTGCCGATTCTGGGCAGGTCGGCGCGTTATCGTTTACAATGAATGTTCGCGACGCGCCGTGAGCGGTCGCGGCAACCAACGGGGCTATAGCTCAACGGTGGAGCAGGGGACTCATAATCCTTTGGTTCTCGGTTCGAATCCGGGTGGCCCCACCACGTATCGTTCAGGCTGCCAGGCTCTGTGCCCGGCAGCCTGCTTCATGTATGGCATGCGGGACCGATTGGCAGGAAGAGACATGGCGAACCAAAAGCGACATTCGAACGATGGCAAACGCGGCGGCTCTCGAGGCGGGAACGCCAACCATCGTCGCGGCGTAGGCAACGAGCGTTCCGAACGTCGCGAGCGCACGCCGGTTGACCCGCAGGTGGCGTTCGCAGCGTTGGAGGCGCGGTTGCGCGCGCATTATGGTGACGAGACGGCGACGCTCATCGTGGAGGGATACCGCGCCGAGCGGCCGGTGACGCTCCGCGCGAACACGCTCAAGACCACGCCGGACGCCGTGCGCGCCGCGCTCGAGGAAGCGGGCGTCGCGTATCGCAACGTGCCGTGGGTTCCGGATGCGCTCATCATCGAAAGCGCGCGTGAGGACGCCGTCCGCGCGCTGCCGCTCTACGAGCGCGGCGAGGTCTACCTGCAGTCGCTCTCGTCCATGGTGCCGCCGCTCGTGCTGAACCCCCGCCCGGGTGACTCGGTGCTCGACATGGCCGCCGCTCCTGGCGGCAAGACCACGCAGATGGCGGCGCTTTCCGGCGGAAAAGCCCAGATTACGGCGTGCGAGCGCAGCACGCCGCGCGCCGAGCGCCTGCGCTTCAACCTGGAGCGGCAGGGCGCCGGTCGCGTGAGCGTGCTCGTACAGGACGCTCGCCAGCTTGATCCGTTCTTCCGCTTCGGAAAGATTCTGCTCGATGCGCCGTGTAGCGGTAGCGGCACGGTGTCGGTCGAACGCGGGGGAGCGAAGCGCGCGGGCGAGGTGCCTGCCCTGGACTGCGTGCAAAATGAAGCGGCGGACATAGCTGGCGCAGCGGGCGAGGACGTCCCTGCCGCCGTCGCATGGAAGACCGGTTTCTCCGAAGAGCTCCTCTCGAACTGCGTGCGCACGCAGGCAGGCCTGCTGCGCAAGGCGCTTCAACTCCTACCGGAGGGCGGCGAGCTTGTGTACTCCACATGCTCCATCCTGCCCGAAGAGAACGAACTGCTCGTCCAGCGCGTGCTGGACGAGGCTGCGCAGGGTTTCCGTCCGCAGGGGAAGAAAGGCGGCCGCGGTCGCGCGCGCAACTTCGACGCGGTCGATGCGCCCACGGGCCCCATCCGCGCGGAGGTCGTGCCCATCGACCCTGCGCGCTTCCCGGGCATGCCGCTTTTGCCGTGCGGGCTGGATGGCGCTCTCTGTATTCGTCCAAGCGAGCTGTATGAAGGCTTTTTCGTCTGCCGCTTGCGCCGGATCTAGGAGATGGGCTCTATGTTTGGCAGGCAATGTCATTGCCAGTTGATTTGACGTACTGCTTACTTTGCGCCGCGTTCGTTGACGCTGCCGGAGAGTACAATGGACGCATCGCCGTCAGAGGACGCGGCGTGGGAGAGAGGATAGTCCTATGTACTTCAACCCGGCAGCCTTGATCGCGGGGTTCGTCCCGCTGATCGTCATCTTGATCCTGCTCGTCATCCTGCTGGTCAACGCCATCTTCATCGTGCGGCAGCAGACCGAGGTCATCATCGAGCGCCTTGGCAAGTTCAATCGCATCGTGGGCCCGGGCATCCACCTGCGCATTCCCGTCATCGAGCGCATCGCCGCGCGCGTCGACTTGCGCACCGGCCAGTCGAACTTCCAGATCGACGCGAAGACGAAGGACAACGTCACCATCAACATGGACATCGCCGCGCAATACCACGTGAGCTTCCAGCGCGGCGCCACGCCGGTCGAGTCGGGCGTCTACCGCAGCTACTACATGCTGGCGAACCCGGTCGACCAGATGCGCTCGTACCTGATCGACGCGCTGCGCAGCGCCGTGCCCGCCTACACGCTCGACGAGGTCTTCGATCGCAAGGACTCCATCGCGCTCGACGTGAACACCACGGTTTCCGGCCTTATGCAGGCGTACGGCTACGACCTCGTGTCCACGCTCATCACCGGCATCGGCCTGCCGCCGGACGTCGAGGCGTCCATGAACCGCATCAACAGCGCCCAGCGCGACAAGGTGGCCGCCCAGTCGCTCGCCGAGGCGGAGCGCATCAAGACCGTGACCGAAGCGCGCGCGAACGCCGAGGCCATGGAACAGGCGGGCCGCGGTATCGCCGCCCAGCGCAAAGCCATCGCGGACGGCATCACGGAGTCCCTTGAGACCATCCGCTCGTCGGGCGTGTCCACGGCCGAGGCGAACAGCCTGTTCCTGTTCACCCAGTGGACCGACATGATGACCGAGTTCGCTAAGCGCGGCCGCACCTCCACCGTGGTGCTGCCGGCGGACTTCAAGCAGACCGCGTCCATGTTCGAGCAGCTCGTGGTGGCGGGCGAGTCCGGCGACGCGAAGGCGCCGGTCGTGCTGGCGCCCGAGATTCAGGTCCAGCGCCAGGCAGCGCCGTCAGGCCAAGCGTAGGAAAAGAGCACGGCGGGCAGCATGGCGGCTTCACTCGGTGATCAAAGCATCCAACACGGAGGCCCTTCGACTGACCATGGTCATGTCGAAGGGCCTCCGTGCGCGCGGACGACATTGTTCAGGCAGCGGAAGCGCTCGGTCGATTTCGTCCGACGACGAGCATGCACGGAGCGCGTTCGACGGCCTTACAGGTACCCGCCGTCCTTGTCCTGCGGGAAGGCGTGGGCGTACATCTCCAGCACGAGCTGGCAACGGGTTCCGATGGGGTTGCGGTTCTCGTCAAGGAAGCGCCGCAGGCCGCTCACGGGCACGGTGAACGGCTCGATGAGCTCGTTTTCTTCGGGCTCTGCGTCGCCGGCGCGCTCGATGCGCGCGAAGCAGACCTGCACCTGCTCGTCGGTCATGCCGGTGGAGGAGAGCCCTGCCTGCGGCATGAGGCGCACGGCGGGGGAGCCGTCGGCGGGTCGCACGACGCGGTAGCCCGTCTCCTCGCGCAGCTCGCGGTCGGCGCAGGCGGCCAAGTCCTCGCCCGGCTCTACCAAGCCGGCGGGGAAGGCGACGCACCAGTCGTTCACGGGGTAGCGGAACTCGCGGATGAGGAGGATCTCATCGTCCATCGTGCGCCCGACGATGCTCAAGGCGTCTGGCTGGACTGTGGCGGCGCTTGCGTCCGCCTCTCGCGCAGCTCGCGCCGCCTCCGCCGCGCGCAGCTCGCGCTCGTACGCTTCGGGCTTCTTGCGCGAGGCGCTCTCGTACACGTGGGTTCGCCCGTCGGGCATGCGGTAGGTGAGCACGTACTTGTTGATCCAGCCGGAGCTGACAAGCTCCATCGACTCGAACGCGGGCGTCTGAAGGAACTTCTCCATGCGTGCTTTCCTTTCCTCGTGGGCTCACGGACGTGAATTGCGCGTTCAAGCAGAATCGCTCCTGCCGGACGCGGTTTCAGGATAGGATACCGCTCTCTCCCGGAAGATGGCGGCATTGCTGACTACCGCACCCTGTGGGAGCATGCTTGATACGGCGAGCGAGCGAGGGCGCAGCCTTCGCAAGAGCGGTACAATCGGCTCAATCGGAAGGGAGGGAGCCATGCGCCCCGATCAGCGCGCGCGCCGGGCGAACGGCATCATATCCGCGTTCATCATCGCGTTCTTCATCGTGCATGGAGCGCTTGGATGCGCTCTCTTGGTATGCGGCTTCAATGACGCGTTTTCTGTCGCGGTGTGGGCAGGCGTTGCTGTTATGGTCGCTCACGTCGTGTTGTGCGTGGCGACGAGCGTCTACCAGCTTACGGATACCGTTCGTCCGCCAAGCGTTCACAAGAAGCGTCATCTCGCGTTGAAATGGGTCACAGGCGGATTGCTGGCGCTTGCCGCCCTCGTGCACGTCCTGTGCTTTCGTGTGCTTGGAGAAAGCGGCGAAGCCCTTACCGTTCCAGCCGGCCTTGTCATCGTGGCGGTCGCGGCGTTCCTTTCTGCGCATATCTGTGTCGGCTCGAAATCGCTGTTGAAGGACATCGGCCTCGATCGCTCTCTCCGTCCTGTCGTGCGGGCGGTGGCGGTGATTGCCGGCGTGGCGTTCGGGCTGATTGCCGTGCTGAACGCTTTGGGCGTGATTCGGCCGTGAGGACGATGTCGGTTCGCACGCGGGAGGGCGCTGTTGGCGCGTTCGCTTTCGTTGGCGGACTCCGCGCATCGCTGGATTTGATTCGGGAGGTGGGCGCTTATGCTGGAGGTCGTGACGCTCGAGCAGGCTCGTGATACGGCCGCTTGTCGCTTCCAAGCGCTTTCTTCGCCGCGCGCGTGCTGTGTGTCATTGGACCAGGCGGCTGGCCGCGTGCTTGCGAATGACGTGGTTTCGACCGAGGGAGTGCCGCCGTTTGATCGGTCCATGGTGGACGGGTTCGCCGTGACGTCCTCCGACACGTTCGGCTGCTCCGAGGCGCTTCCCGCGCTGCTCGAGCTGCAGGGCGAGGTGCTCATGGGGGAGGTCCCTGACTGCTCGTGCTCGCCCGGCGCGTGCGTGCGCATACCCACGGGAGGCCACCTGCCGGAAGGCGCGAACGCGGTGGTGATGCTGGAGCATTGCGAGGAGTACGGCGATGGGACAGTGGGCGTCATGCGCCCGTGCGCGCCCGGTGCCAACGTGGTCTTCAAGAACGACGACGTCGCTCCAGGTCAGGTCCTCATTCCGAACGGCACCGTGCTCCAGTCCCACCATGTCGGCACGTTGGCGAGCCTGGGCGTGGTCTCCGTCGAAGTCCGGGCGTTCCCGCGCGTCGCCATCATATCCACGGGCGCGGAGATCGTCCCACCTGACTGCACGCCGAAGGGTTCGCAGATGCGCGACGTCAACGGCCCTTTGCTGGCGGCGGCGGTGCGAGCGTGCGGAGCGGAGGCGGTGGAGTTTCCCATCGTTCATGACGATATCGAGCTGCTGCGGGACGTGGTGAAGACAGCCGTGGAGGATTGCCAGATGATCCTGGTGTCGGGCGGGACGTCTGCGGGCGAAAAAGATTACACGGCGCGCGTGTTCGCTGAGATGGGGGACGTTCTGTTCCATGGCGTGGCCGTGAAGCCGGGCAAGCCCACGCTGCTTGCCGACGTGGGCGGCGTGCCGTCATTCGGCCTGCCAGGCCACCCCGTCGCCGCGTACCTTATGTTCTTGGAGTTGGCGCGCCCGCTGCTCACGGGCGTCGAAGGCGCGAAAGCTCGCACGGTCACGGCGAGGCTCGGCTCCGGCGTCCCCTCCAACCATGGTCGAACCGAGCTCATCGGCGTGCGCCTTGAGCCGTGCGACGGCGATATGCGCGCGGTGCCCATCCGTGGCAAATCCGGGCTGATCTCCCAGCTCAGCTGTGCTGACGGGTACGTGGAGATCGGTCGCGACTCAGAGGGCGCGGCCGCAGGGGACGTGGTCGAGGTCCGGTTGTTCGAGCGCTCTTGAGGAGCACGCAGGAAATGCCTGGCAGGAAGGGGAGGTTATGCCGTTCGAGTATTTGACGAACACCGCGCTGGAGGACGTGGTCAGGGAGCTTCTGGCGGCACTCGACGAACGGGCGAAGGGCCTGGCAAGCGAGCTCGTGCCCGTGCCCGAAGCGCTTGGCCGCGTGACCTCCGAACCTGTGTACGCGCGTATTTCCGCGCCGCACTACCATGCGTGCGCCATGGACGGCGTTGCGTTGGCCGCCAACGTTACGTTCGGCGCCAGCCCCACCACGCCGGTGGAGGTGTCTCCGGAGCGCTATGTGACCGTGGACACGGGCGACCCGTTGCCCGAAGGCTGCGACGCCGTGGTCATGGTGGAGGACGTGGTCTATCCGGAAGGCGCCGGCCCGCAGGACCTGGGCTCCTGCCCGATCACGCTGCTCGCTCCCTCGGCGCCATGGTCTCACGTTCGGCAGATTGGGGAAGATGTCTGCGCGGGCGAGATGCTGCTCACGTCGGGCGTGCAGATCTCGCCGGCGGCGCTCGGTGCGCTCTTGGCGGCGGGCATCCAGGAGGTCCCTGTCAAAGTGCGCCCGAAAGTGGGCATCATCCCGACGGGTGACGAGGTGGTGGCGCCGAGCGACAGCCCGAAGCCAGGTGACGTGATGGAGTTCAACTCCGCCATCTTCTCCGGCATGGTCCGCCAGTGGGGCGGGGATCCAGTGGTCTATCCGATCGTGCGCGACGACCCGGACGCGATGCGGGACATGCTCGCGCGCGCCGTGTCAGAATGCGACGCGGTCTTGCTGAACGCAGGGTCGTCGGCAGGCCGCGACGACTACTCGGCACGCACGATCGCCGCCGTGGGCGACGTGCTCTATCACGGCATCGCAATCAAGCCGGGCAAGCCCGCGATCGTGGGCGTGGCCGACGGCGCCGTGGTCCTGGGAGTTCCAGGCTACCCGGTGAGCGGCATCATCGTGGTGGAGGCCCTCCTCAAGCCTGTCATCGAGCGCTTGCTCGGGTGCTCTCTCCCGCACGCCGAGACGGTCCGTGCGCGCTTGTCCCGCACGTGCGTGTCGTCCCTTAAACACCGCGAGTTCGTGCGCGTGCGCTTGGGCGATGTGGACGGCACGATGGTGGCGTCGCCGCTTTCGCGCGGTGCGGGCGTGGTGACCTCGTTCGTCAAGGCTGACGGCATCATGGAGATTCCTCAGAACGCCGAAGGGCTGGAAGCGGGCGATCAGGTGAGCGTCCGCATGCTCCGATCGCGGGAGGATGTGGAGAACTCCCTTGTGGTCATTGGCAGCCACGATCCGCTCATCGACGAGCTGGCACAGCTGATCCACCAGACGTTTCCCGAGATGTCTGTGGCGTCGACGCACGTTGGCTCCATGGGCGCGATCGTCGCCGCGAAACGCCGCGAGAATCATTGCGGGGGCATTCACCTGCTCGACGAGTCTACAGGCGGGTACAACGAGGCGTACCTGGAGCGTCATTTCCCGAAGGGGGGAGTACGCCAGGTTGAATGCGTCTGGCGCCAGCAGGGCCTGATGACCGCACCGGGAAACCCGCTGGGCATACAATCCCTGTCAGACCTTGCCGAGCGGGGTTTGCGCTTTGTGAACCGGCAAAAGGGCTCCGGGACGCGCGTACTGAGCGATTACGTGTGCGGGCGCGATGGCGTGGACACGGCGCGAATCTACGGGTACGACCACGAGGAGTTCACGCACACGGCAGTTGCAGCGCTTGTGCAGGCAGGGTCGGCTGACGCGGGCATGGGCATCTACTCGGCGGCGAAGATGTACGGGCTTGGGTTCGTGCCGGTGTGCGAAGAGCAGTACGACCTGCTCATCCCGGATTACGCCTGGGATACCCCGCAGGTGCGAGCCTTGCTGGAGGCGCTCAGGAGCCCTGAGTTCAGAGTGCGCATGGAAGCGCTGGGCGGATACCGCGTCGAGCATCCTGGCACGGTGCGCAGGCGGTACTGATGGTCGCGTTCCAGCGCTGTGCGGGGACGATAAGAGAGAGAACGCGAAGCCGGCCGATGACCTCGCATTCCGCGATCTCGTTCTGACGAAAGGGCGGGATGCGGGCTCGGGGCGGCTGCTTGGCTACGCGCCGAGGAAGGCGAGGAATTGGGCGAACTCGGGGGTGCTCGGGTGGGCGAGCGACTGCTCGGTCGGCCCGTCCTCGACGACCACGCCGCCGCTCAAGAACACGATGCGGTCGGCAAGGCGGCGTGCTTGGCTGACAGAGTGCGTCACGACGAGCATGCCAGCTCCCGTTTCGTCGCGATAAGATTTCAAGAGCTGCTCTGCCGCGAGCGTCGACGGTATATCGAGCGCGGCGGTCGGTTCGTCCAACACGAGGAACGACCACGTTCCCGCCAGAACGCGCGCGAGCGCCATTCGTGCAGTCTCGCCGCCTGACAGCGTCTTCGCCTTCGCTCGCTCGAGCGACGAGAGGCCGAGCTTGGAGACGAGCTCATGACAGCGCTCGTCGAATCGTCCGGTAGGAGAGCCGAGCGCTACGTTGCGCGCGAGCGTTCCATAGAACGCGTAGCTTTTCTGCGGCATGTACCCGATCGTCTCGCCTTTCTCGAGGACGCGCCCGCCTGCATCGGGCTTGAGGACGTCGGCGGCGATGCGCGCGAGCGTGGTCTTGCCGCTCCCGTTCTCACCCATGACGGCGCAGATCTCTCCGCGGCGGAATGCGAGGGCCTCCACAGAAAGGGCGGTCTTCTCACCGTACCGTTTGATGGTGCGCTCGATCCTCATGAGCTCACGTTCCTCTGCACGATGCCGACGACCACATTGAGCGCCAGGAACATGAGCAACAGGATGATGCCGAGCGCGATGCCAAGGGTGAAGTCACCACGGTTGGTGTACATCATGATGGCAGTGGTCATCACGTTGGTTTTGTAGGCGATGGCGCCTCCCACCATGGAGACCGCTCCCACTTCCGCGATGGCGCGGCCGAACGCGATCAGGTAGACCGTGAACACCTGGTAGCGACACTCGCCGAGCAAGAGCAGGGCGGTGCGGGCGCGCGAGAGCCCGATGCCGCGTGCCGTGTCCCGCACAGGAACGACGATGCCTCGAACGTACGATTCAACGTTGCCGGCCACGATAGGCGTGATGAGCAGCACCTGCGCCACGACCATGCCCTCGACCGTGTAGAGCAGGTCGAGCCAGCGCAAGGGGCCGACGCCGCAAAACATCAGGTAACACAGCAAACCGCACACCACGGGCGGAACGCCCATGAGCGTGCGGTTTGCGATGACAAGGACCGCTGCGAGCTTCGAGCGGCCCATGGCGAGCGCCGTGCCGACCGGCAAGCCGATGGCGAGCGAGATGAGGGAGCTGGCAATGCTCATGCGCAACGTCACCCAGACGATGTTCGCGAGCATCTCGTCGCCCGAGAAGAGCAGGGCGATGGCTTCCTCAATGGCGGTCAGCACGGCGTCTCATTCTTCCTCTCGTCCAGCGTTACTCGACGACCCCGCCGTTCGCCTCGAACGTGAGGAACGTCGCTTTGTCAGAAAGGATGTAGGCGTCGGTCTCGTTGGCCATGGCAAGGCACGCTCCCATGCCGGCGTTCGAGTAGGTGTACCAGCCCGTGTAGTCGGCAACGCTGTCGGCCTCGGTGGTGATGCCCAGCTCCTCCGGCCACAGCGAGATCTCCTTGGTGTGCGTGCCGGACGCGTCACCGCGGGAGACGAACGGGTACTCGCCCTCGGCGATCTGGGCGAAGGCATCAAGGGCGGTTGCTGCGTCGGCGACGCCGGCCGGGTCGTCAGCGGGGCCGCAGAGCACGAAGTAGTTGTGCATGAACGACAGGCGCTCGGAGTCGAACCCGGGCAGCGTGTAGGCATACCCGTCGGCGACGAACTGCTCCTCCTGGCTCTTGGAGTGGACGAGGATGGCGTCGGCGTTGCCCATCTCGGCGTTCGCGATGGCCTTGCCCGTGCCGGCGGAGTAGACCTCGACCTCGTATCCGTATGCTTCCTGGAACTTCGGCAGCAGGTAATCGAGGAGACCGGAGTCATTCACGGACGTGGTGGTGGACAGCCGGACGGCGCGCGTCTCGTCGGTGGCCTCGGGGATCTCGCCCTCGAAGCGCGGAGCGTCGTCGTTCACGGTGAACAGCGACTCGCCGAACTCGTCCATGCCGTAGTTCGCGATGAGCTCAAGGCCTTCGTCGGAGAGCATCCAATCGATGAACGCCTGCGCGCCCACCGTGTTCAGCGTGACGTCGGACACGGCATTGCCGTCGGCGTCGGCGAACGGCGCCTCGGGGTTGACGGCCAGCAGCGAGTAGGTGTTGATCAGGCTGTCGTCCTCTTCGTAGAGGATGGTCAGGCCGACCGCCTCGTCAGTCGCGGCCTCTTCCTGGGTGCTCTCGGATGCGCTCTCGGAGACGGCTGCCGAGCTTTCTTCGGCGGGCTCCGAGGACTGCGAGCAGCCTGCGATCGCGAACGCCATCGCGAAGACCGCAAGCAGCGCGACGAGGCTTGTCAGTAGCTTCTTTCTCATGATTTCCCCCTTCTGTGCTCCTTTGTGGCACAAAACGCTCATTCGGAGGAAGCCTCCGAAATCCTAAGGAACATCTATGCATGAATCGGGGAATCAATCGAGCGCAAGCAACGTTCGCATCGACGAACGTTGCGAAAAGCATTGTGTGTGGATTATGTGTAGATAAGGCTATTCTTGCTAACGAAGCGCCACATCTTCCGCGGAGCCGTCGAGAAGGTCGACCATGAGCAAGCGGTTGCGAATCTGGCCGGGTCGGCCAAGCAGCACCTTGATCGCTTCCGCAGATTGGATGGCCGCGATGGCGAGCGCGGTAGGAGCGAGGTTCCCGAGCTCCTTGTGGCAGCCCGCTTCCGTCGGCTCGCCGTAGACCGTGGCGAATGAGACGTCCCCAGGATAGACGGTGCACGCTTGCCCGAACCATCCGGCGATGGCGCCGTAGACGATAGGAATGCCAAGGCATTGACATGCGCGGGCTGTCCAGAAGCGCGCCTCCAGATAGTCCAGGCAGTCAACCACCACGTCAGCGCCCGCCAGGATTCGCGGGGCGTTCTCTTCGTCCACGAACGTGTCAACCGGCTCGACCGTCACGTCGCTATTGACGGCCCGCACGCGCTCCTCTGCGACCGCGACTTTTTTACGGCCGATGACGTCCTCGGTGCACAGGAGTTGGCGATTGAGGTTGCTGCGCGCGAACTCGTCCCCGTCGACCACGCGCAGGAAGCCCACACCCGCGCGCGCGAGGGCTTCGATCACGTGCCCGCCAAGCCCGCCGCAGCCTACGACGACCACGCGCGAGCGCGCGAGCAGCGCGCACTCCTCTTCGGAAAGCGAGCTCAGGTTGCGCTGATACCTCTCAGGAATGGCCATGGTCAGCTCCTTTCTTCTCGCTGTCCCAAAGAGCAAAGCGGGGAGAGGGAGCGCAGGCGCCGTTCGGAGTCCGCCTGCGCCCCTTATCCCCGCTCTGCTCGAGCGTGCGGGATGCTCTCGTCCTGTGACGCTCCGGCCACGGCAGGCGCGGTGTCTGCTACACGTAGCGGTACGTTTTCATCATCTCGTCTGCCAGCGCTCGCTTGCGGCATTCGTCGCACATGCGCGATTCCTCAACTCCGGCCTGCTTGGCGGCGAAAGCGACCGATTCTTTCGTTCCCATAGGCTTGCCGCACGACTCACAGTACGCGCGCTCGAACGCGCGATTCCAGATAGTGCGCGTGGTCTCGTCCTCCTGGTACTCGATGGCGCCGGTGGGGCAGACGTTCGCGCAGCTCAGGCAGCCGACGCAGGAGCTGGACGGATTCCCATAGGGCGTGTCAACCTCCTTCTCCGTTCCTCGGTTGACCGTTGAGATGGCCCCTGTCCCCAGGCTGTCGCACGCCTGGACGCACAGGCCGCAGAGGATGCACTTCTCGCCGTCCACGCTGACCAGGCGCTCGAAGCCCTCCTCGCCGCCGAAGAACTTCGCCATCTGGCCAATGCGGTCGGACTCCGGCGCGCGGTGCGCCAGCAGCGCCATCACGACGGCGCGCTCCTCTTTGATCTTCTCGGACTGCGTGTAGAACGCGCACTCCTTCTCCACCGGGTAAACGCATGCGGTCACCACTTTGCGCCAGCCGCGGTCCTCCATCTCGACGATGCAGACACGGCAGCATGCCCGATGGTCGGCGAACGCGTCGGAGCGGCAGAGCACGGGGATGAAGATGCCGTTGCGCTTGGCGACGTCGTACAGGAACTCGCCTTTCTCGCAGACGCATTCCTTGCCGTCGATGGTGATAGTCAGCGTCTCGCTCATGCCGAAATCCTCCTCGTCGTCTGCACGGCACCGAAACGGCACGCTTCGCGGCAGCTGCCGCAGGCGATGCACTTCTGAGGGTCGATGACATGCGCTTCCTTGCGCGCGCCCGAGATGGCGCCTGCCGGGCACGCGCGCATGCACATGCCGCAGCCGGTGCACGCGCTCGCGTCGACAGCGAAGCGCGTGAGCTCGGGGCAGACGCCGGCGGGGCATTCCTTGTCGCGCACGTGCGCTTCGAACTCTTCCGGGAAGAACTTGATGGCGGTCAGCACCGGGTTGGGCGCCGACTTGCCGAGCGCGCACAGCGACGCGTCCTGCATGGTGTGCCCCAAGCGCTCGAGGAGCTCGATGTCGCCCTCCACGCCGCGTCCTTCGCAGATGTCCGTGAGGATGGCGCGCATCTGACGGAGGCCTTCGCGGCACGGCGTGCACTTCCCGCAGCTTTCCTCGCAAAGGAAGTCCACGTAGTAGCGCGCCACTTCGACCATGCACGAGCGGTCGTCCATGACGATCATGCCGCCCGATCCCATCATGGCGCCGTACTCGGTCAGCGTGTCGAAGTCGACCGGCAGGTCGAGCAGCGATTCCGGGATACAGCCGCCGGAGGGGCCGCCGGTCTGCACCGCCTTGAACGGCCGGTCGCCCGCGATGCCTCCGCCGATGTCGAAGATGAGCTCGCGCAGCGTGGCGCCCATGGGCACCTCCACGAGCCCGGTGTGCTTGACCTTGCCCACCATGGCGAAGACCTTGGTGCCCTTGGAACGCTCGGTCCCAAGCTGCGCGTACGCCTCGCCGCCATCGCGCAGGATGATGGGGATGGACGCCAGCGTCTCCACGTTGTTGAGGACGGTGGGGTGGTCGAACAGGCCGCGTTGGACGCTGCGGACGTACTTCGCGCGAGGCTCGCCCACGCGTCCTTCGATGGAAGCCATGAGCGCGGTGGACTCGCCGCAGACGAACGCGCCGCCGCCGCGGACGATGGAGAGGTCGAGCTGATGGTCGGTGCCCATCATGCGCTCACCCAAGATGCCCGCCGCATAGGCATCGTCGATGGCGTGCTGGATATGGTCGCGAGCGAGCGCGTACTCGTCGCGGATGTAGAGGATGCCCTCTTTCGCGCCGATGGCGAGCGCGCCGATGCACATGCCCTCTATGACGGCGTGTGGGCACCCTTCCATGATGGAGCCGTCCATGAAGGCGCCGGGGTCTCCCTCGTCGCCGTTGCAGACGATGTACTTCGGCCACTCTTCGTAGCTGGCGGCGCTGCGCCACTTGCGCCCGGTGGGGAAGCCCGCGCCGCCTTTGCCGCGCAGGCCGCTCGCCTCGACCTCCGAGATAATCTCGTCGGGCGTCATGGTCAGCGCGCGTTCAAGGCCTTCGTAGCCGCCGTGCGCGCGATATTCGTCCAAGCTGAGCGGGTCGATGACGCCCACGTCCTTGAGCACGAGCTTGTGCTGGCGCGCGTAGAACGGGTTGTCCGCCAAGCGCTCGACTGCTTGGCCGTCCTGCTTGTGCAGGAGCTTCTGCACGGCTTCGCTTTCCAGGGACTCGACGATGGACGGCACGTCGCGCTCGGAGACGCGGTAGTACACGACGTCGCGCGGCATGAAGCGAACGATGGGTCCCTGCTCGCACTCGCCGGAGCACCCGGTGCGCACCAGCTTGACGGAGACGTCGTCCCAACCGCGGGAGGCAAGCTCGCGTTCGAGCGCCTCGGCGACGGACAGCGCGCCGTTTGCAATGCAGCTCGTGCCGCAGCAGACGAGGATTCTCTCGGTTCCGTTAATCATGGTTCGTCACGTCCTCAGGTTTCGTGGCGCTGTAAGACTCCAAAATGCCGGGTATCTGGTCGACCCGCAGCTTGTTGTAGTACGTGCCGTCGACCACCATGACAGGGGACAGCGCGCATGATCCTAGGCAGTTGACGTACTCCACGGAGAACATGCCGTCTGCCGTGGTCTCGCCGGGATCGATGCCCAGATCGCGCTTGAGCTCTGTCGCCAGGTTGACAGAGCCGCGCAGGTGGCACGCCGTGCCGTTGCAAATCTTGATGATGTGCTGGCCTTTGGGCTTGAGGGAGAGCGCTTTGTAGAACGTCGCCATGGCGTAGAGCTGCGCCTTGGGGCACCCCAAGCGCTCGGAGAGCATCTCCAAGCCGTCTTCGGGAATGTAGTTGAAGCGACGCTGCATGTCCTGCATGGCAGCGAGCGCGTATCGCCGGTCGGCGGGGTAGTTCTCGATGATCTCGCGAATCGTCGAGGTCTGGTCAACTTCGGTCATTCGTGCCTCGTTTCTGTCGGTAGGACGGAGCGTGCTGGCGCACAGCGAACGCCGCTCAGCCGCCTGCGACAAGCGGAGTGATCACCACGTAGTCCGCTTCCGTGAGCGGCGTGGCGACGCCGTCAAGGTGCTCAATATGGCGCCCGTTCACCAGGATGATGACGTCGTCCCCCTTGTCGGTGCCGTCCTTGCTCAGAATCAATTCGCGGAATTCGGGCCATCGGGACGACAGTTCCTCCATGAGCGCGAGCACCGTGGCGGGAGCGGGCAGCTCGAAGCTTCTGCACTGGGCTATCTGCCGGTACGTGGCGAGGAATTTCACCAGCATGGCAGGCTCCTTCCGTCGAGGTCGTCCGTTCGCGCGATGCGACGCCCTGGCTTGCGGCCATCGGGTCGGGTGGCTTGGCGGGCGTCGTGCCCGCCAAGCCGTGGTCGC
This sequence comes from uncultured Coriobacteriia bacterium, assembly GCA_949288145.1. Taxonomy (GTDB): domain Bacteria; phylum Actinomycetota; class Coriobacteriia; order Coriobacteriales; family Eggerthellaceae; genus Aveggerthella. Next base: position 32,817 of record CASEJD010000063.1, read on the forward strand.
GCTAGTAGGTCACGTTGAGCTCGGCGAGCTTCTCGTCGGTGGGGATGCCGTCCGCCGTCCAATTGCGCGCCTCGTAGTAGTCGGCGAGCATGGTCTGCAGCTCGCTGACCTTGCCCTTCGCCGGGCCGGAGGGCAGCGCCTCGCGCAGCAAGCGGGGCGGCAGCGTGTCTTTCTCCACGCCGGCTTCCAGGTTGAAGCGCTTCTCGAGGTTCCAGATGCGCTCACCCTTGAGCAGGATCTCCTCGTCCGTCTCGTCGGAGCCCACCGCCTCGCGGTACATGCCGGCAATCTCTGGCAGGCCGATGCCGAAGGTGGTGAACAGGCAGATGCCCGTGGAGTCGCACAGGGCGGTGAGGTCCTGGAAAGTCTTGAGCATGGCGCCCTTGCCCTTCGTCTCCAGCGGGTCGAGCTTCACCGGGATGCCCAGCACCTCGGGCGAGATCATGTAGCCGCGAACATGGCAGCCGCCGCGGTTGGAGGTGGCGTACTCAAGGCCGATGCCCTGGATGGCGCGGCCGTCGTAGGCGGGCATCTCCTGCTTCTTGACGCTCATGGAGATCTCCGGGTGGCCGTACTTCTCGGCGAGGCGGTAGGAGCCCAGGCCGATGGTCTGGCCGAAGCCCTCGCCGTCGGCGCACATCTGCGTGAGCTTCACCATGGCGGCGGCATCGCCGAAGCGGAGCGGGAATCCGATGTCGGACTCAGGGATGGCGCCCATCTCGAACAGCTCCATGGCGCAGGCGACGGTGGAGCCCAGCGTGATGGGGTCCATGCCCTGCTCGTTGCAGATGAAATTCGCCTTGACGATGGCGGAGATGTCGTTCACGCCGCAGGCGGCGCCGTAGCTCCAACCCGCTTCGTACTCGGGACCCTCGCCGAAGCCGTCCAGGTCGCCCTTGCCCTCGATCTTCGTCACGCGGCCGCAGGCGATGGAGCAGCCGAAGCATCCTTGGTTCTTGACCAGGTGGGTCTCGTTCAGGCGCTCACCGGAGGTGTCGTCAGCGTCCTCCCAGTAGGAGCCGTCGCGGCCGTTGCGCAGGGGCAGGCCGCCAACTTCGTTGACGATATTGACGAGGATCTCCGTGCCGAAGGTGCCCAGGCCGTTGCCGGTGACCGGGTGCTCCTGCAGCATGGTGCGCGCTTTGGTGACCTCGGACATGAAGCCCGCGGGGCGCGCGACCTTCACGCCGTGCGTGCCGCGGACTACGATGGCCTTCAGGTTCTTGGAGCCCATGACCGCTCCCATGCCGCCACGGCCGGCGGCGCGGTTCTTGTCGTTCATGATGGCGGCGAACAGCATCTGGCGCTCGCCCGGCGTGCCGATGCAGGCGACGCGCACGTTGCCATGGCGTTCGTTCAGCTCGTCGGTCACCTCATGGACGCCCTGTCCCCACAGGTCGGTCGCGTCAAGGAGCTCCACGACGTCGTTGTCGATGTGCAGGTAGACCGGGTGGTCAGCCTTACCCTCGAAAATAATGCCGTCGTAGCCGGCGTACTTCAGCTCGGGCCCGAAGTGGCCGCCGGAGTTCGCCGCGCCGATGATGCCGGTGAGCGGGGCCTTCGAGACCACCTCGTAGCGGCCAGCGGAGCACGCCGCCGTGCCGGTCAGCGGGCCGGTCATGACCACCATCTTGTTCTCGGGGGACAGCGGGTCGACCTTCGGATCGACCTCGTTGCAATAGTATTTGGTGCCCAGGCCGCGCGCGCCCACGTAGTCGTTCGCGTCCTGCATGTTGAGCGGCTCTCGCTTGATAGAGCCGTCGGTCAGGTTGATGCGAAGGATCGTTCCGATCCAGCCGTTCGCTTGCGTCATTATGCGCACACCTCCTCGACGGCCGCCTTCAGCTTGTCCGCGGCCTGCTGCTTCTTGTCGGGCACTTCGTTCGGGTCGACCACGCTGATGGCGCCCGTCGGGCAGTACTTCGTGCACCAGGTCTCGCCATCGCACAGGTCGCACTTGAAGATCTTCTGCTTAGCGGGCGAGTAGGAGACGTTGCCCAGCGGGCACGCGTTCACGCACATCTTGCAGACGATGCACTTCGAGGCATCGTGCGCGATGACGCCGTCGGCGTTGCGCCGCAGGGCGCCGGTGGGGCAGACTGCCGCGCAGGACGCCTCGTCGCACTGCAGGCACATGATCGGAACGGTGATGGCGGCTTCCTCGTAGTGGAACACGCTCACGTTTGACAGGCGCGGATTGAACTCCTCGTTGTGCTTGAACGAGCACACGAGCTCGCACGTGCGGCACCCGACGCACTTTTTCGGGTCCACGACCAACTGTCGAGCCATAGCTTCCCCCTTTTCGAACGTTCGGTCGAACATCGTTGTTGCCAAAGCCTGATTTGCGATGGGGCAGGGGCGAGCGCGCCATGACCGCGCGGGCATCGCTCCGAGCTCCATGAAAGCGAAGCGCTTTTCTGCGGGCTTGTACGGTCATATCAAGTAAACCATGCATTAGGCAGAAGAATCATGGCGCGCGCCGAAATGGAGGGTCGAATTGGACGTTATCTGCCGTGCCCTGACGTAGTATTAGGCAGAAAAGGGGCGAGTATCTGCCTAATGCCGCGAAAGTTGCGAGGTGGGCCATGCGCACGTTCGATTACCGAAAGCTGTCCAGACTGTATTCCGAGGGGGAGCTCGGCCGCCTTGCGATGGCGGTCCACGAGGACAAGGGCCGGTTTGACGCGATGCGGGAAAGGGACGCCGACGTCCTGGAGGCATTGCGTTCTCGGGCTCGGTTCGACAGCGTGGACGCCTCGCTGCGCATCGAAGGCATCTACCTCGACACCTCCCGCGTAAGGAGCCTGCTCGCGGGAGAAGAGCCCCTCACGGACGCGGAGGCACAGATCAAAGGGTGCGCGAGCGCGCTCAGCCTGCTTGACGGCGAGCCCGACGTCTCTTCCGCCACGATCCTAGCGTTCTATGAGTGCATCTTCGGCCATCGTGGCCTGGGGCGCAAAAGCCGGTATCGCAAGAAGGATTACCTGTACGTTCAGGTGGACGGACATCCGCGTGCGATGCCGGTCAGCCCAATCACCGCGTTCGAGACCCCGCTCGTCCTGGGCGGCGCGTGCGACGCGCTCGCAGGCGCGCTCGCGAGCAACGCGTGCAGTCCGCTTGTGCTCAATGCCGCGTTTACCGTCGACTTTCTCGCCATCCGTCCTTTCGACGAAGGGAACGGCCGCATTGCACGGCTGTTCGCCGAGCTCTTGCTCGCGCGCTCGGGCTTCGACGTGTTCCGCTACGTCAGCGTTGACCGCCTGATCGAGCAGAGCGGTATGGAGTATTACGACGCGCTCAACGCGTGCGTGGAGGGGTGGGACGCGTGCCGCAACGACTACGCCCCATACGTGCGCTATTGGCTCGAGACGGTTCACGCGGCGTATGAGAGGCTGTTCGAGGAGGTGCGCGCCCGCACTGCCGTCGGGGGCAAGTCAGAGCGCGTGCGCTCGCTCGTGCGGGATGCTGCGAGCCCGGTGACGAAAAGCTGGCTGCGCTCGGCTTTGCCGGACGTAAGCGAGGCCACCATAGAAGCGGCGCTCGGGAAGATGGTGAAAGAGGGGTCCGTCGCGAAGGTGGGCGCAGGCCGGTCTACCGCGTACCGCTGGGCGCGGTGAAGCGGGCCTCTCTCGCGGTCATGATGCGCCTTTGCATAGTTGCGTCGTAGACAATAAAAACACGACAAATCCATGCTTTATGAAGGGGACTTGTGTAGAGATGCTGCACAACTGCCTTGATTTTGCCGCGTTGGGCGCCTCCGATAAAATACCCGCCATGGCTATTTACGAACACACCATCGCACGCAGGCTGGCAACCGGCGCCCTGTCGGTCACGCTGGCCGCATCGTGCAGCCTGCTCGTCCCCGCCGCTGCATGGGGAGACGAGGTCGAGGCCGCCCAGAACTCGCTCGCTGCCGCCGAGCAGCAGATGAGCCAGATCGTGGCGGAGTACGACGAGCTCGAGCAGGACATCGCAGAATCCCAGCAGCAGATCGACGAGACCACCGGCCAGGCCATGGAGGCCCAACAGGCCATGCTCGAAGGCCGCGAGGTCGTCGGCAAGGTCATGGCGAACGAGTACACGAACGACACGCTCGGTGAGATGTTCACGCTCGTGTTCCAGGCGGAGTCGTTCAACGACTTCCTGCGTCGCCTTGACTACGCCAACGCCGTCATGACCGCCGCGGCGGAGGAGGTCCAGGCGCAGAAGGAGCGCAAGGCCACCTACGAAGGCATCCTGGGCGAGCTCAACACCCAGCGTGATGAGCAGCAGTCGCGCCTCGACCAGCTGGACGACAAGAAGCAGGAGGCCCAGCGCGTCGTCGACCAGGCGAACGCCAGCCTCGTGAACGCCAAGGCCGAAGAGGCCGCGCGCCTCCAGGCGCTCGCCGAGCAGGCCGCCGCTCTCCAGGCGCAGCAGGAGGCCGAGCAGCAGGCAGCCGTGAGCGAGGAGTGGGATACCGCCGCGCGCGACGAGGTCGCCGAGCAGCAGCCTGCTGCCGAAGCCGAGCAGCAACAGCAGCCGGCGCAGACCGAGAGCGCGCCCGCCGATTCCGGATCCAACGCGCCCGGCGGCGAGTCCGCCTCGAACGGCGGCTCGTCCAACAGCGGCACGACCAACTCCGGCGGCTCGAGCGGCAGCACGGTCACCGACTCGTCCACTGGCTGGCAGACGGGCGTCGCCTCCGCGTACGGCGGCTCGAGCGACCCGAACACGCCGAACCCCGGCACCACGGCCACGGGCGCGCTGTGTGACGATTACTCCATGGGCGTGGCCATCCCCATGAGCTGGCCGAACTACAGCTCGTACCTGGGCCGCTCCGTGGAGATCAGCTACGGCGGCATGACCGTCGTTGCCACGGTGAACGACTGCGGCTACATGGGCGGCGGCAGCCGATCGCTCGACCTGCAGCCGGGCGTGTTCAAGGCCTTCGGCTTCAACACGTGCCAGGCATGGGGCGTCCGCACCGTGTCCTACCGCTTCCTGTAAGCTTGCATTCAGGATTGAACAAAAAAGCGCACCGTCATTGGCGGTGCGCTTTTTTGCGCCCTGGTGTTCGATCGGGTGGTGCGCCACGCGCTGCGTGCACAACCAACCATGCGGCTGGGGAATTTGTTTCCATCCCGTGAACGCGCTTGCGTGAGCCTTGCGCCCCTCACGCAAGCGCGTATGATGCAACCCAACAAAGCAATACGGCCTGAAATGCGATGACAAGGAAAGTACGGACGAATCCCTCGACAGAGAGTTGGCGGTCGCTGCGAGCCAACGGGGGACGGCCCGAAAGCCACCTTCGAGCAGTTCGACAGGACGCCGCGGTCTCACCGGGACACCACCCGGCGGCAGCGGCAAAAAGTTGAATCGGTGACACCGTTACCCGTCTCCGCGGGTTCGCGCGTTCCGCTCTGGCGGATGCGCCGCGGAGTGCGCGTGCAGACGTCGGCCGGGAGCTTGGGGCGCCGCGCACCGCCGACAGTGGCTGCGTGCGAAGCGCTTGGCGCAAGCGACCGAACGCGTTCTCGACTCGCACAGTTTCCGCGGATGGGAGGCGCCTTGCGCGCCGCCTTCGTTTGTCCTGATCCAACGTTGGTCAGGCTTTTTTGCTTTCAGGGGCAGAAACGCCCGACGGCGCAGCGCGCTGCCGGGACGACGAAGGAAAGGAAGGTGGCCACCATGCAACTTCGCAGCGACGCCGTGAAGCAGGGCGTTGCGCGCGCGCCGCACCGCAGCCTGCTCAAGGCCGACGGCATCACTGACGAGGAGCTCGAACGCCCGCTCGTCGCCGTGATTAACTCGCGAAACGACATCATCCCTGGGCACAACAACCTGGACAAGATCGCCGAGGCCGTGAAGGCCGGCGTCTACATGGCCGGCGGTGTGCCCTTCGAGATCTCCACCATCGGCGTGTGCGACGGCATTGCCATGAACCACGAGGGCATGCACTACTCGCTCGTCTCGCGCGAGACCATCGCCGACTCCGTTGAAATCGCGCTCAACGGCCACCAGTTCGACGCGGTGGTCTGCATTCCTAACTGCGACAAGATCGTGCCGGGCATGCTCATGGGCGCTCTGCGCGTGAACATCCCCACGGTCTTCGTGTCGGGCGGCCCCATGCTCGCCGGCAAGCAGCCCGGCGGCTGCGGTCCCACGACCGACCTTAACACGCTTTTCGACGGCGCGGCAGCCGTGGCGAACGGCACCATGACCGAAGCGGAGCTGAAATACTACGAGGACACCGCGTGCCCCACGTGCGGCAGCTGCTCGGGCATGTTCACGGCGAACTCCATGAACTGCCTGTGCGAGGCGCTCGGCATCGCGCTGCCGGGCAATGGCACCATTCCTGCCGTCTACTCCGAGCGCATTCGCCTGGCCAAGCGCGCCGGCATGAAGGTCATGGAGTTGCTCGAGCAGGGCGTCCGTGCGCGCGACATCGTGAACGCCGCTGCCGTCCACAACGCCATGGAGTGCGACATGGCCTTCGGCGGCTCCACGAACACGGTGCTGCACCTGACTGCCATAGCGGCCGAGGCCGGCTGTCCCATCACGCTGGACGACTGGGACGCCGCGAGCGCCCGCACGCCGCACCTCGTGAAGCTGCAGCCGTCCGGCCCGCGCCCGCTCTCGGATTTGTACGAGGTGGGCGGCGTGCCCGCCGTCATGCACGAGCTTGGCGAGCTGGGGCTTTTGGACCGCAGCGCGCTCACGTGCATGGGCACCATGGAGGAGTACCTGACGGCTACGCCCGCGCCCGACGGCGAGGTGTGCCGCACGAAAGAGAACGCGTTCTCGCCGGTCGGCGCGCTGCGCGTGCTCCACGGCAACGTGGCGCCCGACGGCGCCATCGTGAAGAAGTCCGCCGTGGACCCCGCCATGATGAAGCACACGGGCCCGGCGCGCTGCTTCGACTCCGAAGAGGAGGCCTGCGCCGCCATCAACGCTGGCCAGATCAAGCCGGGCGACGTGGTGGTCATCCGCTACGAAGGACCGAAGGGCGGCCCGGGCATGCGCGAGATGCTCACGCCCACCTCGTCGATCGTGGGCATGGGGCTTTCGAAGTCCGTGGCCCTTATCACCGACGGGCGCTTCTCGGGCGCCACGAAGGGACCCGCCGTGGGCCACGTGAGCCCGGAGGCGGCGGCTGGCGGCCCCATCGCGCTCGTGCGCGACGGTGACGAGCTGACCGTCGACATCGAGGGCGGCGCGATCGAGCTGCACGTGTCCGACGAGGAGCTGGCAGCGCGCCGTGCCGCGTGGACGGCCCCGGCACCCAAGCACCACCATGGCGTGCTCGCGAAGTACGCACGCCTCGTTTCCTCAGCTGACAAGGGGGCGATCTTGCAATGACGGACATCACCAGGCAGGCCATCCTGCGCGGCGCCACCGCGGGGCCGGGCAGCCACACCGAGCACGAGGGAAAGACCATGAGCGGCGCGCAGGCCGTCGTGGCGTCCCTCGAGGCGGAGGGCGTCGACCTCGTCTTCGGCTACCCGGGCGGGCAGGCCATCAAGATCTACGACGCGCTCTACGATTCCAAGAGCATCAAGCACGTGCTCGCGCGCCACGAGCAGGGCGCGGTGCACGAGGCCGACGGCTACGCGCGCGCCACGGGCCGTGTGGGCGTTGCCATCGTCACGTCCGGCCCAGGAGCCACGAACACGGTGACCGGCATCGCCACGGCGTACATGGACAGCGTGCCGCTCGTGGTCATCACCGGCCAGGTGCCGCGCGGCGTCATCGGTACGGACTCGTTCCAGGAATCCGACATCGTGGGCATCACCATGCCCGTCGTGAAGCACAGCTACCTGCTGCAGACCACCGACGAGCTCACGCAGACCTTCCGCGAGGCGTTCCACATCGCGAGCACCGGCCGCCCTGGCCCCGTGCTCATCGACGTGCCGAGCGACCTTGCCTCCGAGGAGATGGTCTTCCATTACCCGGACTCGGTGAGCCTGCAGTCGTACAAGCCCACCTACAAGGGCAACGCCAAGCAGGTCAAGCAGGCCGTGAACTACCTGAAGAGCGCCAAGCGCCCCGTGCTCTACGTGGGCGGCGGCGTCATCTCCTCCGGCGCGAGCGAAGAGCTCGTGGAGCTGGCGGACCTCATGCAGATCCCGGTGGTCACCACGCTCATGGCGAAGGGCGGCTTCCCAGCGTCGCACCCGCTGAACTACGGACCCATCGGCATGCACGGTTCGAAGTACGCGAACCAGATGCTCACGGAGTCCGACCTGCTCATCGCGTGCGGCGCGCGCTTCTCGGACCGCGTGACCGGGCGCGTGGACCAGTTCGCCCCGAACGCCGACGTCATCCACATCGACATCGACCCGGCCGAGATCGGCAAGGTTCGCCCCGTCCAGGTGCCCATCGTCGGCGACCTGAAGAACGTGCTCGCCGCCATCACGGCCGAGCTGCGCAAGCAGAACGCCAAGCCCGCGCCTGCCGCGTGGCGCGCCACGTGCGAAAGCTGGCGCGAGCGGTGGCCGTTCTACCACCGCTCCGTGGGCGACAACCCCACGGAGATCGTGCCGGAGCTGGCCATGGAACTACTTTCGCAGAAGCTCGACCCGCACGCGAGCATCGTCGTGACCGAGGTGGGGCAGCACCAGATGTGGGCAGCGCAGTTCATCGACCGCGAGGAGCCGCGCTCTTGGGAATCGAGCGGCGGCCTGGGCACCATGGGCTTCGGCTTCCCGGCGTCCATCGGCGCGAAGCTCGGCTGTCCGGGCAAGCAGGTCGTCTGCGTGGCGGGCGACGGCTCGTTCCAGATGAACAGCCAGGAGATGGCCACGGCGGCCGTCCAGGGGTTGGCCGTCAAGGTGGTCGTCATGGACAACCGCTGCCTGGGCATGGTGCACCAGTGGCAGAAGCTCTTCTACCACGAGCGCTACTCCTCCACGCTGCTCGACGCGGTGCCGGACTTCGTGAAGTTGGCAGAGGCGTACTCGTGGGAGGCCGAGCGCGTGACCGACCCATCTGAGCTCTCCGCCGCGTACGACCGCATGCTCGCCTCCGACAAGCCCTACCTGCTCGACGTGGCCATCTCGCGCGAGCAGAACGTCTATCCCATGGTCGCGCCGGGCGCCGGCCTTTCGGACGTGATCGGCGCCATCGACATCGCGGTGGGCGCCGTGCGCACGGGCGGCGAGGAAGAGCCCGAGCACAAGCACAAGCACACCGATTTCGTCGTGCAGGACGAGGACGACGAGGAAGGGGGCGCGCGATGAAGCACGTACTGTCGGTCCTGGTGGAGAACAAGCCGGGCGTCCTTTCGCGCGTGACCGGCCTGATCTCGCGTCGCGGCTTCAACATCGAGTCGCTGTCCGTGGGCCCCACGGAAGACCCCACCATGTCTCGCGTCACGGCCATCGTGCGCGCCGACGACGTGGCCTACGAGCAGATCACCAAGCAGCTGCACAAGCTCATCTCGGTCCACAAGATCAACGACCTGACCGACGAGGGGGCCATCGAGCGCGAGCTGGCGCTGTTCAAGGTGAACGCCACGCCCGAGCGCCGCAACGAGATCATCGAGATCGCGAACATCTTCCGCGCGAAGATCGTTGACGTGGGCCGCAGCTCGCTGACCATCGAGGCCACCGGCGACGAGAACAAGCTGCGCGGCATCGAGGATCTGCTGCGCGCCTACGGCATCAAGGAGATCATCCGCACCGGCAAGGTGGCCATGTCGCGCAACTCGAAAGAGGTGTGAGGCGCGCTGTCCGCCGGCGGCGCGATAACCGAGGTGCCCCATGAACAACGAATCCATCGACGCGCACGCGGCATGGCTCACCCGCCTGCGCAATTGGTCGACCCCCTGAGCCTGGAGCGAGCCGGCATCGTCCGGCGCCCGAGAAGACACGCCATGCAAGCACGCTGAAGAAAGGAACCCCATGGCCATCACGATTTACTACGAGCAGGACTGCAAGCCCGCCGTCATCCAGGATAAGAAGATCGCCATCATCGGCTACGGCTCGCAGGGTCACGCCCACGCCCTGAACCTCAAGGACTCCGGCTGCGACGTGCGCGTCGGCCTGCGCGAGGGCTCGTCCTCGTGGGCGACCGCAGAGGAAGCGGGCCTTAAGGTCTGCTCGATGGACCAGGCTGCCGAAGAGGCCGACCTCATCATGATCCTCACGCCCGACGAGACCCAGCCGAAGGTCTACGAGGAGCACGTGGCCCCGCATTTGAAGGACGGCGACACGCTGGCCTTCGCCCACGGCTTCAACATCCACTACGGCTACATCAAGGCGCCCGAGGGCGTGAACGTCATCATGTGCGCCCCGAAGGGCCCGGGCCACATCGTGCGCCGTCAGTACACCGAAGGTTCCGGCGTGCCGTGCCTGGCGTGCGTCGCGCAGGACGCCACGGGCGACGCGTGGGATATCGCGCTTGCGTATGCGTGGGGCGTGGGCGGCGCTCGCTCCGGCATCATCAAGGCGACCTTCGCCGAAGAGACCGAAGAGGACCTCTTTGGCGAGCAGGCGGTGCTCTGCGGCGGCGTCGTGGAGCTTGTGAAGGCCGGCTTTGAGACGCTCGTCGAGGCAGGGTACCCGCCGGAGCTCGCGTACTTCGAGTGCTACCACGAGATGAAGATGATCGTCGACCTCATGTACGAGAGCGGCATCCACTTCATGAACTACTCCATCTCCAACACCGCCGAGTACGGCGAGTACTACGCCGGCCCGAAGGTCATCAACGAGGAGTCCCGCCGCGCCATGAAGGAGATCCTGGCTCGCATCCAGGACGGCTCGTTCGCGCGCGAGTTCGTGGAGGACTGCAACAACGGCCACGCGTGGCTGCTCGAGCAGCGCGAGAAGATCAACCAGCACGAGATCGAGACCACCGGCGAGCAGATCCGCTCCATGTTCTCCTGGATCAAGAAATAGGGGAGCGTTCGTCCGTTCCGCACGATGCCGTTTTTCCGTCCACGGGCGCGGACTGGCGTCGTGCAAGTTAGATGAAGTTTACATACTCAGGCATCTTCGCTAGGATAGGGAAGAAGTTAGACACGGCATCCTTCCGCAGTGGAAGGATGCCGTCCTGTTCCTCCGCGCGGAAGGTGTCCTGCCATGTTCGACAAACGCCTGCTTTCCATGGTGCCGGGGGCTGTCGGCCCCATCGTCGCGAGCGTCGCGCTGCACTGGATCGCGCTCGTCGCCAACATCGCGCTGTTCTTCATCGTCGGCGCGTTCTTGGGCGACCTGCTCGCTGGCGCCGCGGACGAGGCGGCGGTCGGCCGGCTCATGTTCGCCTCCGCGCTTGCCATCGTCGTGCGCATGGCGTGTCAGGCGTCAGCTCAGATGATGGGGCAGAAGGCTGCGGATCTGGCCAAGCGGACCGTCCGGCAGGCGGTCTACGACAAGCTCGTCGCCTTGGGACCGGCGTACCGCGAGCGCGTCTCCACGAGCGAGGCGGTACAGATCAGCGTGGAGGGCGCCGAGCAGCTCGAGACCTACTTCGGGTCCTACCTGCCCCAGCTCTTTTACGCGGTCGTCGCGCCTCTCACGCTCTTCGCGTTCTTGGCACCCGTGTGCCTGCCCGCCGCGGCGGTGCTCCTTGCCTGCGTCCCGCTCATCCCGCTGTCCATCGTGGCGGTGCAGCGCGTCGCCAAGCGCACGATGAGACGCTATTGGGGCTCGTACACCGACCTGGGCGCGCTGTTCCTCGAGAGCATCGAGGGGCTCACGACGCTGAAAATCTATCGCGCCGACGCCGCGCAGCACGAGCGCATGAACGACGAGGCCGAGACGTTCCGCCGGGCGACCATGCGCCTGTTGCGCATGCAGCTCAACTCCATCACCATCATGGACCTGTTCGCGTTCGGAGGCGCGGCGGTGGGCATCGCGGTCTTGGTGTGGCAGTTCTCGCTCGGTGCGGTGACGTTCGCCGGCGCGTTCGCGATGGCGTTCCTGTCGGCGGAGTTCTTCCTGCCCATGCGCACGCTCGGGTCGTTCTTCCACACTGCCATGAACGGCATGGCGGCGGCTGAGCGCATGTACGAGGTGCTCGACGCGCCCGAGCCGCCGTGCGGCGAGCATGAGGTGGACCTCGACCGCCCGGATATCGTGTGCCGCGACGTGGGCTACTCCTACGACGGCGCTCGCTCGGTGCTAACGGACGTCGATTTCGAGGCGCTCGCCGGTAGCTTCGTCGGCATCACGGGCCCGAGCGGTTCGGGCAAGTCCACGCTCGCTGGTGTGATCGCGGGCGTGAACGGCGGGTTCACCGGCGACGTGCGCATCGGGGGCGTCAGCGTGCGCGAGGCATCGCGCGAGTCCCTCCGTCGCGCCGTGACCACCGTGTCGTTCCACAGCTACCTGTTCAAAGGGACGGTGCGCTCGAACCTTCTGCTTGCCAAGCCGGATGCCTCTGACGACGAGCTGTGGCGTGCGCTCGAGCGCACTCGCGTCGACGGGTTCGTCCGCAGCGCGGGCGGGCTCGACGCGCCTGTTGACGCAGACGGCGGAAACCTTTCAGGCGGGCAACGGCAGCGCATCGCCCTTGCGCGCGCGGTGCTGCACGACACGCCCGTCTACGTGTTCGACGAGGCCACCTCGAACGTTGACGCCGAAAGCGAGGCGGCCATCATCGAGTTCATCCATGAGCTTGCGAATGAGAGGACCGTCATCATGGTCTCGCACCGGCTGTCCGCCATCCAGCGCGCGGACCAGGCGTACGTTCTGGAGGCGGGCAGCGTGGTCGAGCGGGGTCGTCATGACGAGCTGGTGGCGCGCGGCGGCGTGTACGCGCGCTTGTGGGAGAGCCAGGAGGGCCTTGAGCGCTTCGCGTGCGCAGGGGAGCCGGCGGAGGGGTGCGAGCATGCGCGCCCTGAGCGTGAGCTTGAGCATGCGCGCGTCCAGGAACCGAGCACGTCGCACGATGGCGCGTGCGAGGGCGCGGAGCCCGCTTCGGAGGTTGCGCCGTCCGTTG
>CASEJD010000064.1 GCA_949288145.1 uncultured Coriobacteriia bacterium
CCTTCGCCGCGCGTCAGGTTTCCGCGATGTGCCCCTTGGACGCCACACGAAGCAGATACCGGCTCGTTGCCAAAAGGCCCTTCGCATCCAGGACGGCAGGGAGGGGCTAGAACCATTCGCGCTTGTTGTAGACGTAAAGCTGTTCGAAGTCCGTCTGGCTTTTCACCAGGTAGATGATGCCTTCGATGAAGGCGATGATGCACATGACGCCCGCGGCGATGCCCAGCGTGAGCAACGAGCCCACGATGGTGACCGCGAGCATCACGAACCCGGCGGAGTTGTACCCCAGGTAGAACTTGTGGACGCCGAAGCTGCCCAGGAAGATAGCAAGCAGGCCTGCCGCCACATGGTCCTTCGTCCGCACGACCTGCGCGCCGTAGTACGGCTGCTGGTACGGTTGGTACTGATTGTACGCCTGCTGGGCGCCCGGCTGCTGCGCAGAGTCTTGCTGGCTATACGATTGCTGCGTGTACGGCTGCTGGGCGTACGGCTGGTACGCGTACTGCTGCTGCGCTTGCTGGGCGCCGTCGGGCTGCTGGCCATACGGCTGCTGGGCGCCCGGCGCCTGCTGCGTCGCCGCTTCCTGCGGCTCGAAGGGCTGCTGAGCGCTCGGGGCTGCCTCAGCGCCCGCGACGTCCGCAACACTCTCGGCACCCGCGGAGTCTGCCACCTGGCCTTCCGCCGTGCTCGGCGGGTACTTCGCTTTCAGCTCCTCAAGCTTGCGGCGTGCGGCCTCAAGCTCTTCGCAGGCAGCGCGCAGCTCGTCTTCGACGGACGGCTGGGACGGGGTCGCCTGGGGAGCGCCCTCTGCGTTGATGCGCGCGTTATCGTCCATGGTCGGCCTCCTTCCGGGAATCCATCGTCGTCACGGCCGCACGTTCGCCCTGCGGCGCGGAGCCTTCGCCCTCGGCGGCATGGCGGTGCGCATGACGGCTGAAGAACGCCACGATGCGCTCGTTGAACACCACGCCGACGAGCGCGATGGCGGCGAGCACGGCGAACAGCGCCACGCTCTCGAGGACGCGGCCTTCCATGAACCCGTTCGCCGCGTACGTGGACACCACAACACCAGGAATGCGGCCGAGCGTCGTGAGCAGCAAGAACTCCTTCATCGGCATGCTCGTGAGCGGCACGAGGTAGGTGAACGTGTCCTTCGGCAGGCCGGGGATTAAGAACAGGATGAACACGATGACGTTCAGCTTGCCGGTCTCCTCGAGCTTGTCGAATTTCGCAAGCCACTTCTCCGGCACCATGGCGCGCACGAACGGCGCACCGAGCTTGTGGACGACCATGTACACGAACGCCGACGAGACGACGCAGCCGAACAGGATGATGAGTGCGCCCCACCAGGGACCGTAGAGCATGCCGGCGGCAACCTGCGTGATCTCGCCAGGAATGAACGCCACCACGACCTGCAGGAACTGCATGAGCAGCAGGATGAGCACGCCCGCGGGGCCGGCGTTCTTCACCTGCTCGACGACAAGATCAAGGCCGCCCTCTTCGAACAGCGTATGGATGTAGGGCCACACGAGCGCGATGACCGCGAGCACGAGCACCACGAACACGATGAGCCCCGCGAACTTGTAAACGTCCGCTTTCGTCATGGGATGGCCGGCCACCTTGATGGGCTGCTCGGCCTTTTCGTGCAGGTGCTCCCGCTTATCGTGCGCGCTCTCTCTGAGCTCGTGCAACTCGGCCTTGACGGCTTCGCGCTTGCGACGCTGGTTGTCCATCGGCCCTTCTCCTTTGCGCACGCAGTGTGCGGCTACTTGCTGGCTTTGTCGTACTCTTCCTTGAAGGCGGCGAACATGCCCTTACTCTTGCGCAGTTGCTTTCCGACCGCCTTCGCCACCGTAGCATCAGCGGAGGGCTTCTGTGCCGTCGCCGCCGGTTTCGTTACGGGCTTGGCATCGGATGTTTGCGAAGCCTTCACTTCCGCGCTGCCCTCGGAGGCGGGAAGCGCCGTGGGCTCGTCATCCTTGACGGCCTTCTGGTACTCCTCCTTGAAGCCGGCGAACGCGCCCTTCGTCTCGCCGACGCGCTTGCCAAGGGCCTCGACGCCCTTGTTCGCGGCCTCGCCGGCCTTCTGCGCCGTCTCTCGCACGACGGGCTTCGCCTTGCCCACGGCGTGGCCCGCCATCTCGGCCAGGCCGCCCTCGGCCTCGATCTGCAGCACGCTGTCAGCCACCAAGATGGCGCCGCGCAGCTCGTTCTCTTCCTCGACCACTTCGCCCTGCGACTCCATCTCGGAGACAAGCTCGCCGATGCCGAAGCGGAACCCGCGAATCTGCCCGACCGGGATCTCCACGGTGCCGAGCAGCGCTTTCGACGTGGCGCCGCGGTCGGCCACCACCGACTCAACGCGACCGGTCAGCCTATCGAAGGTGACGGTGCCGATCGTGCCGACGGTCGTGCCGCTTTCGGTCACGATGGACATGCCGGACCACAGGACGCAGGAATCCCAATCCACGCCAAGGCGCTTGCACGCCGCCTTGTCTGTGGCGCCGGACTCGGTGGACACGCACACGCGGCCGTCGACGATCTCGTAGGAATCGAGCGCCACGAACAGGTCTTTCCGATGGAACATGAGCGCAAGGTCGGGGCGCTTCACGATGAAGCCGATCACGCGGCGCTCCTTCGGATGGAACACGAGATGGCGCACCTTGCCGATGAGCTTCTCACCGGACTTGCCGCCCACGACGCGCAGGCCGATCAGGTCGTTCGAGGTGATGGTGTTGCGAGACATGTGGTCCTTCCTTCACGTGCGCCGCGTCACGGCGCGTCGGGCGAACGCGGCCCTGGCACGAAGCGAGGGCACCGCACTGCGGCGCCCTCGTCCAACTGCGCGTTCAACGTGCGCTGTTATTCAGCCGGCTTCTCCTCGGCGGACTCGGCGGCCTGCGCCGCCTCCGCGTAGGCCGTCGCCGGGTCGGTCACGACCGCTTCGGCGTCGACGGGCGCCTCGGCCGGAGCTGCCGGCTCGGCGGCAGCGGACTCCTCGGCGTTGCGGGCGACCTGGCTGGCGATGCGCTGGCGGGCCGCCTCGATCTTCTCGCGCAGCTCGTCGTTCTTGTCGGCGACGACGGGACGAACGGCTTCGGCCGCTTCCTGCACGCGGGCGCTGGCGCCCTCGTAGATCTGCTGGCCCTTGGCGGTGACGTCCTGGTAGAACTGCTGGCCACGCGCGGCAGCGCCTTCGTAGATCTCCTGGCCGCGAGCAGTCGCACCCTGGTAGAACTCCTGACCGCGGGCAGCGGCGCCCTCGTAGATCTCCTGGCCGCGCTGCTGGGCGCGAGCGCCGAAGTCCTGCGCGCCGCCCCATGCGACGTTCGCGCGGTCAGCGACCATGGCGCGGGTCTCGGCCCCCGAGCGGGGCGCGTACAGAAGTGCCAAGCCGGCGCCGATCAAGCCGCCGGCGATGAATGCTCCAATGCCTTTGTTTCCCATTTCAGACTCCTCACGTCCTCGGGGACGGGCCTGGACGCACACGCTCGCGCCGCAGTCCCATTGCGATACAAGGAATTATACGACAGCGGGTAACCCCACCTCCATCGGTTTCCCAATCGTCATAGAGGTTTCGAAGCTGTAAAAAAGCCTTCATACCGCACGCTCGCGCGCGGCATGCCCATGCACGGGCGCGGCAACGACGCTGCCGGCACCTTCGTAATCGCGGTCATCTTGCGCGACGTACCCTTGCGTGGGTGCAGCAGGCAGGCGGCTTTCGCGTATCTGCTACTACGCTGTGCGCGCGAGCGCTTCGTTGAGCGCAGCCGTGGCGTCCTTGAACGCGCGCAATGCTTCAAGGTCGTCGACGAAGCTCACCTCGACGCGCGCCCGGGTTCGCGCGGAGTCGGCCCACTCGGAGGTGCCCACGAAGACCTCGCCCGAGTCCGCAGCGCGGGCCTGCAGGTCCACCACCAGATGCTCGAGCACGTGCGGAAGCGGCGTGCGCTCCATGACGTCGGCGAAGCGATCGCCCGCATCGTTCACGCAGGCGTGCTCGCCCACGTGCGGGAACGCGGGCGCCAGCGCGCGCATGAGCGCCGGCGTGCTCTGCGACCCCGCCGGCGTCACGGCAAGCTCG
>CASEJD010000065.1 GCA_949288145.1 uncultured Coriobacteriia bacterium
CACGTCGGAGCCTTCGCGCACGCGGCGCGCCACGCCCGGCTCCATGAGCTCGGGCTCTTCGGGCAGCGGCACGCCTTCCGCCGCGCCGCGCGGGTAACGGATGGTGAACGGGCCGCCCAGCGCGAGCGCCGTGTGCAAGCCGTTCACGAGCTCGGCCTCGTCGGACGGCGCCAGCACCCGCATGCCGGGCACCATGCGCGCGTACACCAGGTCGAACACGCCGTGGTGCGTGGGGCCGTCATCGCCCACCAGGCCAGCGCGGTCCAGGCAGAACACGACGTCATCGTCAGTGATGGCGTTGTCGATGATCATCTGGTCGATGGCGCGCTGCATGAAGGTGGAGTAGATGGCCACGACCGGCTTCTTGCCGCCCACAGCAAGGCCCGCCGCCATGCCGACGGCGTTCTCCTCGGCAATGCCCGCGTCGATGCAGCGTTCAGGGAAGCGCTCCCCCAGCTTCGTGAGGCCCGTGCCGCCCTTCATGGCGGCCGTGATGCCCACCACGTCCGGGTTCGCCTCGGCCTCGCGCACGAGGGCTTCTCCGAAGACGCTCGTGTAAGACGGCGCGCCGCCGGATTTCTTCAGCTGCTTTCCCGTGGGGATGTCGTAGGGGCCCACGCCGTGGAAGGTCTCGGGGTCCGCTTCGGCGGGGCCGTAGCCGTGGCCCTTCTTCGTCACCACGTGCACGAGCACCGGGCCGTCCGCCTGCAGCACGTTCTTGAGCGTCTCCCGCAAGGCATGGATGTTGTGGCCGTCGATGGGCGCGGTGCACACGATGCCCAGGTGCTCGAAGATCATAGCGTTCGGCACGACGAACTGCTTGAGCGAGTCCTTCATGCTGCGGCCAAAATTGACCATGCCTTCGCCCAGCTTGCCGCGCTGCTCCAGGAAGTCCTGCACGTGGTCGCGCGTCTCGCGGTACTCCTTCGTGGCGCGGATGAAGCCCAGGTGCTTCATGAGGGCGCCCACGTTGCGCGAGATGGACATCTCGTTGTCGTTCAGGATGATGACGAGCGGCAGCTGCGCCTGGCCAATGGCGTTGAGCGCTTCGAACGCCATGCCGCCGGCAAGCGACGCGTCTCCGATGACGGCGACGACCTTCTCGTCGGTGCCCTTGAGCGCACGGGCCTTCGCCAGGCCGAGCGCGATGGAGATCGAGTCCGACGCATGGCCGGAGCAATGCACGTCATACGGGCTCTCGGCAGGCTTCGTGAAGCCGGAGAGGCCCTGGTACTGACGCAGGGTCTTGAACTCCTCGCGGCGGCCGGTGACGAGCTTGTGCGCGTACGCCTGGTGGCCCACGTCGAAGACGATCTTGTCCTTCGGGCAATCCAGGAGCGAATGGAGCGCCAGGATGATCTCGACCGCGCCGAGGCTGGAGGCGACGTGCCCGCCCGTGCGCGAGGTCACCGCCACGATCTCTTGGCGGATCTCGTCGGCCAGGATGGCAAGCTCGTCCTCGGTCAGCACCTTCAAATCGCGCGGCGAGCTCACTGCGTCAAGAATCCTCGGTTGCATGCGTCTACCCCACATTCCCGTGCGTCGTCCCGCCCTCGAGCGCGTCAGTGGCCTGCGCGCCCAGCTTCGCCGCCTCTTCGTAGAGGTCGAGCGCGTCGTCGAGCGAGATGTCGTCGGCAGACACAGCGGCGGCGATCTCTTCCAGGCGCGCGCGCAAGGCTGCGAACTCGCTGCCCGCCTCTTCGGCGTCAGCGTCGATCGCGGTGGCGTCGCCGGCGGGCGCGGCGGTTTCAGGCTGCGAGACGTCAGCGGGTGCGGACGCGGCATCGGGCACCACGGCCGGCACGCCGGCGGCGTCGGGCGCGCTCACAGGGCGCTCGGCGGTCTGCTCGGCTTGCTCCATGGTCTTACTCCTGGACCTCGTCTTCAGTGGAAACAGCG
>CASEJD010000066.1 GCA_949288145.1 uncultured Coriobacteriia bacterium
AAGATCTCCTGGTTGGTGTAGATGGAGTTGATCATGAGGTCAAGCAGACGCTTGCTCTCGGTCTTGAACTTCTTCATGCTGCCTTCTTTCGTCACGTGCGCGCTGCCGGCGCCCTCAGGACCGGCGGCCTTTGACCGCTCGCACGACCGCCCGCATGCGCGGGCGGTCAATTAGCAGTCTTACCTTTTGAGTGCTAAACGTGATTGTAGGCAAGCGAGATTCGGTGTCAAGCGCACGCGCGCGACAACGGCGCGTGCGTTACGCGGTTGTAAGGAAACCCTGCTCGCACAGGTCGCTTTCGCGATCGAAAAAGCTTTCGTGAAGGCAACCCGTCCCCCATCGCGCGCCAAGGCAGCGAGAACCCCTACCACCATTCCTTCTTACGCGGACGTTTCTTCTTCGGCGCCTCGCGGAAGTCGAGCTCCATCTGACCGTCGGCGCGGACGTCCTTCTCCTTCTTGAGCTCCACGGAGTCGATGACCCACGATACGGCGTCCTTGCCGTAGGTCTCGAGCATCTTCATGCGCGCGTCATGCAGGTTCTTCTTTGTGTTCGCGCGAGATGCGGACTGGTATTCGAAGACGCCGGTCGCCGACTCGCTGTGCTTCGGCGACGTGTAATGAGCGATGTACGTCTGCACTATTCCTCCTACCACGCAAGGCGGCCGATTGCGCGGCCCAGGAACGCCGCCGCCAAGCATGCGACAAGCGTGCCGACCGCGTACGCGCCGCCCGCCGCCGGGTTTTCGCTGAGCAACGTGATGCTCTCGAGGCTGAACGTGGAGAACGTCGTGAAGCCGCCAAGCACGCCCGTGATGGCGAACAGGCGCCACGTGTCCCGCCCCGCGAAGTCCGCCACGGAGAAGAAGCACGAGAGCATGCCGATGACGAAGCACCCGACCACGTTCGCGCACAGCGTGCCCACGGGCACGTTCGCCAGCATCGTGCCAGCCGGGATGACCGTGCTGGCGAGCAACCCCACCAAGTAGCGGAAGCTCGCGCCAATTGCGCCGCCCAGCGCCACAGCCAGCAGGTTCAACAGCACGGTCAGTCCTCCCTCTTCGTCCACGACGCTGCCCGAGCACCACTTCGATTCGCCAGCGACAGCGCGCGTGCCATCGCGCAGCCCGCTCCGCGCAGGACGCGAGCGATCGCACCGCACGCCGCCAAAAAGAAAGGCCATCGAGGCGACCTCGGATGACCTGGTACATCACTGGAGCCACTGACAGGATTCGAACCTGCAACCCGCGGTTTACAAAACCGATGCGCTACCGTTGCGCCACAGTGGCGAAGTGAACTTGTATTGTGCCACAAGCTTGCAGGCGCGTCCATGCGGGAACGCGCAGCCCAGCATGCGAAAACGCAGAACCTCCGAATGCCTACGCGCCGCCCATCTCGCGCGCCCAGTCGATGTCGTCAGGACGGCACGGCAACGCCTCGTCGGGTCGCCACAAACACGCGTCCATGTTCACGCGCCCGTCGTCCAAGAACGTCACGCCCTCTTCTTCGAGCAGCCGGCGCTGCACGCCTTCGCCGCCGAAGACGTAGCCTTCCGCCAAGCGTCCGTCCTTGAAGACGACGCGATGGCAGGGCGTCTTCACCGGCTCCTCGTTCGTGCGCAGCGCCCAGCCCACGTACCGCGAGCTCCGGGGTCGACCCATGAGCCGCGCAATCTGCCCGTACGTGGACACCGCACCGCGCGGAATCTTCCGCACGATCTCGAACACCTCGTCGGAAAACGCGCCCATGGCCTACGCCTCCTCGCCTGACGGCGCAAGGCCCGCGGCGTCCTCCCCTGTCACGAGCGTGCCGTCCGCACGGCGCACGTCGACGCCACGGTGCACGAGCTCGGCCACCAGCGTCTCCACCAAAAGCGGCAGCGCCTCGTAGACCGCCGGGGTCAGGCCCATCGTGACCTCGGAAGGGCTGGGGTTCTCCACCTGCATGCCCAAGCACAGTCCCTCCGCCTTGTAATCGAGCAAGAGCGCCGCGTCGAACAGGTCGACCAAGCGCAGATCGTGCAACGACTGCGTCCCCGCGGAACGGCGCGCCATGTCGTCGGGCGCGTAGCGGAACACCGTGCCCGGAGCCGCGTCGGTGCCGTCGACGGCGTCGACCGTGATGATCAGGTCATAGTCGCGCACGGCGTTCAGCATGTCCAGCGTCAGGCAGCCCAGATCGTACAAATCGACGTTCTCGGGCAGGCGGTAACCTTCTTGCACCGCGTCGTAGACCGCAGGCCCCAACCCGTCGTCAAGCATGAGACGGTTGCCCACGCACAGCACGGCAATACGCTCGCCCTGCTCGCTCCCGTTGCTCATGTGCTGTCCTTTCATGTTCAGCCGATGCCGTCACGTTTGCCCGGCTCCACGCAATCCCCGTCTGCGCACGAAGGCCTCAAGCACCCCCTGCGACGCCCGCTCCCTTTCGTAGTGACTCGCGCAACGCGGCAGGTCCGCTTACGCGCCGACGGTCGGTCGGATGACCAGATTGTAGTACGTCGCCGCTGCCAGCATGATGGCGCCCACGATAGCGCACGCGACGGCCCAGATGCGCTCGCGGCGTAGGTATTCTTCCTTCGTGACGCCCCGCGAGACCGCGCGGTGCGCCGCGAACGGCTGCGAGACGCGAGCGAACACGAGCGTGAGCACGGCGAGCATGATGAGCACGAGCCCTGCCACGCCCACGGCGAGCGGCGTGCGCTCGGTCCATGCCGCATAGAACGTGTTGTCCGCGAGCAACCACATGGGATAGAAGATGATGGTGGCCCACATACCGTGCGCCGGCCCCCAGACGGGCGGCAGCAAGAATGCCCCGATGTTGATCGGGGGCATGCCGCGAAGGAACTCCTCCTCCGCTTTGATCTGTTTGTCGGTGAGCCCTGCCATGCGGGGTATTGTAGCGCGAGCGCGCGCATGCCACGGCGTGAATTCCCAGTTCGCGCGCAATTCCTGCCAAATGCCGGCATGCGCGCTCGCCCAAAATCGCCAAGGGCGGCCCCGCAGGACCGCCCTTGGCGTTGCCGCCGGTCAAGCCAGCGACGGTATGTCATCCAAAGACGAGAAGCTTAGTGCTCCATCTTGTCCTCGCCCACGATCACGTGGCGCTTGGGATCGTAGACCAGGCCGCCATGCTCCTGATGGAAGAACATGAGCTTGGACGGCGCGAAGCCCTCGATGTTCGCCAGGTAGATGTGGATGAACATGAAGCAGATGAAGATGTACATCATGAAGTAGTGGATGATGCGCATCGACATGAGGCCGCCCACCAGGTCCGTGCCGGCGGTGCAGAAGCCCATGTTCATGGTCGGGGCCCACAGGCACAGGCCGGTGTAGAACATCAGGATGATGAGCACCGGGATGCACAGGTAGGAGATCTTCTGCGGAACTCCCAGCTTGGCGCTCAGCGGGTGGTCCTTCTTCAGGAACAGGTAGTACTTGATCCACTGAAGGCCCTGGTGACGATTGTCGGCCTGCGGCAGCCACGTCTTGAAGTCCGTGACCTGCTCGCGCGTGCCGCCGGTCGGCGCGGACTTCACGAAGAAGGCCATGAGCACGCGGACGATGCAGTTGATGAACAGGACGAAACCACAGAACACGTGCACGCCGCGGGCGATGCCCATGAACTCAGGCCAGAACGGGAAGTGGATGCTGAAGCCGGTGACGATCAGCAGGATCATCGCGACCAGGTTGATCCAGTGCGTGATGACGAAGGGCAGCGGGTGCGCTTCGCGGTAATGTGCCAAATGCGCCATTTACTTCACCCCCCACGGGTTCGTGACGGTCTCGAAATGCTTGCCCGTCGCCGGCTCGGTCACGTGCACGGCGCATGCGGTGCACGGGTCGAAGCTATGGACGGTGCGCAGCGCGTTGATCGGCTTCTCGACGTCCGCGACCGGAACGCCGATGAGCGCCTGCTCGAGCGGACCGTACGAGCCGTCCTCGGCGTGCGGGGCGAGGTTCCACGTGGACGGGATGATGATCTGGTAACCCTCGATCTTGCCGTCCTTGACGCTCTCGCTGTGGTAGAGCGCGCCACGCGGGGCCTCCCAGAAGCCGGTGCCGGCGCCGGTGATGTTCTCGGGCTTGCGATAGTACTCGGAATCGCCGCTCTTGACGGACTCGATGAGCTCGTTGACCCATTCCTTCATGAGGCCGGCGATGTAGAGCGTCTCGATCTGGCGCGCAGCGGTGCGGCCGAGCGTGGACTGCAGGATACCGAACTGGCCCGGAGCACCGAGCGTCTCGAGCACGTTGTCAATCTGCTCGACCACGAAGGGCACGCCGCGCTTGTAGGCGACGAGCAGGCGGGCAAAGGAACCGGCCTCCATGGGCTTGCCGTCGTAGGCAGGAGCCTTGACCCAGCTGTAGCGGTCGTTCACGTCGTACTCGGTGAACTCCGGCTCGGTCGTGAAGTACGGCGAGGTGTAGGTCTCGGAGCCCTTGTACCAGGAGTGGCCCACGTACTCGGTGATCTTCGACTCCTCGACCTCGGAGAGGTTGAGGTTCTCGTCGAGCACGCCGGCGGGCAGGTAGCGCTTCGTCATGTCGAAGCTCGGATCCTCGAAAACGCCCCAGGCGATGTAACGGCCGCAGCCGCCACCCCAGTTGAAGGCGTCCTGGTAGTAGCCGGCGAGCGCCAGGGTGTCCGGGATCATCGTGGCCTCGACCCAGTTGTACACCTCGTCGACGAGGGCCTTCAGGTCGTCGAGCTTCTCCTCCGTCGGGACGAACATGGTGCCGCCCACGGTGCTCGTCATGATATGGGGCATCTTGCCGCCGATCAGGCCGGCGATCTCGGAGGCCTTGGACTGCATGGTCAGCGCCTCAAGGTAGTGCGCCGTGCAGATGAGGTCGAGCTCCGGCGGGAGCTTGTAGGCCTCGCCGCCGTCGGCGTCGAACCAGTTGCCCGAGAAGATGGAGAGCTGCTTGTTCGCGGCGAACGTGGACAGGCGCTCCTTCAGGGCGTTCAGGTCGGAGTTCATGGACGTGCCGGCAGCCTGCGCCAGGTCATAGGCGTCGGCCACGTCGGCGTCCAGCGCGTTCAGCGGGTTGACGTAGTCGAGCGCGCACAGGTTGTAGAACCACAGGATGTGGCTGTGCAGGAACTGGGCGCCCTCAACGAGGTTGCGCAGGATGCGCGCGTTGTTCGGGATGGTGATGCCGTAGGCCTTCTCGCCGGCGATGGCGGACGCATGGGCGTGAGAGACCGGGCACACGCCGCAAATGCGCTGCACGATCTGCGCGGCGTCCTCGGGCGTGCGGTCCTCAACCACGAGCTCCATGCCGCGGAAGCAGCCGCCGGAAACCCACGCGTCGGTGACAGCGCCGTTCTCGACTTCCATCTCAACGCGGAGATGGCCTTCGATGCGGGTGATCGGATCGATGACTGAACGGGTCATTTACGCCTGGCCTCCCTTCTTCGTATCGTTGACTTCATCCCAGACTTCCTGGTCGTACTGGCCGATGGAGTTCTGCGGATGCTTGGCGTCCCACTTGCGAATCTTCTCGAACTCGGCGCCCTTCGGGGCACGGCCGGCGGCCTTCATGCCGAAGCCGTGGACGACGAGCGCGGCTGCCAGCACGCCGGTGATGGTCAGCGCGATGGTGCCGGGCTGAATCATCCAGTCGCCGATGCGCAGGTCGCGATGGCGCTTGTAGAACGGGGTGTTGACCTCGACCCAGTTGTGGCCCGGGTCCATCGGCGCCGCCTCGCAGCAGCCGATGCACGGAGCGCCGGACTCGACGCACCAGGAGCGACGGTGGTTGTAGCGCACGATGCCGCAGTTGGCGTACGTCTGCGGTCCACGGCAGCCGAGCGGATAGAGGCAATAGCCCTTCTTCTCCTCTTCGGAGCCGAACTGGTAGACGAACTCGCCGTTCTCGAAATGACCGCGGCGCTGGCAATTGTCGTGGATGGTCTGGCCGAAGATGAGCTCGGGCTTGTTCTCGCGGGTCAGCGGAATGTCGGCCGGGGACAGCTTCATGAGCACGACGTCGACGATCAGCGCGACGAGCCACTCCGGGTTCGCCGGGCAGCCCGGGACGTTGATGACCGGCGTGTCGATGCCGCACTTCTCCAGGTACATCTGGACGCCAACGGCGCCTGCCGAGTTGGGATGGGCGCCCATCCAACCGCCGTTGACCGCGCAAGAGCCGAGCGCGATGACCGCGTTGGCCTTCTCGGCGGCCTCGATCAGGTGCTCGGTGCCCGGCTTGTCGGCGACGCGCAGCGCCTGGCCGTTCCAGCCCTCCAGCACCGCGCCCTCGTAGACCAGCAGGTAGTTGCCGGCCTCGATGGTCTGCGTCTTCGCTTCCTCCATGGAGTGGCCCGCAGCGGCGGACAGCGTCTCGGAGTAGTTGAGCGAGATCATCTCGAGCACGACCGACGCCGGGTCGGGCTCGTCAATCTGGGCGAACGCCTCGGTGCATCCCGTGCACGAAGCACCCTCGATCCAGATGACGGGGTACAGGTTGCCTTCCGTCGCGCCGATCACGGACTCTTCGAGTGCCTGGGCGACGCGAGGGGCGGCAAGCTCGGACAAGCCCGCGGCCATAGCCACGGCTCCGCACATCTTCATGAAACTGCGGCGCGAAACCCCCCGAGCCTCCAGCATTGCCTGCAACTGGCTAGCGGTGGCCTCATGTTCCATGTGCACACCTCCTTGTGAGCTCTCGTCTTGGAAATATTGGATACTACCGAGCTGGCATTCTAGCGCAACTGCCCGCGCGCGTGAACCGACGAATTCGGTCGTCCGCGATTTGTGATGCCCCCGAAATAGGCCGCTCTGTCCGCCATCTCGTTCGTATCCATGCCTATTATCAGGTTTGTTGGCGTGCGCGCATCATCTCTTAAGGGTTATTTCCCCGTTTTTTCCCGGATGAGCGCCGCTCGGCGGGAAGTGCCCGCCGCTCTCCTGTCCCCCGTTTTTGTGCACATGCACAAAAATGAATAAATCCAGGTAATTTTGCCGTGCATATCCTATTCATTCGGTGGCTCGCTCCGCGCTCGAATCCCCACCTCCCGTTACAGGATCCTTCCCGTTTCTTCACAATTTCATGACGAAACCGCCTGTTTGTATCACATTTGTACTGCATTATTGCGCGATACCCCTCAGTCTCCCCCGTGTTTCCATTCTGTGAAATGACGAATTCCGCGCGCGAACGGTATGCATATTTCAGCGGTTTATCCCATTGTTTTCGAATCGGATTTCTGTCGTTCCTGTTCGAAGCTATACCCTACGAAACATATATGCAATATAAGCAAGGCGCGCCTATGCGCACTCGCCCCTTTCGTCGTATCATGGCGTCTCCTGCACCCGCACGGTGCGCCGCGTCGTGCTCGGCACTGTTCCAAGCGTAGCGCAGGGCGCTCAAGCGGGGCGCCAAGCCCACGAGACAAGGAGAACCCATGGCGAAGAAGAACCAGATCGCATTCCTTGGCCCCATCGGCACCTACTCCGACGAGGCGGCGCACCTCTTCGCCAGCCACCTGGGCATCGAGGAGCCGGAGCTGTTGGAATGCCCTTCGTTCAACGAGGTGTTCGACGCGGTGGACCGCGGCCGTTGCGAGTACGGCGTCGTGCCCATGGAGAACTCCCTCGAGGGCTCCGTCACCTCCACCATGGACAACTTCGCGTTCTCCAGCCCAGCGACCATCCTTGGCCAGACGGTGCTCTCCATCCACCACTGCCTGCTGCTGCACCCCGACGCCGAGCTCTCCGACGTGACGACGGTCGCGTCCCACCCGCAGGGGCTCGCGCAGTGCCGTCGCTACCTTGCAAGCCGCCTGCCCAACGTCAAGACGCTCACCACCTCGTCCACGGCCGAGTCCGCCCAGCGCGCCGCCGCCGACATCCACGTGGCGGGCATCGCGAACGCCTACGCCGCGAAGGTGCACGGCGCGAAGGTTGCCGAGCATGACGTGGAGGACCATTACGGCAACCAGACCGCCTTCGTGCTCATCGGCCGTCAGGGCCACCCGCCGGTGCTCGAGGGCGAGCGCTACAAGACCTCGCTTGCGCTCTTCTTGAAGGAGGACCGCGCGGGCGCGCTGCTCATGGTGCTCTCTGAGCTGGCGTACGCCGGCATCAACATGACGCGCCTGCAGTCCCGCCCCACCAAGCAGCAGCTGGGCAACTACATGTTCTTCGTGGACTTCGAAGGCTCCACCGAGGACCCCGCCGTCCAGACTGCGCTCAACTGCCTGCGCATGAAACTGCGTGAGGTGAAGGTCCTCGGCACCTATCCCGTCCTGGACGACTCCGACGAGGAGTAGGCGCACGTTTCGAAGCGATCAGCCCGCGATGACGCCCAGGTGCTCGAGCAGGATCTTGCAGCCGATCAGGACAAGGACGATGCCGCCGGCGATGCTGGCGGGCTTCTCGAAACGCGCGCCGAAGAAATGGCCGAGCGCCACGCCCAGCGCGGAGAGGACGAACGTCGTGACGCCAATGGCGACGACGGACGAGACGATCTCCACCTGCAAGAACGCGAACGTGATGCCCACCGCCAGCGCGTCGATACTCGTGGCGACAGCGAGCATGGTGAGCTCCTTCAAGTCGAGCTGGAACCCGTCCGCCGGGCACGCCTCCTCTTCGCCGTCGTCATGGAACGCCTCCCAGAGCATCTTGCCGCCGATAATGGCCAAGAGTGCGAAGGCGATCCAGTGGTCCACCGCCGTGATGTAGGACTCGAACTGCTTGCCGAGCGCCCAGCCGACAAGCGGCATGAGCGCCTGGAAGCCACCGAAGAACAGCGCGGTGACCGCCGTCTGGCGCGCGTCGAGCCGCTTCATGCACAAGCCCTTGCACACCGCCACGGCGAACGCGTCCATGGACAGCCCCACGCCGATGAGGAACACCTCCACGAAGCCCATACACTCCCCCTGTTCGTTACCTGGCGGCGACGGCATGAAAAAAGCCGGTGCCGCCTTGCGCGCACCGGCCGGAAGGCGACGCGCGCGACGAATCGCACACGCCGCAAGTCTCGTCAATTAAGGCCAGCCAGCGGGAACCCCGCAGTGTGTTGACTGGTCGCGCTGCTCGCGCCGACTACTCCCTCACGGAACGGGGGACATGGTACCACAGGCGCCTAGGGCAGGAAACGACCTTCTTCCTGGCGGAAGAACCCCTCCGACGCAAGGTCGCGCACGATGGAGGCCGCCAGCTCTTCGTCCACGCCGTCGCGCCCCGCCGCTCGCTCGACCTCGTCCAAACGCGCCGCCACCTCGGGCAGCGTGCACCCCGGGTGTGCCAGCACGAAGCGCAGCGTCTCAGCGCGCTTCTGCCGCCGCGACCCTTCGAAGGCGGACTGCCGCGCGTAGTGCGCGCTGCGGCGCGACGGGTTGACGGTGGTCCGCTTCAGGTGCGCACCCCAGTCGAGCAGCGCGTAGTACCAGTCGCGCACGCGCGCATCCGGGCACGTCTGCTCCACGAGCGGGCGCAGCTCCTTGTCGGGAACGGAGTCGCGGTCGGGGAACAGCTCGTGGATGAACACCGCACGCACGTTCGTCTCGATGTAGACGGCCTTCTCACCGTAGGCGAACGCGCGCACGCCGGCGCACGTGGCGGGGCCGACGCCCGGAAGCGCCAGCAGGCTGGCCTCGTCCCGCGGCAGCGTTCCGCCGTAATCGCG
>CASEJD010000067.1 GCA_949288145.1 uncultured Coriobacteriia bacterium
CCCTGGAAGAGCGCGTCGATGAGCTCTCGAAGTAGTGACGTTTGACTGAGCCGCGCGGTGCGAAACGCCGCGTGCTGCGGATTGAACAGAAGGGCGCGTGCCCCGCTTCAGGCGGGCACGCGCCCTTTTCGTGCTTGATGCAATATAGCGACGAACCTCGAGCGCAGGCTTACGACTCCTCGCTCGAGGCTTCCTCGAGCAGCGGCTTGGTGAACAGGTCGTACGCTTCGTCGGAGACGACGAAGCGGGCTGCGCCGTCCAGGATGCGCGCGGTGAACGGCGTCATGACGCCGGTGGTCTCGCCGTCGTACTGCACCTCGAGCGGCGGATTGGCGTCGACTGTTATCTCGCGACCGGAGAAGACCTCCATCGCGTCGCCGCGCTCGGGGAACTCGCCATCGCGGTCCATGATGGCGGCTAGGATGGCAGGCACGAGCTCCAGGGCGTTCTGCGCTTTGAGCACCACGAGCTCGAGCTTGCCGTCACGCGGCAGGTTGTCGTGCGTCACCGGGATGTCGAATTGAATCTTCGAGAAGTTCACAGCGAGCACGCACACGCCATCGCGCTCGTAGCGCTTCCCGTCGATGTCGATCGTGAAGTGCGATTGCTGCGGGATGAAGTTCGACACTGCCGCGGAGAAGTACGCCATGGGGCCCCACACGCGCTTGAACGGCTTCGCGCGTTTCATGATGTCGGCGTCGTAGCCGGCGCCGGCCATGATCGAGAAGCCGTAGCTCGTGCCGCCCACTTCGATCTCGCCCATGTCGAAGTCGAGCAGCTTCCCTTCGCGCGCCATGATGGAGAGGGGATGGGTTTCGACGGGGGAATGCAAGTTCTGGATGAGCAGGTTCGCTGTGCCGGCTGGGAAGGGCATCACGGGCACGCCCGTGTTGCGCAGCTCGTAGCACACGGCAGCAACCGTCCCATCGCCGCCCGAGGCTATCACGACGTCGAAATCGGTGGCGTCTGCAAGCATGCTCGCGACCTCGGTCTCGCCGTCGGTCGAGCGTAGGCAGACCTCGTCGCCGTCGCGGGCGAACGAGCGCATGAAATCGTAGACGGCGCCCTCTCCGTAGCCTGACGAAAGGTTGTTGATGACCAGAAGCTTCACTGAACCGTCCTTCGTTCGTATATGATGGTGCAGATGGTACCGCAAACGGCGCTCCCTGCGCCTCACGCTGGCATGAAAGGCGAACGAGAGAAGTGATCATAGAGGACCAACGCACGTTGGAGGAGTTCGTGGAGCGCGCTCGCGCGTCGTCCGTCTTGGCGGTCGACACCGAGTTCCTGCGCGACCGCACGTACTATGCGAAGCTCTGCTTGATCCAGCTTGCCACTGACGACGAGGTCGTCCTGGTCGACCCGCTGCGCGTGAAGGACCTGCGCGCGCTCGTGCCACTGCTCGAGGACGAGCGCGTCATGAAGCTCTTCCATGCCGGCACGCAAGACATCGAAATCATCTACCGCGAGCTTGGCTGTCTGCCGCATCCTCTCTTCGACACCCAGGTTGCCGCCACGCTGCTCGGGCAGACCCAGCAGGTGGGCTACGGCGCGCTCGTGCAGTCTGTGTGCGGCGTGCACCTGCGCAAGGCCGACTCGTACACGGACTGGTCGCGCCGGCCGCTCTCTGAGTCGCAGCAGCGCTACGCGGCTGACGACGTGGTCTACCTGCCGATCATGTACGCGTCCATGAAAGCGGAGCTCGAGAAGAAAGGCCGCCTCGAGTGGCTTGCCGACGACTTCGCCGCGCTCGTGGACCCGGCACGGTTCAGAGTGGACCCACGCGAGCGCTTCACGCACCTCAAGCGCGTCTCGCAGCTGTCCCCCCGGCAGCTCTCTGCCGCTCGCGAGGTCGCTGCGTGGCGCGAGGAGACGGCGCAGCGGAGGAACATCCCGCGCAAATGGGTCATCACCGACGAGCAGATCGTGGAGGCGTGCAAGCGCGGTGCGCGGTCTATCGACGAGCTGTATATGGTGCGCGGCCTTGAGTCCGGCCTGGGCTGCGCCGACGCGCGGCAGATCGTGAAGCGCATCTGCATCGGCCTGGACGCGCCCGAGGAGACGTGGCCGCGCGCTGCGAAGTCCAGTAAGAACGAGCAGAACGTCGACATAGAGGTCGACCTGTACTCGGCGCTCGTGCGACTCCGCGCGCGGGAAAACGACGTCGCGTACCAGACGCTCGCATCGCGCGACGACCTCGTGTCCATCGCGCGCGGGCATGACGAGGATGTCGAGCTGCTGCGCGGATGGCGCCGCGAGCTGGTGGGAGAGGAGCTTCTGAAGCTACGCTCCGGCGAGATCGTCCTGGGCGTGCAGGACGGCCGCTTGGCAGTGCTCCCCGCCCGCTAAGGTCGAGGCGGCAATCACGGGCAATCGTAAACGTCGTCACCGTGCGCGGATGCTCCGGCAACGATGAGCCCACGGCTTTGTGCGCTTTGCGGGGAGCGCTCCCAGCGCCGGTATAATGCCCTGTGAAAGACACGCGGCCGCCGCAACGCCCGCCCAAGCTGGTCCCGCGCTGCGGCGGCCATGAACCGAAGGAGCCTATCCATGCCCTTGTCATATTGGGGACTCATCATCGTCACGCTGCTCATCGGCGGCGCCGCGACCATGTACGTGCAATCCCAGCTGAAGAAATATCGCCGCATTCCCGCATCCCTCGGCGTCACCGGCGCCGAGATGGCGCAGCGCATGCTGGCGGCGAACGGCATCTACAACGTTCCCATCCATCGCGGCGGTCCCGACCAGGACCACTTCGACCCGCGCACGAACTCCATCACGCTCGACCCCGAAGCCTACAGCGGCACGAGCATCACGGCCATCGCCACCGCGTGCCACGAGGTCGGCCATGCGTGCCAGTTCGCCCAGGGCTACGCCCCCATGAAGGTGCGCAGCGCGCTCGTTCCCGCTGTGAACCTGTGCTCGAACATGTGGATGTTCCTGCTCATCGCCGGCATCTTCCTGAACATCGCTGGCCTGTACACGGCCGCTATCGTCATGTACGCCGTCGCCGTGCTCTTCCAGCTGGTCACGCTGCCGGTCGAGTTCAACGCCAGCCGCCGCGCCATGGAGTACCTGGGCACCACCGGCATCTATCCGCAGGAGCAGAGCGGCGCGTTCAGCGTCCTGCGCGCCTGCGCCCTCACGTACGTGGCCGCCGCCCTCACGTCCATCCTGCAGCTTCTCTACCTGCTGTCGATGCGCGATGAGTAACGGTGCGGGTACGTTCTCGGAGGCTCAGTCATCTGGCGGCCCGTATCGGTACGCCGTGTCCGGCGCTACCGGCCCGGGCGTGACCGCGGACGGTAGCGCCGGACAGCCCGCTGGTGCTGCGCGACAGGCGCCCCTGTCCGTCTCGGCGGCGCTCTCCCTTGCGAAAGGCGCCCTTGAGGGCGTGACCGTCCGCTTGGTGGGCGAAGTGTCCGAAGTGTCCAACAAGCCTGGCTACAAGGCCGTCTACTTCACAGTGAAGGATGCATCCGCCGCGCTGCCCTGCATGATGTGGAACAACCGTTACCGGTCGGCCGGCGTGGAGTTGCGCGTCGGCATGCTCGTGGAGCTCGCGGGGCGGTTCACACTGTACGCGGCAAAAGGCCGCATGAACTTCGACGTCTTTTCCATCTCGCTGGCGGGCGAGGGCAACCTTCGCCTGCAGGTGGCAAACTTGGCGCGAAAGCTCCAGGCGGAAGGGTTGATGGACCCGGCGCGCAAACGGCCGGTGCCCGTCCTTCCGCAGCGCGTGGGCATCGTCACCTCGCCGCGCGGCGCCGTCGTCCACGATATGCTGCGCACGCTGCGAAGGCGCTGTCCTATGACAGAAGCGGTCGTGGCAGGCGTGCCCGTGGAGGGCGCGAACGCCCCGCTCGCGATGATCGAGGGCTTGCGCGCCGTCGTGGCTGCCGGCGTCGAAGTGATCCTGCTCGGTCGCGGCGGCGGCTCGTTCGAAGACCTCATGCCGTTCAATGACGAGCGCCTCGCGCGCACGATCGCCGCCTGCCCGGTGCCCATCGTCACGGGCATTGGGCACGAGCCCGACGTCACCATCGCCGACATGGTCGCCGACATTCGCGCGTCCACGCCCACGGGAGCCGCCGAGGCGGTCGTTCCCGACCGAGCGGCGCTGGCGGCAACGATCGACGCGCGCCAGGCGTCGCTTGCGATGGCGCTCGCGCGCAGGCTCGATGGCGAACGGCATCGACTCGAGGCGCTCGCATCGCGACCTGCCTTGTCCGACCCGCAGTCGCTGTTCTCTGAGGAAGCGCTCACGCTCGATCTGGCCGACGCGCGTATCCGCCGCGTTGCCGCGCGCGAGAACGAGCGTCGCGCGAGCGAGCTTTCGCAAGCCGCCGCGCGCCTTGAGCTCGCGCTTCCGCGCGCACTCGATCGCGATCGCGCGGGGCTCGAGCGCCTGGCAGACCGAGCGCTGCAGGCCGGCAGGACGCTGCTCGACGCGTACGGAGCGCAGCTCGCGCTCGCTGCATCGCGGCTTGACGACCTCTCACCGCTCGCCGTCCTTGCGCGCGGGTACGCCGTCGCGCGTGACGAGAAAGGGCACATCATGAAATCCGTTGAAGGCGCT
Source organism: uncultured Coriobacteriia bacterium (assembly GCA_949288145.1). Taxonomy (GTDB): domain Bacteria; phylum Actinomycetota; class Coriobacteriia; order Coriobacteriales; family Eggerthellaceae; genus Aveggerthella. The sequence goes on from CASEJD010000067.1 coordinate 4,580, forward strand.
CGATCGGGCGACGCCGTGACCGTCATGTTGGAGGACGGCACGCTGGCATGCACGGTGGACGCCGTTGAGCGAACAGGGCGCCGAGCGGCGCTTCCTGAGCGCTCGTAATTAGCACCGCAAAACGATAAGGAGCAACCGTGGAAGAGACCGCGAAGCCAATTGAAGAGCTTACGTTTCGTGAGGCCATGGCCGAGCTCGAGCACACCGTCGCCGCGCTCGAGGGCAACACGCTCGAGCTGGAGGAGAGCCTGGCACGCTACGAGCGCGGCGTCGCCCTCGTGCGCGCCCTGCGCGGACGGCTCGACGGCGCGCAGCAGCGCATCGAGGTGCTCATGGGCGAGCTCGACGCCTCACAGGACGACGAGGAGCACGACGCCACGCTGTCGTGACCGTGCACGGCGTGCGCCAGGTGCGATACCATGAGATGAGCGGCGTACAACGCCGCGACGACCGTAGAAAGGACACACCATGGCCGAAGACTGCATCTTCTGCAAGATCGCCGCAGGCGAGATTCCGTCCACGAAGGTCTACGAGGACGACCTTGTGTGCGCGTTCGAGGACCTCAACCCCATGATGCCGGTGCACGTGCTTATCGTCCCGAAGGAGCACCATGCCAACATCGGCGACAACATCCCGGACGCCCTGATGGGCCACCTCTTCAACTCGGTGAAAAAGGTCGCCGAGCTCAAGGGCATTGCCGAGAGCGGCTACCGCGTCATCGTGAACACCGGCGACGACGCCTGCCAGACCGTCCACCACGTGCACGTGCACGTGCTCGGCGGCGCCAAGATGAACGACGGCAGCCCTGCGCTCTAAGCCACGCCGCCCGCAGCGCTGGGATCGCTTCGCAGGAGGCGATGCGCGGCGTGAAGGGAACGAGCCTGCCCGCGTTCCGTCCTCGCCACGGGTCGGAACGCGGGCTTTTTCGTTGTTGCGTCCGTGCATACGACCAGATATCGCGCATTCGTTCAGACGCCGCCATGCCCGTTTGCGCGCGCAAGCGCACGTCTCATCAAGCCGTTTGCCGAAACCGAGCGGCGTCGGTTCGAGGTCACCGAAGCGTCTCACTAGAATAGTCATTTCAGAGAGATGGAGGTGGAACACTTGAACGTACTCGTTATCAACGCAGGCTCTTCTTCCTTGAAATACCAGCTCATCAACCTTGAGACCAAGAACATCCTTGCCAAAGGCATCTGCGAGCGCGTCGGTTCCGCCGAGGCGTTCCATAAGCACGGCCTCGACGAGAACGAGCGCGTCATTGACGCCGCCATGCGCGATCACGACGACGCCATGGCGCTCGTGCTTGAGGCGCTCACGTCCGGCCCCACGAAGGCCGTCGACAGCCTCGACGAGATTGACGCCGTCGGCCACCGCATCGTGCAGGGCGGATGGTACTTCGATCGCTCCGTCCTCATCGACGACGACGTCATCGCCAAGATCGACGAGCTCGCCGAGCTCGCGCCCCTGCACAACAAGGCAGCCCTCATGGGCATCCACGCGTGCCAGAAGCACATGCCGAACACGCCCATGGTCGCCGTGTTCGACACGTCCTTCTTCCAGTCGCTGCCGCCGAAGGCGTACATGTACCCGCTGCCGTACGAGCTGTACGAGAAGTACCACATTCGCAAGTACGGTGCCCATGGCACGAGCCATCGCTACATCTCCGAGCGCGCGGCCGCCGTCCTGGGAGAGCCGCTCGACGAGCTGAAGCTCATCACGTGCCATTTGGGCAACGGCTGCTCCATGAGCGCCATCGACCATGGTGTCGCCGTCGACACGTCCATGGGCCTCACGCCCCTTGACGGCCTTATGATGGGCACGCGCTGCGGCGCCATCGACCCGGCCATCGTTCCCTACATCATGGACAAGGAGGGGCTCGACGCCGCCGGCGTGAACGACCTCATGAACAAGCAGTCCGGGCTTCTGGGCATCTCGGGCATCAGCAACGACCTGCGCAGCGTCCGCGACGCGTCAGAGAAGGGCGACGAGCGCGCCATGCTCGCCTACGACATGTACTCGAACTCCGTGAAGAAGTACATTGGCCAGTACATGGCGGTCATGGGCGGCGTTGACGCCATCGTGCTCACTGCAGGCGTGGGCGAGAACTGCGAGAAGATGCGCCGCATGATCTTCGCCGGCCTGCAGCCGCTCGGCATCGTGCTCGACGAGGCGAAGAACCGCCAGCGTGGCTTCGAGCGCGAGATCTCTTCTGACAACTCCAAGGTGAAGGTCATCATCATCCCGACCAACGAGGAGTACATGATCGCGCGCGACACCTACGACATCGTCCACGAGCACAGCCAGATCGTTCCGGTTTCTTTGGCAGAGTAGCCTCGCTCGCAAGCACATGAAAAGGGCCTCGCATGATGCGAGGCCCTTTTTCGTATCCCCGATGCGCGTTGATGCGCTTACTGCGCTGCCTTCCGCGCTTGCGCCTGCACGCAGGTGATGCCGATGACGCCCACGATGTCGTCGGCGGAGCAGCCGCGCGACAGGTCGTTCACCGGGGCGGCGAGACCCTGCGTGATCGGGCCGTAGGCCTCGGCCTTCGCCAGGCGCTGCACGAGCTTGTAGCCGATGTTGCCAGCGTCGAGGTCGGGGAAGACGAGGACGTTGGCCTTGCCGGCGACAGGGGAGTCCGGCGCCTTCGAGGAGCCCACGGATGGCACGATGGCGGCGTCGAGCTGCAGCTCGCCGTCGATCGCGAGCTCGGGCGCGAGCTCCTTGGCGATGGCCGTCGCCTCGACGACCTTCGCCCGGTCCGCCGTGTCGACCGCGGAGCCGTACGTGGAGTGGGACAGGAGCGCAACGGTGGGCTCGGTGCCCATGAGCGTGCGCCAGGAGCGCGCGGAGTTCACGGCGATGTGGGCGAGTTTCTCGGCGTCGGGCTGGATCTCCAGGCCGCAGTCAGAGAAAATGAACGCGCCGTCCTGGCCGTACTCGCAGTTCGGCACCACCATGACGAAGAAGGCGCTCACGAGCTTGATGCCCGGGGCGGTCTTCAAGACCTGCAGTGCCGCGCGCAGGACGTCGGAGGTGGAGTGGCACGCGCCGCACACCATGCCGTCGGCGTCGCCGCACTTCACCATGACCGCGCCGTAGTACAGGACGTTGTCCATGAGCTCGAGGGCCTTCTCCTCGGTCATGCCCTTGTGCTGGCGCAGTTCGAACAGCTTCGCGGCGTAGCGCTCGCGCTCGGGCGCGGTGCGGTTGTCCACGATGCGCGCGCCTTCAAGACGGTACGAGCTGGCCTTGATGGCCTCGGCGTCGCCCAGGATGATCAGGTCGGCCACGCCGTCGGCCAGGATCTTCTCGGCGGCTTGAAGCGTGCGCTCGTCGTCGCCCTCAGGGAGCACGATGGTCTGCTTGTCGGTCTTGGCGCGCGAGAGCACCGCGTCGAGGAATGCGCTCATGGGCCGTCCTTTCTCTGTGGGTAGATTGTCGTTGTTATGGTAATGCACGTGCGAAGCGCCCCTTCCGCTAAAATGGCTGCACGGTTCAAATGGAAACTGACCGGCCGTGCTGGGCGGGCAGACGGCAGAGAACGCCCTGCCAGCCCCGCGGTTTTCGAACGGCGCTCGGCTTGCATGACGGCTGTGCTGTCGGTGCGCTCTGCGCTCGCGCCGTTCAAGCTTGGCGCACACACGTGAGGAGGAAACGCGCTCGATGTCCGTTCGCTACCGTGATTACCTCGATGTCGGCCCGAAAGAGTTCGACGCCGTCGTGGTCGGCAGCGGCCTAGCCGGCAGCATCGTCGCCCGCGAGCTCGCAGAGCGCGCAGGTCGTCGTGTCCTCGTCATCGAGAAGCGCCCGCGCATCGGCGGCAACCTGTCCGATCATTTGGACGACGCCGGCATCCTCGTTCACTGCTACGGTCCCCACGTCTTCCATACTGACAATGAGCGCGTGCGGGATTACGTGAAGCGCTTCACCCGTTGGCGCCCGTACGAGCACCGCGTGCTCGCGAACTGGTACGGCACCTACCTGCCCGTGCCCTTCAATCGCACGTCAATGGAAATCGCCTTCGGCCACGACCGTTCGCGCGAGCTGTTCGACCGCATGGTCGCCTCGTTCGGCGAGGGCGCCGAGGTCACGGTGAGCGAGCTGCTCGCGCAGCACGATCCCGACCTGCAGGAAGTGGCGGATTTCGTCTACCGCAACGTCTTCTCCTACTACAGCGAGAAGCAGTGGGGGATTCCCGCCAGCGAGGTCGACGACCGCATCACCGGCCGCGTGCCCGTGCGCTTGTCCAACGACGACCGCTATTTCACTGACTCGTTCCAGGGCGTGCCGGCGCACGGATACACGGCGTTCTTCGAGAGCCTGCTGGACCACGAGAACATCTTCGTGTGCCTGAACATGGAGGCCGAGAACGCCTTCGAGCTCGTGTTCGCGTCGGACGACGCGCACGCGCCGCTGTCCGCCATCAAGGTGAAAGACCGCGTTTTCGAAGGCCCCATCGTCTACACTGGCCCACTCGACGAGCTGTTCCTGTCGCGCTTCGGCCGCCTGCCGTACCGCAGCCTTGATTTCGCGTTCGAGACGTTCGACCGCGAGCATGTGCTGCCCTGCGGAACCGTGAACTTCACCGTGACGGAGGATTACACGCGCATGACCGAGTTCACCTGGCTCACCGGCCAGGCGTCGCAGCGCACCACCGTCGTGCGCGAGTACCCGCGCGCCTACGAGGATGCCTATACGCAGGTGCCCTGTTATCCCATCATCAACGACGAGAACCTCGCGCACTACGAGGAATATCGCTCGTTCACCGCCACGCTGCCGAATTTCTATCCCGTCGGCCGCTTGGCGGAATACCGTTACTACGACATGGACAAGGTCGTCGAGCGTGCTTTGGCGCTGGCCGACCGTCTGTGCGAAGCGTAAAGACCCGGGGAGGACCGTTGAAGACCATCTCGTTCGCTATTCCGTGCTATAACTCCGCCGCCTACATGGACGCGTGCATCGAGTCGTGCCTGGCGTGCGGAGACGACATTGAAGTCATCATCGTGGACGACGGATCCACGAAAGATGACACGGCGGCGAAGGCCGACGAATGGGCGGCGCGTCACCCGGGCGTCGTCAAGGCGGTCCATCAGGAGAACGGCGGCCACGGTGCCGCGGTGAACGCCGGCCTTGCCGCGTCCGAGGCCTTGTACTTCAAGGTCGTTGACTCCGACGACTGGCTTGACGCCGACGCCATGAAGGACGTCATGGCCTACCTGCGCCGCCAGGTGGAGCGCCGCACGCCGACCGACCTTGTGGTCGCGAACTACGTCTACGAGAAGGTTCACGAGAACAAGCGCACGGTCATGCGCTACCGCAATGTGTTCCCCACGGGGCGTGAGTTCGGATGGTCCGAAGTGGGGCATTTCAATCAAAGCCAGTACCTGCTCATGCACTCGGTCATCTATCGCACGGACCTGCTGAAGGACTGCGGCCTGAAGTTGCCGGAGCACTGCTTCTACGTAGACAACATTTTCGTGTACGTTCCGCTGCCGCACGTGAAGACGATCTACTACCTCGATGTCGACATGTACCGGTACTTCATTGGCCGCGAGGACCAGAGCGTCAACCAGGACGTTATGTACCGCCGTATCGACCAGCAGCTGCGCGTCACGCGGACTATGATCGACGCCGTCGACCTGCCCGACGCCGTGCCCGAGAAGAAGCTCGAGCACTACATGGAGAACTACCTGTCCATGATGATGTGCATTTGCAGCGTCTTCTTGCGCATGCATAAGAAAGACGAGGACGAAGCGAAGCTCAAGGAGATTTGGGCCTACCTGGAAGAGCGCAACCCCGTGCTCTATAAGCGCGTGCGCCGCAGCGCTGTCGCCGTCGGCACGAACCTGCCCACGGAGGTCGGCCGCAAGATCGGCATGGCAGGCTACAAGGCCGCGCAGAAGATCTTCAAGTTCAACTAGCGTTCCGTTTCGTCTGCCGGCGAAACGGAGCCGCTCGAAGCTGCGCGCTGTCAGGGGTTTGATATCATCCTCACATCGTGGATTCTTCGCCGACATACCCCGCCTGGAACGACCGCGCCATCTTGCTCGTGGATTTGGACGCGTTCTTCGCGTCCGTGGAGCAGCTCGACCATCCGGCATGGCGCGGCAAGCCCGTCATCGTGGGCGGCGACGCCGACAGGCACGGCGTGGTCAGCACGTGCAGCTACGAAGCGAGGAAGTTCGGCGTGCGAAGCGCGATGCCCGCGAGCACGGCACGGCAGCTGTGCCCTGACGCCATCTGGACGAACGGGCATTTCGACCGCTATCGAGAGGTCTCGAACGCCGTCATGGGCATCCTGCACGACGAGACGCCGCGCGTGCAGCAGGTGAGCGTCGACGAGGCGTTCATGGACGTCACGCCCACGCCGCACGCGCCCGAGCATCCCATCGCCATCGCGCTGCGCATCCAACGCCGCGTGGCGGAGTTGGGCGTGAGCTGCTCGATCGGCGTGGGCACGTCGAAGAGCGTCGCGAAGGTCGCCTCCGACATGGACAAGCCTCGCGGTCTGACCGTGGTGTTCCCGGGCTCGGAGCGCGATTTCCTCGGGCCGCTGCCCGTGCGCACGATGAGCGGCATCGGCCCCGCTGCCGAGCGGGAGCTCAAGGCGCACGGCATCCGCACGCTCGGCGACGTGGCGCGAGCGGACGAGTCGCTGCTGCGCCGCGTGTTCGGAAAGAACGCCGACATGATGCGCGCCCGCTGTGACGGCACCGAGCGCTCCGCCGTCGAGGTGGACGATGAGGTGAAATCCATATCCAACGAGATGACCTTCGCGGTCGATTTGCGCACGCGCCCCGACGTCGAGGCGGCGCTCGACACCGCATGCGCGAAAGTGTGCCGCCGAGCTCGCCGCAAGGGCCTTGCTGGTCGCACGGTGTTCGTGAAGCTGCGCTTCGAGGACCGCAGCGTCCATTCCGTCCAGCGCCGCCTGCCGCGGCCGAGCAACGACGAGTACGTCATCATGCCAGTGCTGCACCGCATGCTCGGCGAGTTATGGACGGAGGGCATGGGCGTGCGCTTGGCTGGCATGGGCATCTCGCAGTTCGAGGAAGAGACGGCGGTGCAAGAGTCCTTGTTCGCGCTCGAGGACGTCGCCCCCACCGAGGAGGACGTGGCGCCCGTCATCGCCGACGAGCGAAAGCGCGAAGGCCTCATGTCCGCCACCGACAAGGTGCGCGACCGATTCGGGGACGGGCTCTTGCAGTTCGGCCGCGAGCTGCGCAGCAAGCAGAACCTCACGGGCTCTTCCAGCAAGAACGTGGAGGACTACAAGTAGCGATGCGGCGGTCTCCCCTGATATTCGACCGCGGCATCTTGGGCACGTTCGCCCATGTCGCCAAAGAGCACGCGGTGCTCGCGGTGTCGTGCGTGGCGGCGCTTGCCACCATGGTCATCGTGCCGCCCGACGCTGCCTACCTGGGGTATTTCGACCTCAAAGTGCTCGCGTGCCTGCTGAGCATCCTCGCGATCGTGGCGGCGCTGCGCAACGTGGGCGCGTTCGACGCGCTCTCGCGCCGTATCGTCGCGCGCGTCTCGAACTGCCGTGCCGCGGTGCTCGCGCTCGTGGGCGCGACGCTCGTGCTGTCCATGGTGGTCACCAACGACATGGCGCTCATCATGATGCTGCCGCTCGCCACCGCCACGCTCGCGAAGGCAGGGTGGGGGCGCTTCGTGCCCTTCACGTTCATCATGCAGAACATGGCGGCGAACCTAGGCGGCATGATCGTGCCGTTCGGCAATCCACAGAACCTGTACCTGTTCGAGGAGTACGCTATCGCTCTGCCGGATTTTCTGCGCGTCATGGCTGTCCCGTTCCTTGCGTCGTGCGTGCTCATCCTCGCATGCTGCCTGGCATGCGCGAAGCCCGCGCCCGCCGACTCCGCGGCGCTTGAGGTGCACGAGCGCGCCGTGCGCGAGGACTTCGAGCGGAAAGGGGAGCGGCGCAACGGCGCGGCCAAGAAAACGCCCTCCGAAAGCACCGAAGCCTCGGGCCCCACGTCCCGCGCCGCCCGTGTGCTCCGTCCCGGCGAGCGCCGCGCTCGGGCGCTCGCTTACGTGCTCCTGCTCGCGTTCGTGGTGCTCGCGGTCTTCCGCGTCGTGCCATACACCGTCGCGCTCGTCATGGTGTTCGGCGCGCTCTTCTTCCTCGACCGCGCCGCGCTCAAGGCGGTCGACTACAGCCTCGTGCTCACGTTCGCGTGCTTCTTCGTGTTCTCGGGCAACATGGCGCGCATTCCCGCCGTGGTCGACGCGCTGGGGTGGCTGCTCGACCAAAGCGTGCTCGTCACGGGCGCGGTGCTCAGCCAGGTCATCAGCAACGTGCCTGCCGCCATCCTGCTCTCTCACCTGACGGGGGAGTGGCCGCAGCTGCTCGTGGGCGTGAACGTCGGCGGAGCCGGCACGCTCGTCGCCTCGCTCGCGACGCTCATCACGCTCGCGCACTACCGCCTCGCGCTCGACGTGCATGCCGGACGGGATGATTTCAAAGGCCAGTCGGCAGGCCGCTTCTTTCTGCAGTCCACCGCGTGGGGCTTTGCGTTCTTGGGCGTCCTTTTGGCAGTCTGCTGGGTCTGTGGCGCTTAAACGGGACGCCGTACGCGTACGCCCCGAACGCCCTGCAGCCATTCGGCAGGGGCTGTCAGCGGACGAATGGCGCGGACGCTGCTGCAGCCGAGTCGACGAGCTTGCGAGCGTCGTGCGCCGCACGCCTTCTCATCTGCGCGCATGCAGTATTTTGCATAATTTCGGGGGTTCCAATAGCCACGAAATCGCGCTATGATGCATCCGGTCCTTTAAGGGCGGTACAGAGAGACCGACAAGGCACACGTCAGCATCAGCAAGAAAAGATGCACCCAGCCGAAGCCTTTGTCAGTCCGACGGGCTTTTTTTACGCCCGCGGACGGGACCGCGGGTAAGGCGCCCGCGAGCCTGGTTGTCTGTACGCACTCGGATAAAGAAAGGAGTGTGTATGAACGACTCGAGCAAGGTCAAGTCCATCTGCATGGACGCAGAGGAGATCGAACGTTCGCTCACGCGCATCGCACATCAGATCCTCGAGAACAACAAGGGCGCTGCCAACATCGCCTTGGTCGGCATCGTCACGCGCGGCGATTTGCTCGCGAAGAAGCTCGTCGAGAAGATCGAGGCCATCGAAGGCGCGAAGGTGCCCTACGGCCGTCTCGACATCAGCTTCTACCGCGACGACTACGCCACGCACTTCGCGCCGGAGGTCCTGGGCACCGACGTCCATTTCGGCGTCGACGGCAAGGACATTGTCCTCGTCGACGACGTCCTCTATACGGGCCGTACCATCCGCGCCGCACTCGACGCGCTGATGGACCTTGGCCGCCCGGCCACCGTGCAGCTGGCGGTCCTTGTCGACCGCGGCCATCGCGAGCTGCCCATTCGCGCGGACTACGTGGGCAAGAACGTCCCCTCGTCCTCCGACGAGAACGTGCGCCTCTTCTTGGAAGAGGTCGACGGCATGTCCGCCGTGGAGATTCTGGAAGTCGCACCGGGCTCCCGTGCGGGCTCGGCTCCGCTGGGAGGTGAATAACCGATGGCGTTCAACCACAAGCACCTGATCGACATCACTGAGTATTCGGCCGACGACATCATGCTCATCTTGGAGACGGCCACCAAGTTCAAGGAAGTCAACGAGCGCAAGATCAAGAAGCTTCCGACGCTCAAGGGCTTCACCGTCGTGAACATGTTCAACGAGCCGTCCACCCGCACGCGCTCGTCCTTCGAGATCGCCGAGAAGCGCCTGTCCTGCGACAGCCTGAACTTCGGCGGCTCTTCCACCAGCTCGGTCAAGGGCGAGTCCCTGGACGACACGGTGGAGACGCTCTCTTCCTACAAGATCGACATGGTCATCGTCCGTGACAAGCGCGCTGGCGTGCCGTACAAGATCACCCAGAAGACGAATGCCCACGTCATCGACGCGGGCGACGGCAAGCACCAGCACCCGACGCAGGCGCTGCTCGACCTGTACTCCATCTGGCAGCACAAGGGCGACATCGACAAGCTGCACGTGGGCGTCGTCGGCGACATCGGCCACTCCCGCGTGTGCGGCTCGCTCATCCCTGCCCTGAAGATCATGGGCGCCGAGGTGACGGTCATCGCGCCGCCCACCCTCATGCCGGCCCGTCCGGACATCCTGGGCGCCGACCACGTGTGCCATAACATCGACGAGTGCCTGGGCGACCTTGACGTCGTCTACATGCTCCGCATCCAGCGCGAGCGCCTCGAGGGCGCGCCGTACCCGTCCCTGCGCGAGTACAACCGCCTGTTCGGCCTCACGCAGGAGCGTGAGCGCCTCATGAAGCCCGACGCTATCGTGTGCCACCCCGGCCCGATCAACCGCGGCGTCGAGCTCGACGACTACATGGCCGACCACGCTGAGCGCTCGGTCATCCTTGACCAGGTCTACGCGGGCATCCTGACCCGCATGGCCGCCCTGTACCTGCTGCTTGGAGGGAGCGAAGATGGCTCTGTTGCTTAAGAACGCGCGCGTTATCGACCCGCAGGTCGGCCTTGACGAAGTGGCCGACATCATCGTCCGCGACGGCAAGATCGCCGAGGTGGGCGCCGGCCTGTCCATCGAGAAGGGCGTCGAGCGCGACCTGACCGGCAAGATCGTCACCCCGGGCCTGGTGGACATGCACGTGCACCTGCGCGAGCCCGGCCAGGAGCAGAAGGAGGACATCGCCTCCGGAACCCGCGCTGCCGCGAAGGGCGGCTTCACGGCCGTCTGCTGCATGCCGAACACCACGCCGGTGATCGACAACGCGCTCGGCGTCGAGTACGTCCAGGCGCGCGCCGCGGCGGTGGGCAAGTGCCGCGTGCACGTCTCCGGCGCCTGCAGCCAGGGCCTGGCGGGCGAGACGCTCTCCGAGATGGGCGACATGGTGGCCCACGGCGCCGTCGCCTTCACCGACGACGGCCGCGGCATCCAGGACGCCGGCATGATGCGCCGCGTCATGGACTACGCCTCCATGTTCGGCAAGGCCGTCATGGTGCACTGCCAGGACGACGCGCTCGTCGGCGAAGGCCAGGTGAACGAAGGCGTCGTCTCCACGCGCCTTGGTATGCTCGGCTGGCCGGCCGAGGGCGAGGAGGTCGAGATCGCCCGCGACATCATGCTCTGCCGCCTGACCGGGTGCCCGCTGCACATTCAGCACATCACCACGAAGCGCGGCCTTGACCTGGTGCGCGCCGCGAAGGCTGAAGGCCTGCCGGTCACCTGCGAAGTCACGCCGCACCACCTCTTCCTCACCGAGGACGACATCGACTCCACCTACAACACCTCCCTCAAGGTGAACCCGCCGCTGCGCACGGCAGACGACGCCGCCGCGCTCATCGAGGGCGTCAAGGACGGCTCCGTCGACTGCATTGTCACCGACCACGCGCCGCACACCGCCTACGAGAAGGCGCGCGAGTTCGAGCTCGCCCCGTTCGGCATGGTGGGCCTGGAGACCTCGCTCGGCCTCATGATCACCAACCTCGTGAAGACCGGTGCGCTCACGTGGTCCCAGCTCGTCGAGCTCATGGCCGTCAACCCGCGCCGCGTTCTGCGCGTCGAGGAGGTCAGCATCAAGCCGGGCTCCACGGCGGACCTTACCGTCATCGACCCGGACGTCGAGTGGACGGTCGACCCCGCGGAGTTCGCCTCCAAGGCGAAGAACTCGGGCTTCGCGGGCGCCCAGCTCGTCGGCCGCGCCACCGACGTCTACGTCAGCGGCTACGCCACGCTCGAGGACGGCGCGATCGTCGAGTAGCCTTCGCCGCACAGTCAGCGAACGCCAGCCGCCTGCACGGAAACGCGTCCCGTGCAGGCGGCTTTTTCACGCAAGCCTGCGGTATGATGGTTCGCACGAGGATGCCGTGCGGCGCTGCCGCATTCGACGAGAGGATTCGCATGGCGTTGACTAACGAAACGGGCACGATCCTGCGCAACGGCCAGGTCGGCCCCAACTTGTACCTGCTGGAGGTGGAGTCGCCGGACATCGCCCGCCGCGTCGAGCCCGGCCAGTTCGTCCACACCAAGATCCCGGGGATGGAAGGCCATATCCTGCGCCGTCCATTCTCCGTGTACGCGGCAGACCCCGACGCGGGCACGTTCGGGGTGCTCTACCAGGTCGTGGGCTTCGGCTCCGAGCACCTGACCACGCTCGGGACGGGGGAGCGCGTCGAGAACGTCGGCCCGGTGGGCCATGGCTGGACGCTTCCCGAGGACGCAGCGCGCGTGCTCATCGTGGGCGGCGGCGTCGGCGCCGCGCCCGTGTTCATGCTCGCGCAGCAGGCGGTCGCGGCCGGAAAGGACGTCGACGTGGTCCTGGGCGCGCGCACGAAGGACGCCCTTGTGTGTCAGGCGCGCTACGAGGAACTCGGCGCGCGCCAGGTGCTCTGCGCCACTGACGACGGCACGTACGGCCACGCGGGCTTCTGCACGGGCGTGGTGGATCAGTTGCTGGCGGCAAGGGAGTACGATTACGCTGCGGTGTGCGGCCCCGAGCCGCTCATGAAGATCGTCGCCGCCCAGACGGCGGATGCCGGCCTGCCGTGCCAGGTATCGCTCGAGCGTCGCATGGCGTGCGGCGTGGGCGCCTGCCTTTCGTGCGTGGTGGACACGGTCGAGGGCAAGAAGCGCGCGTGCGTCGATGGTCCGGTCTTCTGGCGTGAAGAGGTGGTGTGGTAATGGTCGCGATGAGCGTGAACCTCGGCGGGCTTGTCATGAAGAACCCCGTCACCACCGCGTCCGGCACGTTCGCCGCCGGCCGCGAGTACGATGATTTCTACGACGTCTCGACGCTCGGCGCCGTGACGACGAAGGGCGTCTCCCTGAACGGCTGGCAAGGCAACGCCAGCCCGCGCATCGCCGAGACGCCGTCGGGCATGCTGAACTCCATCGGCCTGCAGAACCCGGGCGTTGCCGCCCTGAAAGAGAAGGACTTGGCGTGGCTGGCGGGCAAGGACGTGCCCGTGATCGTGAACGTCTCCGGCCACAGCTTCGACGAGTACATGCAGGTCATCGAAGCGCTCGATGACGATTCGCGCGTGCACGCTTACGAGATCAACATCTCGTGCCCCAACGTCGACGAGGGCGGCATGACCTTTGGCACGCACGCGCCGAGCGTGGAGACCGTGGTCTCGCGCTGCCGCGCCGCCACGAAGAAGCCCATGATCGTGAAGCTCACGCCCAACGTCACCGACGTGACCGAGATCGCCCGCGCGGCAGAAGCCGCCGGTGCCGACGCGTTGTCGCTTATCAACACGCTGCTCGGCATGGCGGTGGACGCGCGCACGCGCAGGCCGCAGCTCTCGCGCGTGGTGGGAGGCCTGTCAGGCCCGTGCGTGAAGCCCGTCGCGCTGCGCATGGTGTGGGAGTGCCACAAGGCCGTGAAGGTGCCCCTGCTCGGCATGGGTGGCATCTGCACCGGCACCGACGCCGTCGAGTTCATGCTCGCCGGCGCCACGGCCGTCGCGGTGGGCACGGCGAACTTCATGAACCCTGCCGCCGGCCGCGACGTGGTGAAGGGCATTCGCGCGTACTGCGAGGAGCAGGGCGTGCAGGACGTCAACGAGCTGATCGGAGGTCTACAGTGCTAACCCGTTTCGACGACATCCCCGCGTCCGAGCGCATCATCGTCGCGCTCGACATGGACGCGTTCGAGGCCTATGCGCTGGCCGAGCGCCTGCGCGGCCGCGCCAAATGGGTGAAGATCGGCATGACGCTGCTCTACGCCGAGGGCCCCGCTATCGTCTCCGCGTTCAAGAAGCGCGGGTTCAACGTGTTCGTGGACCTGAAGCTCCATGACATCCCGCACCAGGTCGCCGGCGCTGCCGCCAGCCTGGTCGAGTGCGGAGCGGACATGCTGACGTTCCACACGGTGGGCGGCGTGCCCATGATGAGCGCGGGCCAGCACTCCGTCGAGGACCGAGCGGGCGTGCTGAACGTCCCGTGCCCTATCACCTTGGGCGTCACCGTGCTCACGTCCATGGACGCCGACACGCTGCGCGCCACCGGCGTGGAGCGCCCGATGGCAGACCAGGTGCGCACCCTTGCCACGCAGGCGCGCGAGGCGGGGCTCTCTGGCGTCGTCGCGTCACCGCAGGAGGCCGCCATGCTGCGCGAGCTTCTGGGCCCCGACGCGCTGATCGTCACCCCGGGCGTGCGTCCCGCGGGCGCCGATCTGGGCGACCAGAGCCGCGTGGCCACGCCCAAGGCCGCCTTCGACGCAGGCGCGTCGCATATCGTGGTGGGCCGTCCCATCACGCAGGCCGACGACCCCGTGGCCGCGTTCGAGCGCATCGCCGCCGAACTTTAGCGGATTGTCTCTGACCACGGAAAATTCACAGGTCAGGGGCATAAAGGCGCTTTTTTGCGCAATCTTTGAAAGCGGCAGGCGCAAAGTGGATGAAAATCTTGAAACGCGCGTCTGGTGTGGTATTATCGCCAATCGCCGCCTAGATGGGGCGGCTGAACTATGAAGGAGTGAACTACCGATGGCTATCCCTCAACTGAGTGCTGAAGAACGTCAGGCCGCCCTCGAGAAGGCAAAGGCCGCCCGCATCAAGCGTGCACAGGTCCGCGACGACCTCAAGTCCGGCAAGCTGTCCCTCAAGGAAGTCCTGGACATGAAGGACGATCCCGTGGTGGGTCGCATGAAGGTCTCCACGCTGATCGAGACCATGCCCGGCTACGGCAAGGCCAAGGCCGAGAAGATCATGGGCGAGCTCAAGATCGCTGAAAGCCGTCGCCTGAAGGGCCTGGGCGAGCGCCAGGAAGCCGCTCTGCTCGAGCGTCTGGGCTAGTTCGCAAGGTCGATTCCATGCGCCGCGGAAACCTCTTCGTCATCTCCGGCCCCTCGGGCGCCGGCAAAGGAACGCTTGTGTCCCGAATCATGGAGAGGGTGCCCGACGCATGGCTCTCCATTTCGGTCACCACGCGCGACCCGCGCGAAGGCGAGGTGGACGGCGTGCATTACCTGTTCTACGACGATGCGCGCTTCGACGAGCTTGTCGCCCACGACGGTTTTTTGGAGTGGGCGCAGGTCCACGACCATAAGTATGGCACGCCGGCGCATCTTGTGAAGGAGCATCTGGACGCAGGATGCCAGGTCATCCTCGAGATCGATGTCCAGGGCGCGTTTCAGGTGCGCGAGCGCGTTCCCGAGGCGCACCTCGTGTTCATCGAGCCTCCTTCGCTCGAAGAGCTCGAAAGGCGTCTGCGCAGTCGCGGCACTGAGGACGAAGAGTCCGTCGCGCTTCGCATGAACAACGCCAAGC
>CASEJD010000068.1 GCA_949288145.1 uncultured Coriobacteriia bacterium
CTGCTGGCGGCGGACGGCATCGAGGCGCGCGTCGTGGACATGCGCTGGGCAAAGCCGCTCGACCGCACGGCCATCGCGAACGCCGCGCAGACCAAGCTTGTGGTCACCGTGGAGGAAGGCGTCGTGAGCGGCGGCGTGGGCGAAGGCGTGCTCGAGATCCTCTCCGAGCTGGGCCTTGCCGTGCCCACGCTCGTGCTGGGCATCCCGGACCGCTTCGTGGGCCAGGGCAAGGTGGACCTGCTGTTCAAGGAGATCGGCCTCGACCCGGAGGGCATCGCTTCCCGCATCCGCGAGAAGCTGGCATAGCGGCGCCGAAACCGCGCTGAACGTACGTCAGAGCCCTGCCGCTCGTGTGAGCGACAGGGCTTTTTGCGTGCTCGTGGACGCTTGTCGGGGCAGGGCTTAGCGTGCCGTCCCTCGAGCGGCGCTTGCCGTGTGGGGAATAAGGGACTGCGGCACTACCATTCGCAAGCGTCAGACAGTATGATGGATTCGTGGAGACACCGCTTCACGCCTTCGGACGAGAGGAGGACGCTATGCGAACCGTCGGCACGACCACGAACTCCCATTCGAGCACGGTGTTGAAAGTCCTTCTTGCCGTCGTCCTTGCCGTGGGCCTTGTCCCCGGCGTGTCGGCCGCCTTCGCCGACGAAGCGGAAGCGAACAGCGCTGCCGGCGCCCGCGCTTACGCAGGGTTCTCGGACGTCCAGTCGAGCGACTGGTTCGCGAAAGAGGGCTGGCTTGATTACGCGCTTGCGAACGGCTTGATGCAGGGTATCGGCAACGGTCAGTTCAACCCGAACGGCGCCGTTTCGCGCGGTCAGGTGGCCGTGGTCCTGCACCGCATGGCAGGTGAGCCTGCAGTGGGCGGCGTCGCGTTCAGTGACGTCGACTACACCATGTACTACGGGCAAGCGGTCCTCTGGGCGCGCGAGGCAGGGGTCGTCCAAGGCGACGGCACGAACCAGTTCCATCCGGACGCCAGCGTCACGCGCGAAGAGCTGGCGGTCATGCTCTGGAACTTCACGTCCCGCGTCGCGGGCGTGACGATGCGGTGGGACGCCAGCGCGCTCGACCGGATCGCCGGCTCTGAGAGCGTGTCCTCGTGGGCGCGCGACGCGATGGAATGGGCGGTCGACAAGCGCATCATCACCGGCGAGCTGATCGACGGCGTGACGTACGTGAACGCGGGCGGGCCGGCGTTGCGGTGCGCATTCGCGAAGATGGCGTCGGTCGAGCATCGCGACGTACTGGGCCTGGCGCAGGGCGAGACCGTTGGCGGGTATCCCACCACGCCGACGTACCGTACCGGCGACACCGTGGTCTTGACGGGCGTGCTCGTGGAAGAGCGCTGGCAGCACACCATGGGCCCGCAGTCGTCGTACATCCTGCACCTCGATGAGCCCGCCACGTTCATCATGTACGAGCACGGGTCCTACGCCACGTACAACAACGTGCGGACGCTGCAGATTTACGAGGATTGGGGAACAATCTCGTACGATCTGATCGGCAAGCACGTGACCGTGTCCTCGCAGGTGTTCGAGCGCGTCAGCACGTGGTGGCAGCGCGAGAGCGTGCTTCTGCGCGGCAACACGGTCGTGAGGGCCTCGTAAGGCCGTCTCGCGTCGGACGTCGCGAGAAGTTCGCCCTGCATGTCCCTGCGTCACCAAGCGCGCAGGGGCATGCGCTTGGTGGCGTGTTGCCCGGAGCGCGCAGGTTTCTTGCCGCGCGCTGGTGAGCTATCGAATGCCAGCGCAGCGGAGCGAGCAACGGGATGACCCGAGCGGCGGGAAGGGCATCGGAGCTTGGTTCGCCCTGTCGTTCGTAACCGGACGGCAGGGCATTGTGCGCGCCGACGGTCCGAAATAATCGGAAAAAACGCCGTGGCGCAAATTAAAAAGAGCGAAAAATAAAATAAAAAATTAAATGCGAATTATTTTTAATAAATTATTCGATTTTTCCGCGAAATACTGCGAGCCTGTGCCCTGTGCAAGCTTCGTGCGCAGTGCGGATTGCAGGGTGTGGGACGCCGTGCGGCTGTACTCAATAAAACACTGTCTCATCAGGCGTTATTGATGACATGTATCGCGTCGATTCATGCACACATTCCTTCGTAAAATGTTTGTAGAGCGCCCTCAAAATGATGCAGGGACCGTAAAAAGTCAGTAAAATACTGTGTGGATTTCTATGCACAAATCAAGAGGAAGTGTACGCACTCGCGCGCGAGGTCATGCGAGCGCGAAGTTTCGAGAGATGTTGCGATTCACCTGGTCATTTGCTTGCGCCGCCAGTCTGAGGACTGGGAAGCGTGCCGCGATGGCGGGTTGTCATATGGAGGAAAGAACCATGACGGATAATCGGGAGGCAACGATGTGGAGCAAAGCGGCATCTGGTGCGGGCCGGAATGTTGCGAGCCAGGAGCGCGGCGGTAGCCGTGGCTCCAGCGCCCTTTCGGGCTCGGTGTTCACGCGCGGTTCGTTCGCGAACGCGTTCGTGTCCTTCTTGGTCGCTGCACTGCTGGCCTTTCAGGGCTTGGTGGTGTCCGGCGGCTCCATCGCGTACGCCACGGGCGAAGACGGCCTGACGCCGGACGGCGCCAGGACCGAGGCGAAAGCCTGGACTGCCGCGGATTGGGCAGGCGCGCCGGCCGGCAGCCTGAGCGCGAAGGCGAACGCGGGCGTCGACGGCGCGGCGGTCAAGGCCGAGCAGATGACTGAGGGCGCGTTCCGTGCGCTCGCGCAGGACACCGCCGCCACGGTCCCTGCGGACGTCACCCTGCAGGTGGACCTGACCGCGCCCGACGGCCAGTATTTCATCGAAGGCGATTCGCTCAGCCTTGCCGCGAAGTCCGATACGGGCGAGGTCATCCTTGCGGACACGACGCAGGCTATC
Organism: uncultured Coriobacteriia bacterium; assembly: GCA_949288145.1. Classification (GTDB taxonomy): domain Bacteria; phylum Actinomycetota; class Coriobacteriia; order Coriobacteriales; family Eggerthellaceae; genus Aveggerthella. The sequence goes on from CASEJD010000068.1 coordinate 2,893, forward strand.
GCGCTCTACCAGGTTGACGCTTCCGGCCAGAAGACTGGCACGCAGGTTGCCACCGCTGCAGTTTCCGACGGCACGCTGAAGGTCACGCTGACCGACGGCGCGACGAAGGCCGCTGAGGCCACGGCGCAGGGCGTTTCCGCCAGCGCCGTCGAGAACGCGTCCGCCAGCGTTGCCGAGGACGCTACTGCCGTGACGGAGGCGGGCGCTGGCGCTGCTGTCACTGAGGCGGCTGCCGAAGCCGAGCCGGCGGTGCAGGACGCTGCTGCCAACGCGCAGAGCCTTCCGGCAAACGCGACCGAGATCAAGATGACGGGCGACTTCGACGCCAAGCTCCTGGCGAGCGCGCTTGGTGCCGCGGACGTTGAGTATGCCTGGACGCTGCTGAAGGGCGCGAACGGCGCGTCGCTCATGCAGGCGAAGGTTTCCGTGCCCTCCATGGACGGCGTGGTGAGCTCGCTCAAGAACGCCGGCGCGTTCAAGGCTGAGACGACGAATGCCGACGCTGCCAAGCCGGCGCAGGATGTGGCCGCTCAGCCGAGCCAGAGCGAAGGCCGGGGCCAGGACAATGGCGCTCAGCCGGCCGCTGCCGCCCAGGCGCGCCAGGACGAAGGCGCGACCGACGAGCCTACCACGCCCGAGACCACGAGCGCCTCGCTCGAGACCGTCTGGTGCGACAACAACGACCCCAACCGCCCGAGCGTCGAGGCGGTCGCGGACAACTTCCAGCTGTACTTCAAGATTAATCCCGCGGACGGCTACAAGGGCACGGAGGGGTTCGTGCCGCTGACGAATGACGCCCTCGCCCAGTTCGGTTGGACGAGCCAGAGCAAGCCGATCATCGATGTGGACCAGACGAAGGTGAACTCGTACGTCGCCACGGCCAGCGGCCTGCCGACGAGCATCCTTGTGACGCTGTCGACGGAAGACGGCGCCGAGGGCGAAGAGGGCACCACCCAGGTCGAGGCGGGCGTTGAGTGGCTTATCCGCGACACGTTGTGGGACGAACTCGGCGACGACGGCAAATTTAACGAGGGGCACGAATACTACAACTACCGGCGCTCCGATACGAGCTCCACTGACACGGTTCAGTACCTCCAGCTGCTGACGAACGTGGAGTTCCACGTCGTCGGCAAGGTCGGCGGCCAGGATTTGACGAAGGTGTTTACGGGCGACGATGCCGAGAGCTTCCGTTTCTACGCGACCGCCAACGGCGAGAATGCCATATCCGGGAACGAATCTTCGCTCACGCTTGCCACGCTCTTGAAGTACGCCGACAACGCTGGGCTGAAATGGGAGGGCGACGACAACGGCAAAGATCCGCAGGACGAAGGCTACGTGAACAACGTGACCGGCACCTTGTCCGGTCGTCTTCCGGCATACAACAGCGACGGGTACCCCATCGTCTACAGCGTGAAGTACGAAGACGGCGGCAACCAGGGCACGGGCGATTATTACCAGGCCGTCTACAACAACGAGGCCGCTCCTAACCACGGCAGCGACAACACCGCCACGTTCCCGAGCGGCACGATGACGCTCATCCGCGTGGGCACGACGGAGTTCGCCGCCACGAAGCAGTGGCTTGACAACGACCCGTCTAGCCGTCCGAACGAAGTCGAGTTCACGCTGTGGCGCTACAGCTCGAACGATGCGGGCGCGTACGCCAACGCGTCTCAGGTGCGCCTTGACACCACGGGCGGGACCGAGTTCGCCACCATCACCATCACGCCCGATGACGTGGATGCTGCCGGCACGGTCAAACTGGGCGATATCCTCATGACGAAATACGGCGAGCTGCCGAAGTACGATCCCGACGGCTACCCGTACGTCTACGCCCTACGCGAGGACACGTCCATCGCAGGGTACGAGACCATCTTCGGCGAGATGACGTTCGACGAGAACGGCATGGAGATCAGCCGCGACGACGCGGCGCCTTCGTACCGCGATGCGAGCGGCAAGGTGAGCATCCCGGCGCACGAGACGTGGACGCGCGCGAAGGACGCAGAGCGCTTCGTCTACGACGGCGGCACCATCACCAACCGCAAGGTGGAAACGGTGACCGTGCCGTTCACGAAGACCTGGATTGCCGCGGCGTTCCAGGACCAGCTGACGAACGTGGAGGTCACGTTAAAGGCGCAGTGCCGTCCGGCAGGCACCGAAGGCGAGTGGATCGACGTCGATGAGAGCGGCGCTACGGTCACGTTGACCGGTTGGTACGCCGAGCAGATGACCCAGAGCGGGGCCGGCACGTTCTCGAAGTACAGCGACGAGGGCGATCTCCTCGAGTACCGCTGGGTAGAGTATTCGGTCAAGCAGGGCGAAAAGGGCACGGAGCAGATTCTGAGCGAGCAGAACGACACGTTCACGCTCGAGCTCACGGACGCGCTGGGCAAGGACGCCACGGTCTCGTTCACGTCCGAGCGCGAGCCTGGCACGAACAACTTCACGAACACCTTCGACAACAAGACGAACCACTACGTCGAGAAGCTGTGGAAGGAAAAGGACGAGAACGGCGAATTGGTCGAGGCCGATCCCGGTGACGCAACGGTCACGGTGAACCTGTACCGCGACCAGGTGCTCGTCGAGTCCTTCACGCTCGATGGCGAGCCGGGCGAACTGAATAATATCGACCTTTCTATCGGCGACGGCGAAACCGTGTCGTGCACGGCGCAGGAGATAGAAGGATGGCTCCTTGAGATCAAGGACCTGCCGGAGTACTCCACCAAGGGCGAGCACTATTCGTACCTGGTAATCGAGGAGGATGTGCCGGACTGGCACAGCGAGCGCACGTACGACCCTGAGGGCTATGAGCTGACCGAGGGCACGACGACGCAAAAGTACCCGCTGACCACCATCACGAACACGCACGGCCCGGGCGTGTCGACGGACATTCCCGTGTCCAAGTCCTGGACCGACGGCTCTGACAACACGCACCGCCTGCCGTCCGTGGTCGAGGTGGTCACGACCCATGAATTGGAGGACGACTACGGCAATCAGTACGAGGCGGATACCGTCGTCGGCTACGCTGTCCTCACCGAAGAGCACGGTTGGTACGAAGAGCTCACCGTTGCGGGCGAATGGAATTGGAAGACCGATTTCAAGCTGAGGGAAGTCGGCCTGGCCGAGGAGCAGATTGGGCCGGCGGTAGATGAGGGGAGCGTGCCGTCGGACATAAAGTACTTCCAGGCATTCGACAGCCCTGACGCCGCGAAGGAAGACAGCAAGGACAACGCTTCCTGGGCGGACTACGGTTGGGAGCCGGAGTCTGACGACACGTACCGTCCGCGCATTGCCACGGACGAGCACGTCTACGAAGTGACGTACCATATCCTCCAAGGCCAGGGCCAGCTTGAGTCGCTCAACGTGAACAACCGCCGCATCGGCCTGGTGGACGTGACGGTCACCAAGGTGTGGCACGACAAGGCTGATCGGAGCCAGCGTCCCACGGCGTACTTCGAGCTGACCGAGACGACCGGCAAGGCCACGTTCAAAACCGACGGCGAGGGCCAGGTGAGCGTGCAGCTGCCCGGTGGCAACACGGTCGCGCTGACCGACGAGAACAACCAACCGCTCGTGGGCACGGTGACGAACGAGAACAAGACCCTGCGGATCACCGTCGAAAAGGACGGCGTCAAGCCCAGCGAGATAGTGACCTATGCCATCAACGGCCTGCCGAAGTACGACGGCGCCGGCGAGGTGGCCACCTACAGCCTGACCGAGACGTTCGGAAGCGGCGATGCCGGGCACTACGCGTCCTCTCAGACCGAGGAGTCGGGCAAGTTCACGCCGAGCGAACGCCACTTCCATGACGAGCTGAACTATGAGTTCGAGAACCGCCTGACCGGCGTGAAGGACGTCGTCTTCCACAAGGTGTGGAAGGACCGCTACGTCCACGAAGGCCTCAACCAGCGTCCGGACATTCACCTCACGCTCTACAAGCTGGATAACGACACGAACAAGCTCGACCCGGTCAGCGGCTACATCCATTACGTATGGGATCCGACCAAGGGCAAGGACGGCGAGTACAACTACGATTGCACGATCGCCGGCTTGCAGAAGTACGACGCGCAGGGCCGCGAGATCAAGTACTACGCGACGGAGGCCATCTCCGCCAAGTACGAGGACTTGGGCTACGGCGATGTCGAGCTGTCGGCTCCGGCCGGCGTGGGCGCGCTCGATTCTTATATCAACGTTAATGACCAGTCCAGGTGGCACGGCAGTGCCCTGGCGCTGACCGGCGATGCCCTGTCTCCGACGGGCTCCGATTGGGCGGTCATCGAGGACGGCACGTTCACGAACGCGCTGAGCGGCTCCATCACGGTCCAGGGCACGAAGCTGTGGGAGAACGTCCCGGTCGGCTTCCAGATTAAAGATCTGCCGGAGATCACGGTCTACCTGCAGCAGCGTGTCGCGCCCATTGGCGAGGACAAGGAATGGGAAGACCTGCGGATCGTCAACGCAACGGAAGCCAGCGATCCCGCCGCGCCTGCGGGCGACAAAGAGCATGCAGTGGAAGGCGCCATCGCCTGGACCAAGTTGTCGGGCACGAGCGGTTTGTACTCTGAGACGTCCTGGTCGTTCGAGATGACGCAGAAGGGACAGAACGATCAGACGAACATTAATCAAGAGAGCGTCCTGCCGCGTTTCACGGAAGACGGTGACCTGTACCAGTACCGCACGCGCGAAGCGATCTGGGGCCTGATGGGCACCGATGGCGGCTTCACGATGGACGACTACACCGACGGCACCTTCAATCCGAGCGACCCGGACACGAACCCTGCGGCGGGCATCTTCCGCGTCTCCCATGGCGAGACGGGCTCGTTCCTGCTGCGCAACACCTACAACGCGCAGGAGCGGGGCGAGATTTCGGTCTCGAAGACGTTCGGCACGAATAACCGCGCAGAGGGCGACCCGTACCCTGACGTCACGTTCGTGCTCTACCGGTACTACACCACGCCAGACGGCCAGATCGCCATGCATGACGGCCAGGTCGCGCGCGGCGTTGCCGGCAGCTACACCCTGAGCGGTGAGGACATCGCCAACCTGGATAAGAACACGGACGGCACGGTGACGTTCTCGCACACCTTCGACAACCTGGAGGTCTACGCGCCCAACGGCAGTGCGTGGCAGTACTTCGTGGTAGAGACCGGCATTGACGGCTACGACGCCACGGTGGATCCTGCCGCTCCGGAGGATGCGAAATATGCCGAGGGCCTTGACGGCGCGGTTTCAGCGTCGATGGACTTGGTCGAAGAAGAGGCCGTGACCGATCCTGAGCAGGGTGAGAATCAGGACCAGGATCAGAACCAGGAGCAGGGCCAGGACCAGGGCCAGGCGCAGGAACCGGTCGTTCCGAACGAGGGCGAGGAAAACACCGCGCAGGCTCTGAACGATGTCGTGGTCGGCGGCGCCACGGAGGGTGACACCACGGAGGGCGGCACCGAGCCGGAGCCTCAGCCGGAGCCGCAGCCGCAGCCTCAACCTCAGCCCGAGCCCACGTTCGATTTCACGTTCACGAACGGCTACGACCCGGACACGAGCCTTGACCTCACGGGTTCGAAGATCTGGCACGACTACAACAACGTTTTCAGCAACACGCGACCGGAGATCACGCTCTCGCTGAGCAGGACGTCTGGTTCCCTGACGGAGAACCTGAGCGACCTGGGCACGGAGTCTTCCGCGGATGGTCCTTACGTGACGTGGGATAAGAGTTCCGATGCGTGGACGTATACCGTTCACAACCTTGAGCGCTGGGCGCCCGACGGCAAGGCGTGGACCTACACCGTCACCGAGAAGATGGCGGACAAGACGGTCTACAAGATTGACAAGCCTACCGTGTCGGACACCGCGCCGAAGGAAGGCGACTTGACGGTCGATGCGTTCGAGAACAGCCTGAACGGCACGGTGTCCGTCGATAAAAAATGGGTTGACGGTGAGAACCAGTGGTTCCAGCGTCCTCAGTCCGTCACGGTCCAGCTGCAAGCGAAGTACGGCGATGGCGCCTGGGGCGACGCGCTCGAGGTGCTGAATGCGGCTGTCTCGAACGGCGACCTTGTCTCGTCTGGCTTTGAGCTTGTGACGGAGCAGATGATTTCCCGGGACAACAAGTGGTCCCACACGTGGACCGGACTCCCCGTCAAAGTGAACGACAAGGACGTTCAGTACCGCGTGGTCGAAGTTTCTGTGACCAAGAACGGCGTTACGAAGCCTGTCCTCGAAGAGGACGAGTTGTTTGCCGAGGAGGGCGCGCTTTACGGGGACGAGAGCAAGGTGACGTTCTCGTACACGACCTCGCAGTCGACCACGAGCGGCACGAATTCGTTCAAGACCACGATCACGAACACGCTGAAGAGCACGGAACTTCAGGTTCAGAAGACGTGGAACGACATGAACAATGAATGGGCAACCCGTCCGGGTACCGCCTCGAGCTGGAATCTCACGTTCTACGTGCAGTGGGCGCTCGCGCCCGACGCAGACGCGGAGGGCGCCGGCGATTCCGGCACGGACGGCGCTCAGGACCTCGAGTGGAATTGGCTCAAGCGTGCGAACGACGCGAGCAAGTACGTGACGTACACGATGACCAATGCTGACGATGTCGTGACGCTCTCGTCTCTTCCGAAATACGATGCCGATGGCGAGACCCTCGTGTACCGCGTGATCGAGCAGGTCCCGTATGGGTACGAGCCCGAAGGCGACTATGTCGAGGTCGAGCCGCCGTTCAATAACGGTGACGACAAGCATATGTACGTGGTCGTTGACGGCGATTCGTCGAACACGAATGGCGTCGATCAGGCCTTCAAGAACAAGCTGCAGATTACGCAGCTTGAGGGCACGAAGCTCTGGTACGACTACGGCACGGGTCTGACGCCTGACTTCGTTGAAAAGACCGAGGGCGAAGGTGGCGAAGAGGTCGTGCGTCCCAAGCTGGCGCTGCATCGTACGACCGACGGTTCGAAGAACGCCTCGCCAGATAATCTGGTCACGAACGTGCCGGGTGATCAGCCGGTGTGGAGTGACGCTGACGAGAACGACAGCGCGTGGGAGTTCAAGTACATCTATCTGCCGAAGTACGACAAGGACGGCAATGAGTACACCTACTTCGCGAAGGAAGTCGACGGCTCGGTCGACGGCTTCTATGCCTCCTACGACGCGAAGAAGTACTTCCCCGATTTCGGCAAGGAGCCTGAGCCCGAGCCTGAGCCGGAGGTGAAGCCGAACCCGGACCAGAACCAGGGCGAGACGAACCAGGGTAATGGCACTGGCGACGCGACCGACGACGGCACTGGTGACGTGACTAACAACGATGACAACGCCAGCAACGGCGGCACCTCGAATGACGAGCCCGTCGAGGCTGCTTCGGCCACCGCGCTGACTGAAGGCGACCTGACCGAAGGCGACGGCACCGTCGAAGGTGGCACCGTCGAGGGCGGCGCCACTGAGGACACCGATATTCCCGAGGCGGTCGACGTCCAGACGAATGACCCCATCGTCAACGTGGCAACGCGCTTCACGCTTGATAAGATCGACGACATTGGTGACACTGAGGACAAGCCGACGCTCAAGAACATCGAGCTTGCGGTCGTGGACGCCAAGAAGGAGACGGCGTACGCCATCTGGAAGACCGACGCTGACGGCAACGCGTCCAGCTGGGTCGCGCCCCAGGGCGTGGCAGTAAGCGACGTGTGGAAGGACGGCTTTGGCGCCAGCGTCACCGAGGAAGCGATCGAGGCGGCCGGGTTCGTGCCGATGAATGATGACGCGGACGGCAAGAATGCCGGCTACATCGTTGGTCTGCGCGAAGACTCGTACCTCATCGTGGAGTCCGGCACCGTGCCCGAGAACCTGGCAGTTGCGAAGGACGTTAAGCTGACCATTGGCGCTGACGGCTCCATCAACAACACCAAGCCGTCTGCCGACCCGGAGCTCGATCCGTTCGAAGACAGCTTCGTGACCATCACGGTCGTCGACGAGATGTTCCGCGGCTACTTCGAGATCAACAAGACGCTTGCGCCTGCCACCCAGGGCGGGACCGGCGTAGGAATTGAGGGTGTCGAGTTCGAGCTGTACAAAGTCGATGCTGATGGTTCTACTGGCAAGAAGATGACGCTGCTTGCAGAGGGCATCACGACGGATGCGAATGGCCACTGGAATTCGAAGGAAGCCCTGCCGGCCACGTACACGTTCGTGGACAACGTGCTGCCTAAGCAGTACACGTCCTTGGCCGACGGCCTCCCGCCGGGAGAGTACTGCCTCAAGGAAGTGAAGACGCCTGCCGGCGTCGAGCTGCCCGTGGGCGACGAGGCGCTGACGTACTTCGAGATCGTCCAGGAGCCGTACAGCACCGAGAATCCGAATAAAGACTACCCGCAGGGCGACCACAAGTGCGTCAAGACGCTCAACATCGAGAACAACGCGTTCGCGGCGAAGGTCGTCATCCCGAAGTTCGACGCGCAGACGGGCGACATGATCGCGGGCGCTCAATTCCAGCTGGAATACTGGGCGGACGCAGCGTCCGTGCCCGAGAACGAGGATCCGACATATGTGAGTGACCCCCTTATTGAGTCCAGCGAGGACGGCCTGGTCCTCAGCTCGCTCACGAAGGGCGCGTACCGCCTGACCGAGATTTCGAACGACGGATACGTGGTCGGCGATGAGGACGAGCGCTTCGTCGCAACGTTCGTCATCGCAGACGGCGACGAGAAGAAGGAGTTCACCCCGGCAAATTACGAGACTTGGGGAGACATCGACTTCACGGTGGTGCAGCCTGGGCCCGCTGCGGGAGCCTCGGACACGTTCGTCGGCATCCCGAACGACCGCGAGGCAACGGGTGAGAACAGCGGCGTCGAGCTGACCAAGGTCGATGCCGCCGAGCAGCCCACCTTGCTGAACGACGCGGTGTTCGAGCTGCAGATGCTGGTGACCGAAGCCAACGAGGCCACCGGCCAGAAGGAAGAGTGGCATACGGTCGTCGAGGACCTTGCAACCGGCACGGCTTACGTGCTCACGGACGCCAATGACGACGTCGCGTCCTCGCAACCGGGCGAGCCGGGCATCCTGAAGGTGACGAACCTTCGCTGGGGCACCTATCGCTTCGTCGAGACCACGCCGGCGCCCGGCTACCATGCCGAGGGCGGCGAGCTGCCGTACTCTGAGTCCTTCACGATCGACAAGCCCTCCGCGGGAAACGCCACGATCCACGAGCTGAAGGATGAGAAGGCCATCGTGAACCAGGCGAACGAATTCCAGCTGCTCAAGGTCAACGGCTCCGACGAGCCGCTTAAGGGCGCGGAGTTCACGCTCACGCCGGTGGGCGAGAGCACGTTCGCGGACGGCACGGCGGATGCGAAGACGTTCGTGACCAACGCGGACGGCGTGTTCGCCACGAGCGCAGACTTGATCGTGGGCGGCACCTACGAGCTCAAGGAGACGAAGGCGCCGTCGGGCTACGACCGCATCACTGGCACGCTCCAGTTCAAGGTGAACGAGGACGGCGCGCTCTCGAAGGTGCGCGCCGACAGCAGCCGCTATACCGTCGAGGGCACGGTCGTGAAGGCGGTCGACCCGGTCCACTACACGCCGCCGCCGCAGAAGACGGGCGGCGTGAAGATCGCGAAGGTCGACGGCTCGAGCGAGCCCGCGTACCTGAACGGCGCCGTCTTCGAACTCCAGAAGAAGGCGGGCAACGGCACGTGGAACACGCTGCTGGGCGGCCTTGAGACAGGCATGAACTACACGCTGTCCAACGACAACGAGGCGTACGACGCCTCCGTCACGGGCGCGACGGGCATCCTGCAGCTGACGAACCTCAAGGAAGGCACGTACCGCCTTGTCGAGACCACTGCCGCGCCGGGCTACCACGCGGCTGGCGGCACCATGCCCAGCTCGGCGGAGTTCGTCATCGGCACGCAGGCGAGCGGCACCATCGTCGATTTGACGGGCACGCCGATCGTCAACGAGGAGAACGCTTTCACGCTGCAGAAGGTGAACGATGAGGGCGAGGCGCTTGAGGGCGCTGAGTTCTCCATCACGCCGGTGGGCAAGAGCACCTTCGCAGACGGCTCCACGGCGGCGAAGACCGCGGTCACGAACGCTGCTGGCCAGTTCGTCATGGACGGGCAGCTTGTCGTGGGCGGCACCTACAAGATCGCGGAGACGAAGGCGCCGGAGGGCTATCAGCTCATCGAGGGCGCGCTCACGATCTCCGTGGGCGCCGACGGCACGCTCTCACAGGTCGGCACCGCCGTCGAGGGCTACACCGTCTCCGGCACGACCGTGAAGGCCGTCGACCAGCCGAAGCCGACGGAGCCCGATCCGGATGACCCGGATCCGGACAACCCGCCGACGCCGGTCGAGCCTGTGTCCTTCAGCCTGCTGAAGACGGACCCGGAGGGCACTGCCCTTGCGGGCGCCGAGTTCACGCTGGCGCCGGCTTCGCCGAGCACGTTCGCCGACGGCTCCACGGACGCGATGTCCTTCACGACCGACGAGCAGGGCGCGTTCACCCTGGGCGCCCAGCTGCTGCCGGGCGGCACCTACACGCTCACGGAGACGAAGGCGCCGGAGGGCTACGAGCTCATCGAGGGCGCGCTCACCTTCGCGGTGGGCGAGGACGGCACGCTTTCGAAGGTCGGGACCGCGGATGCCGGCTACACGGTCGAAGGCTCGACCGTGACCGCCGTCGACCAGCTGACGCCCGACCCGGACGACCCGGACCAGCCCGACCAACCTGACCCGGACGATCCGGACACTCCGGACACCCCGGATCCCGACGATCCGGACCCGGACAACCCGCCGACGCCGGCCGAGCCTGTGTCCTTCAGCCTGCTGAAGACGGACCCGGAGGGCACTGCCCTTGCGGGCGCCGAGTTCGCAATCACGCCGGTCGAGTCCACCATGTTCGCAGACGGCACGACCGAACCGAAGGCGTTCACGACCGACGAACAGGGCGCGTTCACCCTGGGCGCCCAGCTGCTGCCGGGCGGCACCTACACGCTCACGGAGACGAAGGCGCCGGAGGGCTACCAGCTCATCGAGGGCGCGCTCACGTTCACGGTGGGCGAGGACGGGACGCTCTCGCCGGTCGGCGACGCCGTCAGCGGCTACACGGTCTCCGGCTTTACCGTGACGGCGGTCGACCAGCCGAAGCCGACGGAGCCCGATCCGGACGACCCGAATCCGGACAACCCGCCGCCGACGACGCCGAAGGACCCGACCACGCCGACCACCCCGACGAAGCCGAGCACGCCGGCGAAGTCCACCACGACGGTCAAGAAGACCACGCCGGCGAAGGGCACGTCGGTCGTCGCGATGGCGAAGACGGGTGACCCGCTTGCCATGGCCGCGCTCGCTTCGGGCGTCTCCACGATGGTCGCGGCAGCCCTGGCGCTCGCCGTCCTGACGGTTCGCAAACGTCGCGAACGCTAAGCGGTAACGCCGCCTGAACGAAAAGGCCGCATCGAGGAATTCCTCGATGCGGCCTTCGTTGTGTATGGGGGGACGTGTCGTTCGACGGCGCTCTGGTCGGCGGTGCGTCGCAGCCATGCCACGAGCGCGCTGCCGAGCGAGCGCGTGCGCATGCTGCCAGGCGAGCGCACGAGCGTCCTTGAGCAGGCGTCCCGCTAGCCCAGAGCCACGTCCTTCGCCATGATGTAGTCGTCCATCACGAACCCGTGGCCAATGTCGCCCACGGTCTCTTCCGCCACGTGCCACCCGCGGCCCTTGTACGCGCGGATGCCCATTTCGTTCTGCTTGTTCACGTGCAGGTACATGGACGACAGCCCGTTCGCGCGGCAGACGTCCTCGCAGAAATCCAGCATGCGGCTGGCATAGTGCTTGCCGCGCTCTTCCTTGCGCAGGTACACCTTCGACACGAACAGCCTGCCAGCGCCCAGCTGGATGTCGCGCGCCTGCTCGCCGCTTTCGGTCTCGGGGCGCACTGAGAGGTATCCCACGCGCGTGTCCGCTTCGTCCAGCACGAACCAGTACAGGTAGCCCTCTTCGCGGATCTCGCGCTTGATGGGTTCGAAGCTCTGTATGGTGTCCACCATGTAGTCGATCTGTTCCTCGGTCAGGACGATGGGCCAGTATTCGTGCCAGATTTCGGACGCCATGTCGGCCATGTCGCGGATGGCCACGTCCGTGCAAACGGGGACGAAGGAAACGGTGGGCATGCGCAGCTCCTTTTCTCGATCGTGCGGTGCTGCCGCGGCGGCGCCTCGAAGCGCGCACCGTGCGGCATGCCCTCATTGTAGCCCTCATTTCCACCTCGTTCGCCTGATGCATTTCGGACGCGTAACGCTCGTGTTTACCCAGGGTTACAAACGACGCACGAGCGAGTTAAACATCCCTGACGTGCGGTTTCTTCCCAAAACGCCGTGACAAGATGATGACAGTGGCTGCGCCTGGCAGCCGTCAAGCCCCCGCGCAGGAAGCGCGCTCTGCCCGGAGGCTTGATTCGGATCGTCGCTATGGAGCGGAAAGGATGAGACGATGTTCGACACCGGCACAACCGCGTTCATGCTCGTTAGCACCATGCTCGTGCTGCTCATGACGCCCGGCCTCGCGTTTTTCTACGGAGGCCTTTCGAGAAGGAAGAACGTGGTCAACACCATGGCCATGTGCCTCGTGGTCCTGGGCGTCGTGGGCGTCCTGTGGTTGATCGCGGGTTGGTCGTTCGCTTACGGCGGCGACGGTTCCATTCCCGTGTTCGGTGGCTTCGACCAGCTGGGGCTTGCGGGCATGGTGCAGAACCTGTTGGCGGAGGACGCTTCAGCGGTGAGCCATGACGCCTACCCGGCCATCGCCGACGTGGTGTTTCAGCTCGCGTTCGCCAGCATTACGTGCGCCATCATCACGGGCGCGGTCGCAGGGCGCATGAAGTTCGGCGCGGTGGTGCTCTTCGTGGGCATCTGGTCGCTCGTCGTCTACGCGCCGCTCGCCCACATGGTGTGGGGCGGCGAAGGGTCGCTCATCGGCGATACCATCGGCGCGCTCGATTTCGCGGGCGGCGACGTGGTCCACATCTCCTCGGGCCTGACGGGCTTGGTGCTCTGCCTGCTGCTCGGCAGGCGCAAGGGCTTCGGCATGATGAGCTACCGCCCGCACAACGTGCCGTTCGTGGTTCTGGGCGCTGCGCTGCTGTGGTTCGGATGGTTCGGCTTTAACGCGGGCTCCGAGTTCGCTGCCGACGGCGTGGCGGCGCTCGCGCTGCTGAACACCGTGGTGTCCTCGAGCGCCGGCTTGCTGGCATGGATGCTCGTCGAGCGCGCCCGCACCGGCAAGCCCACGCTTGTGGGCGCAGCGACGGGCCTCGTCGCCGGCTTGGTGGGCATCACGCCGGCTGCCGGCTTCGTGGAGCCCTGGGCTGCAGCGGCCATCGGCGCGCTGACGGCGCCGGTCTGCTACCTGGCCATCTCGTTTGCGAAGTCCAAGCTCGGCTATGACGACGCGCTCGACGCCTTCGGCTGCCACTGCGTCGGCGGCATCGTGGGCGGCCTGCTCACGGGCGTGTTCTGCGTGCCGGAGCTCTCGTGGACCGATTTCGGCGGCCTGCTCTACACCGGCGATTTCGCGCTGCTGCGCGCGCAAGTGTTGGGCGTCCTGGTCACGATCGCCTTCGTGGTCGTGGCAGGCCTGATCATCGGCCTGGCGGTCAAGGCCGTCTTCGGCGGCAGCCTGCGCGTGAGCGAAGCGGACGAGGCGCGCGGCCTGGACGTCACCGCTCACGGTGAATCCGCGTACCCCGCGTACCTGGGCCTGGACTAGCGCATCTGGCATTCGCATGAGACAAGGCGCCGCCCCCTGTCGCGCCCGCGAATAGCGGGGCAGGGCAGGGGGCGGCGCGATAGAGCGACAGGAGGAATGGCATGAAGAAGATCACCGCCATCGTACGGCCCGAGAAGATGGAGCCGCTCAAGGACGCGCTGTTCACCGCGCGCGTCAACGGCATGACGATCTCGCAAGTGAACGGGTGCGGCGCCCAGCACGGTTGGAAAGAGTACTACCGCGGAACCGAGGTGCTGCTGAACATGGTGCCGAAGGTGCAGTTCGAGATCGTGGTCGAGGACGGCGAGGTGGACGGCCTGGTTGACCTGATCGCGCGGACGGCACGCACGGGGGATGTGGGAGACGGCAAGATATTCGTGACGCCGGTGGAGGACGTGGTGCGCATCCGCACGGGCGAGCGCGGCGCCGACGCCGTGTAGCGAGCGCGGGCAATGCCGCCCGGCGGCGTGGGCACGCACCCTCCGCCGGGCGGTCGTTCCGTCGTAGCCCACGTTCGCTGTTGTTCGATTATTTGAATCGACTTTCACGCCGAAGTCATGCGTGCTATTTTTCTAGTGATAATCTGTACCAAGGAGTAGAGAATCGCTCGCAGGAAGGCAACCTTCGAAAGGCTCTCGCAAAGACGTGATGATCATGAAAGCAGCTGAAGCTTCGAAACCGACAGCCCCCGCCACGCGCAATACCGTGCAGCGCGCGCTCGTTGAGGAAGCCGTGCGCATGCTGGCCGATCACCCCACGCCTTCCGAGGTGTACGAGAAGGTGTGTGAGAAGCACCCGCACATTTCCCGCGCCACCGTCTACCGCAACCTGAACCTGCTGGCCGAGCGCGGCGAGCTCGCGCACGTGGCCGTGCCCAACGGGGCGGACCGCTATGAGCTGCGCCTCGACCCGCACTACCATCTGTGCTGCTCGCAGTGCGGCCGCATCTTTGATGCCGAGATGCCCTTCGACGAGAGCATGCCCGAGCATTTGGGGGACACCCAGGGCTTCCGCGTCACCGGCCACCTGGTCATCTTCACCGGCCTGTGCTCTGACTGCCGCGCCGCCGCGCGCGAAGCCGCCATGCGCGGCTAGCGCTCCTGTTTCTCACCGCGCGCAGCACCCAGATTCTGCTTTCCGCCGCATCCCATGCCAAGGCCGTCTGCGGACGTGCCCTCAATCGTCGTGCGGGGAAGAGCGCCTTCGTGGCGAACGTGTAAATATCCCAGACGCACGGCAAACTCGTGTGGTGCGGGAGATGCGCTGTGATATACTAGCCGGGCTTGCGCCAAAGGGGCGCAGGCGGAAGTATAGGCCCCCGAGACATGTTTGTTGCAGCATGCGCGGCTCGTGCAAGCGAACATGGATATGTTAGAAGCAACCATGGCGAAGGGTCCCCGATTTATCCGGAAGGGGTCCATTTTGACCGAAATCAAGAACACGTCCGTCATCGAGTTCGACGACATCTCCGACGAGCAGATGAACCAGATGATTGACGGCACGCTCACCGAGTTCGACGAGGGCGACCTGGTCGACGGCACCGTCGTGAAGATCGAGCACGACGAGGTGCTCGTTGACATCGGGTTCAAGAGCGAGGGCGTTGTCCCGTCCCGCGAGCTCTCCATCCGCAAGGACGCCGACCCGTCTGACATCGTGAACCTGGGCGACAAGATTGAGGCCCTCGTTCTCCAGAAGGAGGACAAGGACGGCCGTCTGATCCTCTCCAAGAAGCGCGCCGAGTACGAGCGCGCCTGGATTTCCGTCGAGGAGAAGTTCAAGGCTGGCGAGACCGTCACGGGCGAGGTCATCGAAGTGGTCAAGGGCGGCCTGATCCTGGACATCGGCCTGCGCGGCTTCCTGCCGGCGTCCCTCGTGGACCTTCGCCGCGTGAAGGACCTCGACATGTACCTGAACACCGAGCTCGAGGCCCGCGTCATCGAGATGGACCGCAACCGCAACAACGTCGTCCTCTCCCGCCGCGTGCTGCTTGAGGAAGGCCGCAAGAACGAGCGCGCCGAGATCCTCTCCAAGCTCTCCAAGGGCATGCGCCTCAAGGGCACCGTTTCCTCCATCGTGGACTTCGGCGCCTTCGTGGACCTGGGCGGCATCGACGGCCTGGTTCACATCTCCGAGCTCTCCTGGAGCCATGTCAACCATCCGTCCGAGGTCGTCAAGGTGGGCGACGAGGTCGAGGTCGAGGTTCTCGACGTCGATCTGCAGCGCGAGCGCATCTCCCTCGGCCTCAAGCAGACCACGGAGGACCCGTGGGTCAAGCTGGTCGAGAACTACCCGGTCGGCTCCATTGTGGACGGCAAGGTCACGAAGATCGTCCCGTTCGGCGCGTTCGTCGAGCTGGGCTCCAACGTCGAGGGCCTGGTGCACATCTCCGAGATGTCCCCGCGCCACATCGACGCTCCGCAGCAGGTCGTGCACGTGGGCGACGTGGTGAAGGTCAAGGTCATGGACATCAACTCCGACCGTCGCCGCATCTCCCTGTCCATGAAGGCTGCTGCTGACGAGCTGGGCTTCGAGATCGAGGTCGACGAGACCGTCGTCGTCGAGGAGCGCCCGCGCAAGAAGCGCGAGGACAAGCGCCCGGCCAAGACGGAAGAGGCTGCTGAGTAAGGCATGCCGCACCGCTGAAATAGCTTGTGCACATTAAAGGGCGAGGCCGCACGGCCTCGCCCTTTTTTGTGCGCGCTTCCGAAAAGGGCCTTCGCGGAAACGCCGATAAAACTTCGCCCCTGCTCAGTGGGGTAGGAAATGAACGATGCCTCACTGTTGGCCATGCTGCTCTGCGCTGCTGAGCGTGGCGTGCTGTGCGCTGCGGGGTCTGGCGCTTGGTGTCCAGCCGCTTCCTTACGCTTCCTCGCCCTTTTGCAGCTCTTTGGCCTCACGCGCGGCTATGCGCGCCTTCGCAGCCTCTATCCGTTTCTTGCCGTCTTGTTCGAGCTCTTGTATGACGTAGTCGGTATCGCGTTCTATCTGCTTCTTCGCCTTCTGGATGCGCTTGCTCGACCAGTCGTCTATCTGAAATTTTTCGTGCGCTTTCATGCCGAGGAAGTAGCCGACGAGTATCGCAGCGAGCGTCCAAACGATCAGCAGGATGTTTCGCAGGAAATCGCCGCCCGCTTCCGTGAACGTGAGCTGCCGGGAAATGTCGTAGTCGCCCGTGGACAGGTAGTTGAGCGCTATGAGGACGACGCCGATTCCGAACGTGCCGAGAGCGAACCCCAGGAACGCGAAGACGCAGAGCGCCGCCTGCGAGGCGGCGTCTCCCAGCCGCTCTTTCAGAGTCCGTTTTCGCCTTGCCATGACATACCTCCTGGTCGCGGTATCACTGCAAACCCAGGTCGTGAGGGTTGCAGTTGCTGCGCGGCGTCGTCGCGCCGCAAGCAGCGCCGTTCTTCGTGCCGCTTCAGCGTACCACGCGGCAGAAACTCCCGCCATGAAGGGCGGTGACCGTCGCGCGGTGGGCCGCCGCGGTCCTTCGCGCAGGGGCGAGCTGCATGTCGACTATAATGTGCAGCCGAATCAAGGCCCTGTCTGGCCTTGCCTCGATTAGGCTCAAGCGGATGGAAGGAGGCACGCATGGCCGAGCTGAAGGGGCGCGTGGCGCTCGGCATGAGCGGTGGCGTGGACAGCGCGGCAGCCGCGGCGGTGCTCCTGGCGGACGGATGGGGGGTGGAGGGCGTCACCTGCATCTTCCATGACGACGACGCCACACACGCTGCCGTGCGCGACGCGGCCGCAGTCTGCGCGCGCCTGGGCATCCGCCATACCGTGCGCGATTCCCGCGCCGCCTTCGAAGCGCGCGTCGTCGCGCCGTTCGTGCGCGATTACGCCGCCGGGCTCACGCCCAGCCCGTGCGTCGGCTGCAACGCCTCCGTGAAGGTGCCGGAGCTGATCGACGTGGCCGACGAGCTGGGGTGCTCGCACGTGGCCACGGGGCATTACGCGCGCATCGCGCAGCGCGCCGACGACGGGCGCTTCATGGTACGCTCGGCGCTCGACGACCGCAAAGACCAAAGCTACATGCTCGCCCTGCTCACGCAGGAGCAGCTTGCGCGCCTGTTGCTGCCGCTCGGCGGCGCCACGAAGCTGGCGGTGCGCGCCATGGCGGAGGACTTGGCCCTGCCCGTGGCGTCGAAGCCCGAAAGCCAGGACATCTGCTTCGTCCCCGGCGACTACGCCGACTTCCTCGCCGAGCGCGGCGTGGAGGGCGTGCCGGGCGATATTGTGGACGCGGCGGGCACGGTGCTCGGCCGCCATCAGGGATTGCATCGCTACACGGTGGGCCAGCGCAAGGGTCTCGGCATCGGCGGGGCGCCGCGCCCGTATTTCGTGGTGGAGAAGGACGCCGCGGAAAACCGCCTGGTCGTGGGCTTCCAGGAGGAAGCGCGTATCCGCGGCGTCGTGGTGGGCGGCGTGAACTGGCAGGCCATCGAGCCACCCGAAGAGCCTCTGCCGTGCATGGCGAAGCTGCGCTACCGCTCCACGCCGTGCGCGTGCACGGTGGAGCCGCGCGCGGACGGCGCGGCGTTCGTGCGGTTGGAAAGCCCACAGCCCACCACCGCGCCGGGCCAGTGCGCGGTCTTCTACGCCGGGACGACGGTCCTGGGCGGTGGCGGTATCATAGACGTCGTGCGCGAAGGCGCCGAAGGACGATAGACGAAAGGGGAGGGGCGCATGCCTCAGGAATACCGGCTCAAGGTGGCAAAGTTCGGCGGAAGCTCCGTGGCGAGCTCGTGGCAGTTCCGCAAAGTGCGCGACATCGTGCAAGCCGACCCGGCGCGCCGCTTCGTGGTGGTGTCGGCCGTCGGTCGCCGCGACAAGCACGACGCGAAGGTCACCGACCTTTTGTACCTGGTGAACGCGCACTTGCGCTACCACGTGAGCTGCGACGACCTGTTCGGCACTGTGGGCGTGCGCCTCTCAGAGATCGCCCGCGAGCTGAGGCTTGAGTACCCCATCAGCCAGGAGTTCGGCCTGTTCCGCGAACGCGCGAAGACCGGCTGCTTCACCGAGGAGCACATCGTGAGTCGCGGCGAGTACTTCACGGCGCGCATGATGGCTGAATTCCTGGGCATGCCGTTTCTGGACGCGGCAGACGTGATCGTTTTCCATCACGACGGCACGCTCGACATGCAGCGCACCGAGGAGAGGCTGCAGGCCGCGGCGCGCGAGTGCGAAGGCGGCTTCGTCATGCCTGGCTTCTACGGCGCCACCGAGGACGGCCAGATCAAGCTCTTCGACCGCGGCGGCGGCGACATCTCGGGCGCGGTCGTGGCACGCTGCCTAGGCGCCGATCTGTACGAGAACTGGACGGACGTCTCCGGCTTCTTGACCGCCGACCCGCGCATCGTGGACGACCCGCTGCCCATTCCGCACGTGACCTACGCCGAGCTGCGCGAGCTTTCCTACATGGGCGCGAGCGTGCTGCACGAAGACGCTGTCTTCCCGGTAAAGGAGGCAGGCATCCCGCTCGTCATCAAGAACACGAACAGCCCCGAGGACGCCGGCACGGTCATCAGCGCTGGCGACGACGGGCAGGCGCGCGCCATCGCCGGCGTCACCGGGCGTCGCGGGTTTGTCGCGGTGCGCGTGAAGCACGCGCGCGGAGTCTCGGGCGCCAGCGCCTTGCGCGCGGTGCTGGCAGTGGCGGAGCGCTATCGCGCGGCGGTTGAGCGCGTCTCCACGGGGCTGTCCTCGTGCACCCTCCTGTTCGAGGAGGACGCTGTGAAAGAGTGCCTGTACTCGCTCGTGGCCGCCATCGAGCAAGAGGTCGCGCCCGAGAGCATGGACGTGGTGGAGCACCTGGCGCTCGTGTCCACGGTGGGCCGCGCGCTGCCCGAGCGCCCGGAGCTCACGGGGCGCCTGTTCGACGCGCTCGGCCGCGCGGGCATCGACGCGCCCTTCGCCAGCCGCAACCCTGGCGAAATCAGCGTGACCGTCGCCGTGGCGGAGCAGGACTTCGAAAACGCCATCCGCGTGATCTACGCGGCGTTCGTGCACTAAGAGGGGGCGCGCTGTGGTGTTCGAGGTCGGGCGCGCGGACGGCCAGCTTACGGCCCGCCCGCGCGTGATCTACGTGATCGGCGGCATCGGGTCGGGCAAATCGAGCGTCTCGCGCCGTCTTGCGCAGCTGGGCGCGCCTGTGTACGACCTGGACGCCGCCGGGCACGAGGCCTTGCGGCTGCCGGACGTGAAGCGCGAACTGCGCGAGGCGTTCGGCGCTGGCGTGTTCGACGAGGCGGGAGAAGTGGCCCGCCCGCGCTTGGCGCAGGCGGCGTTCGCCACCCCGGAGGGCACGGCCGAGCTCAACCGCGTCACCACTGCCGCCATCGTGCGGCTGCTGGACGCGTGGCTCGCTCGCCAGGCTGCAGCGGAGGAGCGCGCGTGCATCGTGGAGGTCTCCGCATACGACGGCCCGCAGGGCCGCTTTCCGGCGCCCGATGAGACGCTGGCCGTAGTGGCGCCGCTGGAGGAGCGCATTGTCCGCGCGGTGGCGAAGGGCTTCGACGAATCTGACGTCCGCGCCCGTATCGCGCGCCAGGCCACCGACGACGAGCGTCGTGCGTGGGCCGACGCCGTCATCGTGAACGACGGTACGCCCGAGGAGCTAGAGGCCGCCGTGGACGCGTGGTGGCAGACGCGCAGCTAGCTGTCCTCCTCCTTTGTTTCTCCACACCCATGGTGCTGGCGAGCCTTTTTAGGCCGTTCCGTCCACACGGGCGCACGCTGCCGCGGCAGGCTGGTATGCTGGAGCATGACAGTCCTATCGAACGTGAAAGGCGGTAGCAAGGTGGCAGATCCTAAAGTCAAGCGCGTTCTGGTGTCCGTGACGGACAAGACCGGCGTGGCGGACTTCGCGAAGGCGCTGCACGAAGAGTTCGGCGCCCAGATCATCTCCACGGGCGGCACGGCGCGCGCCATCGCTGAGGCGGGCGTCCCGGTGACCCCCATCGACGAGGTGACGCAGTTCCCCGAGATGATGGACGGTCGCGTGAAGACGCTCCATCCGAAGGTGCACGGCGGCCTGCTTGCAAAGCGCGACAACGCGCAGCACATGGCTGAGGCGGCCGAGCACGGCATCGAGATGATCGACATGGTGGTCGTGAACCTCTACGCCTTCGAGAAAACGGTCGAGGGCGGCGCCGACTTCGCGACCTGCATCGAGAACATCGACATCGGCGGCCCGTCCATGCTGCGCTCCGCCGCGAAGAACTTCGAGAGCGTGGCTGTGGTGACCGACCCTGCCAGCTACGACGCCATCCTTGAGGAGATGCGCGCCAACGACGGCGCCACCACGCGCGACACCCGTGCGAAGCTCGCGCTGCGCGTGTTCCAGACCACAAACGCCTACGACGGCGCCATCGCGCGCTGGATGGAAGGCCAGCTTGAGGGCGCTGCCGACGACGCCTTCCCGGCCGAGCGCGACCTGCACCTCGTCAAGCAGCAGGACCTGCGCTATGGCGAGAACCCGCACCAGCAGGCCATCTTCTACCGCCTGGACGAGTTCGCGAGCGCGCACAGCCTTGTGAACGCCGAGCAGCTCAACGGCAAGGAGCTGTCCTACAACAACATCCTCGACACGGACGCCTGCTGGACGCTCGTGCGCGAGTTCGACGAGCCGGCCGTCGTCATCCTGAAGCACCAGAACCCCTGCGGTTCCGCCACGGCGGCCACGGTGGTGGAGGCCTACGACAAGGCCTTCGCGTGCGATCCGAAAAGCGCCTTCGGCGGCATCATCGGCGTGAACGACGTGGTCACGCTGGAGATGGTGGAGCACATCAACGAGAACAAGCAGTTCATCGAGGTCGTCATCGCCCCGGACTACGAGCCTGCCGCGCTCGAGCTGCTGCAGCAGAAGAAGAACGTGCGCGTCCTGCGCACCGGCGGCGTTGACGCGCCCGCCGCGCTCGAGTTCCGCAGCGTCGACGGCGGCATGCTGGCCCAGCAGGTGGACCGCGTGAGCGAGGTGCCGGAGGACTTCACCGTCCCGACGAAGCGCCAGCCCACCCCGGAGGAGATGCACGAGCTCCTGTTCGCATGGCGCGTGTGCAAGGGCGTCAAGTCCAACGCCATCCTGGTGTCGAAGGACCACGCCGGCATCGGCATGGGCCCCGGCCAGCCGAACCGCGTGGACTCCGCGGAGCTGGCGTGCAAGCGCGCTCATGAGGCGTGCGAGCGCATGGGTGTGCCGGCCGAAGGCCTGGTGGCCGCGTCCGACGCGTTCTTCCCGTTCCGTGACAACATCGACACGCTGGCGGGTTATGGCGTGACGGCCATCATCCAGCCCGGCGGCTCCATCCGCGACGAGGAGAGCATCCAGGCCTGCGACGAGCACGGCATCGCCATGGTGTTCACCGGCCATCGCCACTTCCGCCATTAATGTAGTTCCGCCGTTCTGACGAACGGCGGAACACTCGACGCTGCGAAGCGCCCTGGCACCGAATCTTGCCACTCAACAGGGCTGCGGCGGACCGAAGTCCAGCCGCAGCCCTGTTTCGTGTCAACCTTCGGTGCCAGGGCGCTTCTCGCTGACTCTACGAACGACCAGGGGGACATACGAACAACCTGGGAGACAAAAACAGCCCACTGATGTGCGGGCTGTTTTGCGTTTAGCGTTCTGCGTTATGCGGCGGCTTTCTTGGCCTTTTGGTAGGTCTTCCAGGCTTCGCGCAGGCGCGTGATGTCGTAGTAGAGCGCGAACAGGAGCGCAATGCTCAGGCCAAGCGAGATGGGCGCGCCGGCGCGGGGCATGAGCACGAACAGCCAGGGGCCGAATACCATGAGCACGGGGATGATGAGAATCCACCCGCAGCCTCCCATGCGGCGGAAGTACATGAACAGCGAGCCGAGCACGTAGATGAACACGCCGGTTGCGGGGTTGCCGGTGAGCGAGAGCAGCACCATGAGCGCCACCTTCACGCCCACGGCGATCGCCTCGGTCTTGAGATCTTCCGTAGCCTCTTTCAGTGCCTCCTGGGGCGTCTGCGTGACGGTGGTCTCCGCATAGAACGTGGTGCCGAAGGGCGAGGAGAACGGGCTGAACGGATCGCTCGCGCCCGGGCGGGCGCCGCCGCCGGTCGTGCCGGTCTGGCGCGTGTCGTCCCAGGACGTCCACACCCAGCCGGTGCCGAACGGCCAGTCGGCGAAGGGGTCGCTCGACGAGCCCTGGCTCGGCCGTCCGTACGAGGCGCCGCCGTACGGCGTTGCGTACGGGTTGCTGGCGCCGGCGCGGCGCGGGTCGAACTCGGGGTCCCACTTGCGCGAGAGCAAGACGTCGCGCGCCTCGTTGATGAGCTTCGTCTTCTCCTCCGCCTCGGCGTGCTTCGCCGTGTTCTGGGCGAACTGGTCAGGGTGGTTCTCGCGCACTTTCTTACGGTGAGCGCTCTTGATGGCGTCATCGCTGGCACCGTCGGTCAGGCCGAGTATTTTCAGGGCTTCAGATTTCTTCATGGTCCCACTATACGGGGCAAGGTCCCCGGGCGGAAGGGCGGGTGCTCCCTGTCAACGGGGCGTAACGAAATGCCCGCGCATTCACCACGGCCTCCGCGTCATCACCCGCTTTTTGAACCAAATGGGGTATGCCGCGTGCAGTCCTGATGGATTGAAGGAAGAGGAATGTGAACGCGATAGGGCATCGAGGGAAGTAATGTTACGATGGGCGATGATTTAATGTCGGACGAGACTATCAGCACGAGGAAGCACATGCGAAAGAAAGTCATCTCATGCGTCGTCGCCGGTGCGCTGGCGTTCTCCGTCCCGCTGGCAGGCAGCGCTGCGTTCGCCGGGCAGACCGAGCTTGAAGCGCTACGCCAGGCAAGCGCCGCCCTTGAGCACACCTACCTGGGTAACCAGGTCGACGCTCTGTTCGCGCGCATTGACGCCGGCGTCTCCGCCGAAGAGCAGGCCTCCATCGAGTTCCAGATCCAGCAGCTGCTGAAGCTGGCCGAGCAAGAGGGCCTGATCGGCGCGAACAACGGCACCGCCGCGAATCCGAGCGCCCCGAACGGCTCCGCTCCTGCGGGCGAAGGGTCTGTCCAGACGCCCGCCACGGGCACCGAAGGCGGCACGGCCGGCGCCGAGGGCGAAGGCGCCGTGAACGGCGGCACCGCCACGGACGACCCGGCGGCTGAC
>CASEJD010000069.1 GCA_949288145.1 uncultured Coriobacteriia bacterium
CTCTGTTCGAACACGTGGAAGCCGGCCTTCTCGATGGCCCAGCTCGCCTCCGCGGCGCTCGCGGGGTCGGCGATCTTGAGCGCGAGCACCGCCATGTCGTCGGTCGTGGAGAAGCAGTAGAAGTACTCGATGTCCACGTCTAGGTCGTCGAGCTTCTCGAGCAGGTCCGCGGCGCCGCCCGGGTGATGGGGCACGGCGATGGCCATGACCTTGGTCTTGATGGCGCGGTAGCCCCCGGCCTCGAGGGCGGCGAGCGCCGCCGCCGTGTCGCTGCAGATGATGCGCACGATGCCGTACTCGGTGGTGTCGGCCACGGAGAGCGCGGCCATGTTGATGTTGGCGTCGCCGAGGGTGCGGCACAGAGACGCGATGCGGCCGCGCTTGTTCTCGAGGAAGACGGTAATCTGATCGATCATCACTTGTCCTTTCTCAGGTCGACGATGCGCTTGGCCTTGCCCTCGCTGCGCGCGATGGTCTTGGGCTCCACGAGCTTGACCTTGACGCCCACGGACAGCGCCGTCTTGAGGCGCGCAGAGATCTCCTTCTGCAGGCGCTCGACCGCGGCGACGGAGTCGAAGGCAAAGTCGGGGTTGACCTCGGCCTTGAGCGTGACCATGTCGAGCGAGCGGTGGTCGGTGTCGACCTCGATCTGGTACCAGGAGGAGACCTGGTCGAAGGTCTTCATGACGTCCTCGATCTGGCTCGGGAAGACGTTGACGCCGCGGATGATGAGCATGTCGTCGGTGCGGCCGTGGATGCGGTCGATGCGGCGGTGCGTGCAGCCGCAGGCGCACTCGCCCGGCAGGATGCGCGTGATGTCGCGCGTGCGGTAGCGCACGACCGGCGACGCCTCGCGGTCGATCGTGGTGAGCACGAGCTCGCCCCACTCGCCGTCGGGCAGGACCTCGCCGGTGTTGGGGTCGATGATCTCCGCGTAGAAGTGGTCCTCCGCCAGGTGCAGGCCGTTCTGCTCCCAGCACTCGATGGCCACGCCCGGGCCCATGGTCTCGGTGAGGCCGTAGACGTCGAGGACGTGGTAGTTGAGCTTGCGCTCGAGGTCGCGACGGAAGTTGTCACTGAAGGGCTCGGCGCCGTGGATGCCCGCGCGCAGATGGAAGTCGCGCGCCGGGTCGATGCCCATCTCGAGGGCGGTGTCGGCGATGTGCATGGCGTAGCTCGGCGTGCAGCAGATGATCGTGGAGCCCATCTCCTTGAGCACGCGGATCTGGCGCTCGGTGTTGCCCGCGGACATGGGAATCGTGGTGGCGCCGGAGTAGAGGCCGCCGTAGTGCGCGCCCAGTCCGCCGGTGAACAGGCCGTAGCCGTAGCAGACGTGCACGACGTCGTCGGCGCCGCCGTTCGCGTACTCGATGCCGCGCGCGAAGCACTCGCCCCAGATGTCGAGGTCGTGCTGGGTGTAGCCGCCCACCGTCGCCACGCCCGTGGTGCCGGAGGACATGTGGATCTCCTTCACCTCGGAGAGCGGCGTGGCAAACATGCCGTAGGGGTAGTTGTCACGCAGGTCCTGCTTGGTGACGAACGGCGCCTTCTGCAGGTCGTCGAGGCTCTTGACGGCATACGGGTCAAAGCCGGCGTCGTCGAAGCTCTTCTTGTAGAACGGCACGTTCTCGTAGCACGCGATCACGGTCTTCTTGATGCCCTCGAGCTGGATCTGCTCGATCTGCTCGTGGGGCGTGTGGAGAATCTCCTGCATATCACCCTCCCATGGGAACCCAAAACTCGCTGCGCTGATTCTATGGCGAGAAGAACCGTGCGTGAGCGGGACGTTCGCAAACGGAAACGCAGGCCTTCGCCGCCGGCGCACCCCAGCCGCAACTCCCAACGCGTCCGGCCTCTGTAAGCGCAACGTAAACCCTGAGAACGATACCGTTGACGGAGAAGACCGCCCGCTCGCCAAACGAAGGCGCATACTTAATTTATCTGTGGTCCTTGAGGGAAGGAATGCCCATGCTTCGAGTTGGTCTTCTCACGAGCGGCGGCGACTGCCAGGCGCTCAACGCCACCATGCGCGGCATCGTCAAGACGCTCTACCGTCAGTCCAAGGAGCCCGTCGAGGTCTACGGCTTCGAGGACGGCTACCAGGGCCTCATCTACGAGCACTACCGCATGATGGACAACCGCGACTTCTCGGGCCTGCTCACGCGCGGCGGCACCGTGCTCGGCACGAGCCGCACCCCCTTCAAGCTGCTCGACACGCCCGAGGCCGACGGCATCAACAAGGTCGAGGCGATGAAGCACACCTATCGCAAGCTCAAGCTCGACTGCCTGTTCATGCTCGGCGGCA
>CASEJD010000070.1 GCA_949288145.1 uncultured Coriobacteriia bacterium
CATCGTGGCAGTCGCCGGGTTCGTCCCGTGAGCGGAGTCCGGGACGATGACTTTTTTACGCGCCGCGTCCCCGCGGGACTCGTGGTAGGCCTTGATGAGCAGCATGCCCGTGAACTCGCCATGAGCGCCAGCCGCAGGCTGCAGCGTCACGGCGTCCATGCCCGTAATCTCGCCCAACAGCTCGCTCGCGGTATGCATGGCCTCAAGGGCGCCCTGCACGGTGGACTCAGGCTGCGTCGGGTGGATGCGCGCAAAGCCCGGAAGCGCAGCCGCCTCCTCGTTGACACGCGGGTTGTACTTCATCGTGCACGACCCGAGCGGGTAGAAGCCGTCGCACACGCCGAAGGCCTCTTTCGAGAGCTCGTGGTAGTGCCGGTCCAGGTCGACTTCAGCCACTTCGGGCAAGTCGGGCGCCACGGAGCGCAGCCAGCGCTCGTCGAGCGCGTGCTCGGGCACGT
Source organism: uncultured Coriobacteriia bacterium (assembly GCA_949288145.1). Lineage (GTDB taxonomy): Bacteria > Actinomycetota > Coriobacteriia > Coriobacteriales > Eggerthellaceae > Aveggerthella. Next base: position 459 of record CASEJD010000070.1, read on the forward strand.
CGCACGCGGGCAGCACGTCCATGCCGCGGCCAGGGCGGGACAGTTCGAACACGAGTTTCATCTACAGCACCTCCTTCAGCGTCTCGACAAGCTCGTCGATCTGCGCCTTGGTGTTGACCTCGGTCGCGCACCACAGCAGGTGCTCGCCCACCGGCACGCCGCACAGGATGCCACGGTCGGCCAAGCGCGCCTCGATCTCTTCGGGGTCGATTGGGCACGTGGTCAAGAACTCGTTGAAGAACTCGCCCTCGAACACAGGCTCGAAGCCCTCGATCTCGTGCAGGCGCTCCGCAAGGTAGTGCGCCTTGGAGACGCTCAGGGTCGCAGCCTGGCGGATGCCCTGCGGCCCCATGCACGCCATGTACACGCCTGCCGCCAGCGCGCAGAGCGCCTGGTTGGAGCACACGTTAGAGGAAGCCTTCTCGCGGCGGATGTGCTGCTCGCGCGCCTGCAACGTGAGGACGAAGGCGCGGTTGCCCTCGCTATCCTGCGTCTGGCCGACGATGCGGCCCGGCAGCTTGCGCATGAGCGGCTTCTTGCACGTGATCATGCCGAGGTACGGGCCGCCGAACGACAGCGGCAGCCCGAGCGACTGGCCTTCGCACACGCACACGTCGGCGCCGAGCTCACCGGGCGTGGCGAGCACGCCGAGCGAGATGGGGTCGGCGGAGACGACGGCCTTCGCACCGCCCGCGTGGGCGGCCTCGATGAGCGCCGGCGCGTCCTCGAGCAGGCCAAAGAAGTTCGGCTGCTGGAAGAGGACGGCCGCCGTGGTCCCGTCGACGCACTGGGCGAGGTCCTCGGGGCGCGTGCGGCCGTCGACCGCCGGCACGAGGGTCACCATGACGTCGTGCGCCGCGCAGTACGTGAGAACGGTCTCGAGCGTTTCGGGGTGCAGCGCGCCGGAGACGACGACGCCAGAGCGCTTGCGGTCCGCGCACATGAGCACGGCCTCTGCGGCCGCCGAGGCGCCGTCGTAGAGCGAGGCGTTCGAGACGTCCATGCCCGTGAGCTCGCAGACCATGGTCTGGTACTCGAAGATGGACTGCAGCACGCCCTGGCTGATCTCCGCCTGGTACGGCGTGTACGCCGTCAGGAACGCCTCGTTCGAGGTGACGGTCTTGACGAGCGCGGGGATGTAGCGCTGGTACGCGCCAGCCCCGCGAAAAACAGAGCGGAAGACCGTGTTCTTGCCGGCCATGCGCTCGAGCTCTGCGAGCACCTCCATTTCGGACATGCCCGAAGGGATGTCGAGCTCGCCGCAGCGCACGTCCTGCGGGACGTTGCGGTACAGCTCGTCGATCGAGCCGCAGCCGATCTCCGCCAGCATGGCCGCGCGCTCTTCGGGGGTCGAAGGCAGGTAGCTGCCCATGCGCCCTCCTCCTTTCCTACGATTCGCCGCCCACGCGGGCGAGCGTCACCGCGGTCGCACCGCGGCGTCAACAGACCGCTCCCGACCTCACGTCGGAAGCCGCAGAGTACGCCGCCGCGCACGCGCACGACGGCATCATCTCCTCGCAGTTAGGCGCAATGGGCCTCGTATGCTGCGGCGTCCATGACGTCCATGCCGATTTCGGCGCCTTCGACGCGGATGAGCCACGCGTCGTAGCAGCCCTCGTTCACAAGCGCCGGGTTGTCGAGCAGCTCCTCGTTCACTTCGCTCACCGTGCCGTTGACGGGGCTGATGACCTCGGAGACGGCCTTGACGGACTCGACGTCGGCGAAGGACTCGCCCGCCTCAACGGCGTCGCCCACCTCGGTCAGGTTCACGAACACGATGTCGCCCAGCTCGTTCTGTGCGTAGTCGGTCAGGCCGATGGTGGCCACGCCGTCCTCGATCAGGCACCACTCGTGGGACTCGGTGTAGCTCAGGTTCTCGGGGATGTTCATGGGTCTTCCCTTTCTCATCAAGCTCTTTGTTGAATCTCGGCTCAGCACTGCCTTGCCGACGGCATCTTGGCAGCGCGGAATCTCTCAGCTCATGCGCAGCGCTCGCCTGCCTTGCGCCAAATGACGGGCGGCGACAGCGCTTATACGCTACTTCGCGCGCTTGTAGAACGGCAGCGGAATGACGCGGGCGGCCACGCGGCGACCGCGAACCTCGACCTCGACCTCGTCGCCGACGGACAGCGAGCCCGCCCGCACGAGCGCCATGGCGCACGCCTTCTTCAAATGCGGGCAGTACGTGCCCGACGTGGTCTGCCCCACCTGCTCATCGCCCTTATAGACCGGCTCGTGCTCACGCACGATGCCGCGGCCCGTGACCTCGAGGCCTACGCGCTCGCGTGCGGGCTCGCCCTTTGCGGCGATGGCGTCGCGGCCGATGAACTCATCCTTGCCCATTTTGACAGCGAACCCTAGACCCGCCTCGAGCGGGTCAACGGTCTCATCCATCTCGTGGCCGTAGAGCGGCATGGCGGCCTCCAAGCGCAGCGTGTCGCGCGCGCCCAGACCGCATGGCACGAGGCCCTCGTCGGCGCCCACTTCGAGCAGCGCGTCCCACACCGCGCGAGCGTCCGACGGCGCGCAATACAGCTCGAAGCCGTCTTCGCCGGTGTAGCCCGTGCGGGAGACGAGGCAGTCATGGCCCGCCACGTCCACGTGCTCGGTAAAGGTGTAGTAGCCCGTCGGCAGGGCGGACTCGTCCGCAAGCTTCGCCAGGATGGCGGGCGCGGCCGGACCCTGCAGCGCGATCTGCGCGACGTCGTCGGAAATATCCTCCATGACGGTGCCGGGCAGCAGATGGTCGCGCATCCACGCGACGTCCTTGTCCTTGTTGGCGGCGTTCACGACCACCAGGAAGCGCTCGTCGTCACGGCGGTAGACGATCAGGTCGTCCACCATGCCACCGTCCTCGTAGCACAGCGCGCTATAACGGCATTTCCCGTGCGGTTGGTTCGTGAAATCGTTGGTCATGAGGTGGTTGAGCGTGGCGAGCGCGGTCTCGCCCTCGAACGTGACCTCCCCCATGTGGGAGACGTCGAACAGGCCGCACGCCGTGCGAACGGCCTCGTGCTCTTTCATAAGGCCCGTGGGGTACTCGACCGGCAGCTCGTAGCCAGCGAACGGAACGATCTTGCCGCCGGCCGCCACGTGCGCTTCGTAGAGGGGCGTCCTCTTCTCCATCGGCAGTCCCTTCGTCTCGGTCCTGCGCACACGTGCGGCGCAGGGGTGTCCTCCCGTGCGCCTCTGTCGGTTTACCTGAAAGATTGGCCGCAATCCTGGGCATATGGGCCCGTCGCGCGGTTTAGCTTCGTCGGTGCCGCCTTGGCGGTTCGCGCCGCCCGCGGCTTTCCAGAGGGTTGTCGGACCCCAGTCCTTTTGCCTGAGAGTTTCTGCCCCTTCGGCGCCCGGCGCTGCACACTGCCGCCCGGCCTCTCCTGGAGTCTTCGTCCATGCGCGGATGGGCGCAGCTTACCACCTCCCCATGCGCGGACGCGGCACCGGCTCCGAAAGATTCGGCAAGCGTCACGGGGCGCGCGTGAAGCGCCGCGGCACAGGACGCGCCGTCGGCCGATTGTGGGGATGCGCTCGAATTCCCGCGTCATCCGCTTGGTTGTGCGAACATGGGTGGGTTGTTGTCGCGCTTGCCGTGCGCAGGACACGGCACACCCAAGACGAGTACGCTGGCGCACTCCAAGGCACCGGCGTTTGAGAGGAGGCGCATGCTACCGTTCGCGAAGCCTGCCGACCTGGCCGACGTCCGGTCCGTCGGCATCCCGCGCGCGCTGCTGTGGTATCGCTACGGCACCCTGTGGGAAACCTTCTTCCGCGCGCTCGACCGCGAGGTCGTGCTGAGCGGCCAGACCGACAAGGGCGTGCTCGCCGAGGGCGAGGCGCGCTCGGTCGACGAGTGCTGCCTTGCGTCCAAGCTGTACTTCGGACACGCCGCGCAGCTCATCGGGGCGTGCGACGCCCTCTTCGTACCCGCCTACGCCAACGAGGGGCGTCTGGCCAGCTACTGCACGAAGTTCCAGTCGCTGCCGGATTTGGCGACCACCACCCTTGAGCGCGAGGGCGCGCGAACGTTCGGCGTGTTCGTCGACCACATCACCGAGCGCACGACCGCGCGCAAGGCATTCCAAGATCTCGCCGAGCGCTTCGGCGCCCGCCCGAAGACGGCCGTGGACGCTTGGAAGGAGGCCTTGCACGCCCAACAACGCCACGATGCAGCGCTCGCGCGGCGTTTCTCCGACAGCGTCGAGCGCGCCCGCCAGGGTTCGGGCCTGTCAATCCTGTTCGTGGCGCACGCCTACGTGGCGCACGACCCCTACGTGGGCGGCGACGTCGTGCGCATGCTCGAAGAGCTCGGCGCGCACGTGATCATGGCGGACGAGGCCGACCGCCAGCGAGCCTGGAAGAGCAGCTTCGAATTCTCCGACACGATGCCCTGGGCGCCGAACCGAGAGCTCGTGGGCGCGCTGCTCGAGGCACTCGACGCCGTGGACGGCGTGGTCTTGGCGAGCGCGTTCCCGTGCGGCCCCGACTCCATGACCAACGACGCCATCGCGCGCTGCGTCCAGGGAAAGCCCATGCTCTCGCTCACCATCGACGCGCAGAGCGGCACGGCCGGCCTTGAGACGCGCGTTGAGAGTTTCGTCGACATTCTCTCCTACCGCAAGAAAGGGGGCTACCTGCATGGTTGATTACGCCCGCGTGTCCATGGAGCTCGAGAAGCTCCGTCCGCCGAAGCTCACCGGGACGCGCCCTGCCCGGCGCGAGAAGCGCGACCGCCATGCGCAGACGAAGGTGGCGTTCTTCCGCTACGGCTACTACGACATCGCGTTCAAATACTTCACCGAGCGCGTGCTCGACGCCGAGTTCGTGCCGCTGCCGCCGGCCACGCGCCGCACGCTCGAGCTGGGCAGCCAGCATAGCAACGATTTCGTGTGCGCGCCGTTCAAGCACATCCTGGGCGACTACCTGGAAGCGCTCGAGCTCGGCGCCGACGTGCTCGTCCAGTTCACGGGACCGTGCCGCCTGGGGTATTACGGCGAGGTGCAGGAGTCTATCCTGCGCGATCTGGGGTACGACTTCCAGATGCTCAACTTCGCCGTCGTGAGCGGCAAGCCCGCCACGGAGTACGTCAAGCTGTGCCGCCGCACGGTGAACCCGAACGTCTCGCTCAAGCAAGGCGCGCTTGAGATGGTCACGACGTTCCGCCTCATCGAGTGCCTGGACGCCTACCACGACGCCTACCTTTCTCGCGCCGGCTTCGCAATCGACCCTGACGAGCCGAAACGGCTGCAGGGGTCGTTCTACCGCGCGCTGCGCGCCACGACATCGCGCGCTGAGGTGGAAGCGGCGTACACCGCAGGCATGGAAGCGCTCGAGCGCATGCCGCAGCGCACGCCGGCGGACCCTGTGCGCGTGGGCATCGTCGGCGAGTACTTCACCGCCGTGGACCCGCACAGCAACCTGAACGTCGAGGACAAGCTGCTCTCCATGGGCGTCAAGGTGGCGCGCATGCTCAACATCACGAACCGCAACCTGCGCTACAACGAGAAGAACCTGCGCGCGTCCGCCGCGCCCTACGTCCGCTATGACATGGGCCCCACGTCCACGCTCACCGTGGCGGCGGCGAAGAAGTACGCCGAGGAGGGCTTCGACGGCATCATTCACCTGAAGAGCTCCGGTTGCACGCCCGAGATCGACTGCATGCCCGTGCTCCAACGCGTGAGCAGGGATTACGGCATCCCAGTCCTGTACTTGAGCTTTGACTCGCAAACGAGCGACACGGGCCTCGACACGCGGCTCGAGGCGTTCTACGACATGATATCCATGAGGAAGGCGGCACCGCGCACGGCGCGCCAGGCGGCCGACCTCCGCACGAAGGAAGGCGGCGACCGATGAAAGACGCGTACCTGGGGCTCGATACCGGCTCCATCTCCACGAAAGGCGTGGTCGTGACGGACGATGGAACGATCATCGCCCGCTCGTACCTCTGGACCGAGGGCAACCCCACCGACGCCGCGCAGCGCGTTGTGCGCGAGCTGGGCCGCCAGCTTGACCAGGACGCCTACCGCATTCGCGCCGTCGGCACCACGGGCAGCGCACGCCGCTTGGTGGGCGCCATGCTCGGCGCGCGCGTCGTGAAGAACGAGATCACCGCGCACGCCGTCGGCACGACGCGCCTGCACCCCGATGTGCGCACCATCCTGGAGATCGGCGGTCAGGACTCGAAGATTATCTGCGTCGACGGCGGCATCGCGGTCGACTACGCAATGAACACGCTGTGCGCCGCGGGCACGGGCTCCTTCCTTTCGAGCCAAGCGCACCGACTGGGCCTTGAGGTCAAGGAGTTCGGCGACATCGCGCTCACGTCGAAGCGACCGGCGAACATCGCCGCGCGCTGCACGGTCTTCGCAGAGTCGGACCTCGTCCACAAGATCCAAGTAGGCTACCCGCGCGAGGACATCGTGGCAGGCCTGTGCAAGGCAGTGGCAATGAACTACCTCAACAACGTTGGCAAGGGCAAGCGAATCGTGGCGCCCGTGGTCTTCCAGGGCGGCGTGAGCAAGAACGCGGGCGTCGTGCGCGCGTTCGAGGACGCACTCGGGATGCCCGTGCTGGTGGACGCCGACGGTCACCTCATGGGCGCCTACGGCGTGGCGCTGCTCGCGGCAGACGCCGCCGCCGAAGACGGCGCTGGCGCACCGACCGGTGAGCAGTTCACGTTCGACGTCGCGTCCTTCCAGTTCAAAACGCGCGAGATTGAGTGCAACAAGTGCGCGAACCATTGCGAGGTCATCTGCGTCTACCAAGACGGCGAGATCATCGACAGCTGGGGCAACCGCTGCGATAAGGGCGCCGTGAAAGTGGGTCGACGATAAGACTGCGGCCTGGAGCGGGTTGTCCCCGCTCCCCTTTCATGCGGCGCTCTCGGCAGCGCAGACGCCACACCACGCGGCCATGACTGCGCCATAGCCCAGATACCGCTACACTAACGCGCAAACGACAGGAGGCAGCATGTACACCTACATTCCCCGCGGCGTCTGCTCGCGCCGCATCGACATCCAGCTTGACGGCGACACGGTCAAGGACGTCGTGTTCACCGGCGGCTGCAACGGCAACCTGAACGCCATCTCGAAGATCATCAAAGGCATGCCCGTTGACCACGTGATCGAGGTCTTCTCGGGCAACACCTGTGGCCCGCGTCCCACCAGCTGCGCTGACCAGCTGGCGCGCGCCCTCCAAGAGGCGAAGACCGCCCCTGAGGCGCAGGCGTAGCCCGCATTGCACAACAGCACAGAGATGCTTGATCGGGCGGCAGCCGAAGAGAGGCTGCCGCCCGATTTCTATATTCGAGCACCGATGTTCGCCACGCAGCCTGGAGCATGCAACCGTGCAATACGGAACACGACGCCTGCCCACCAGTTCGCACTGCCTCATCGCGCTGCCAAATCCGCCGATATGGCACAAAACGAAATCTCGCGCACGGAATCGCCCTTCCATCTGACAAATCGCTCGAGATGGAATGGAGGAAAGATGGAGATGGACGATTCCCTGCCAACATCCAATAGAGGGCGCACTGCACCATTCGTAACGGTTTCCATAATGCCTGTTCAAGATAATTGTGATATGAGAATAGCCTGAGGGCACGTCTCCAATTGTATCAACTGACGTAGGAAAGCAGACTTCGGCAACTCATACGGCGTGCCACGAAGCACGATTTGTCAGAGAGCGAAGTCTTTTCGAACGCCAACCAGACGAATGTGCCATATCGGCAGATTTGGCAGAAGCACCAGCCTGGGAAACTCGGTTCGAACCCCTGAAAGGGGGCTGGGAAAGAAAAAAGCCCGCATGTTCATGCGAGCTGTGAAGTCAATGGAGCGGACGACGGGGTTCGAACCCGCGACCCCGACCTTGGCAAGGTCGTGCTCTACCAGCTGAGCCACGTCCGCGTGGTGGGCGGTACAAGATTTGAACTTGTGACCCCTACCGTGTCAAGGTAGTGCTCTCCCCCTGAGCTAACCGCCCGTAGGTTTCCGCGTGAGGGATTCTCGCGTCAACGGGTGAATATCATACCGGAAATCAATGACGTGTAAAGAGGAAATTTAGGAAGATTTTGACCAATTTTCCTAGAGCTCCACTCCCGGCAACTTCTCTGACTCATGCCACGTCATCCAGCCGTCCGGAATAGGCGCTTCCTCATGGCACTGCGAGCAATAGTTCACGGAGGCACGATGCGCCTTATGGCAGTCTCCACACTCGTACTCACCATGCACGGCAGCATGGGGGTTGTACTCTCCCAAATCCGCAGTCACAGCGACCAGATCGGTGCGGGACATGTTGTGGCACGCCTCGTTCAGGCAGAACTCGTCACCGTCTTCCATATGCCAGCGCATCAGCTCGTCGGTCGAGCGCTCTTCGAGCGGGAACACGTACCCACCCGTCATCCAAAGCACGCCCTCGGACATCTGCTCCTGCAACGTGGGCTCGTGGCAGCCAAGGCACGTCATGCCGTCCTCGTCCCCCACATACTTGTGTGCGGTCGCCAGCATAGCGGACGAGTTCTCGACAGCGTTGCCGTACTTGTCGACTCCTTGCTGCTCAGGCTCGCTTTGCCACATCTGCAGGTAAGGATCCATTGGAGAATGGCAGATCGCGTTGCAGAAGCTCGGTTGCTCATGCCACACCCAGAATCCAGCGCCGGCTGCGATGAGCACGGCAGCAACGACGCCCACGATGACGCCTATCTTGCGCCGTTTGCGAGACTTCGCGAACTCAGGCGCCGTCTGTCCGTTCGATGCCGTATCGGAGGCAGCTTGATCGGTGCGCGTGCGCGCGTTCTTCTCGTCGGTCATTGCATCCTCCCCTCTACAGCAGGCTCAAAGCCTGGTCGACAGCGGCTTCCGCCTTGTCAAGCGTCTCGTTGGTGAGCTCCGGGTTGTGCGCTCCCTCGCTATTCTCGACCATGACGAAGTCCCAATAGAACTGCGCAGTGCGGTGCAGGTTCTGCAGCTGCGAGAGGCGGTCGCCGGAAAGCGAGCCGTCGGCAACCTGGGCGACCATACGGTCAACCATGTCCTTGATCTTCGAGCTGATAGACTGGACGCGCGCTTCCTCGGCATCCTGGATGGCCTTCACTTCGGAAGCAAGGTCGCCATGGCACGAGTTGCATGTGGTGTCGAGCAGTTCCTGGTTCTCCAGCGGGCTTTTCCATTCATGGTTGGTGTACTTGGAGCCGTCCTCCGCGGTCGACGTGCCCATGTGGCAGTCAGCGCAGGTGTAGCCCATGGTCACCATCTGGGAGTGACCCTCTTCGGATCCGCCGTAGAGCGTCTCGAACTCCGGATGCTGAACCTTGATCATGGGCGTTCCCGTGCCCGGATACGTCCAATCGGAGAACCCGCGCTCGTTGTAGTACGCCAGAATCGCGTCAGGCGTCATGGCGTCAGTGCCCACGTACGGGTTCGTCGTCACTTTCGTGGCAGGGTCGAAGTAGTACTCGTTATGGCACTGGCCGCACGATTGCGCCTCGACCGGCACGCTCGCGGCATCCTCCCCCATGCTCTTCAGGAAGAACTTGCTGGCGACCGTGACCGTGCTCGGGTCATTCTCGTGGCAGTTGTAGCAGCTGATCGGTTCGTCGAATTGACCGATCAGGTCGCTGAACTTCTCGGCGTACACGCCGTCGCCTTCAGCGTTGACCATGGCGGTGAACTGCGGGGTCTTGCACGTGATGCAGTTCGCGAGCGTGGAGTCGTTCACGCGCGGCGTCGCCAGGATGGAATCGAGCGTGTACAGATGGCTCGCAGCCTCGTCATAGCCTTTCGAGAACCCGTAGCCTGCGTACATGGTCGAAAGCGCAGGATAGAGCTCAAGGTAGTTATGCTTCTCCTCACCTGGCGCGTTCTCCGCGTTCCGCTCGTATGACGCGACCTGGCTCGGGTACGCGGAAGCCCAGCTCTCGGCATCGACGACGCCGAATTCGTCTGCAGCGGGCGTCTCCACCTGCTGACTGGCCTCGTCCACCAGGGGCGCGCGCTGCTCAGGCGCGCACGCCGCAAGCCCTGCTGCGAGGACGAGCGCGCACGCGGGAGCTGCCCACATGACGGCTTTCGTGAACTTGTTCATAAGACACCTCCTCCTTATGTCTCTCGTCGCCACGAAATATACATACGTCGCATTCAAGCCCCGTGCAGGACTCGAAAGCTCGAGGGAATACCGCACGGAAGTTGCGGGGAAAACCCGCGTGTCCGAAACGACAACGCGCCGTGCGAGCCCTCGATGACCGCAAACACGACCGTCAGAACGCAACGACACCTTGACTGACCTGGGCATGCGGGATTTACCCGTGCATGACCACGGGTTTCATTCTAGGCACATGTAGGGAGTGCCCCGATTGCGGATAGGCCTTGCGCAACCTCATCATGAGGCCATTGTCGAAGGGGGAAATCATGGGGCTTCACAACGTGCTGCCCGCATTGGCTGCGGGCATCCTCGGCGCGAACGTCGCATGGCAGGCCGCGCAAAACACAACGGAGCTTTTACGCCCGCCTGGCGCGAAAACGGAGGATGACTTCATCGCGCGCTGCATCAAATGCGGTCGTTGCATCGAGGCGTGTCCGTACGCTGTGCTCCGCGTCGCCGACTTCTCGGCAGGACTCGCTGCAGGCACGCCAACGTTCGATGCCCGCGCCCATGCATGCCGCCTCTGCGAGGACTTGCCGTGCATCGATGCCTGCCCCACCGAAGCGCTCCATCCCCTCGCTACCCGAGAGGACGTGCGCATTGGCACCGCAGTCATCAACGAGGAGCTCTGCATCGCGTTCAAAGGCATGCGATGCGAAGTGTGCTATCGCACGTGCCCGCTGATCGACCGGGCTATCACGATCGACTATCGCCCGCGAGAAGGCGACGCCATCCACTCCGTCTTCGCGCCCGTCATCATCGCGGACGCGTGCACCGGGTGCGGGCTGTGCGTCGAACGGTGCGTGGTGAGCGACCCTGACGTCGCGATCAAGATCGAACGAAGCGCAAGCGCGCATGCCCGATAGCCGTCCGCTCCTAAGCGGGCGAATCGATGATGAAAGCACGATTTGGAACGTTGTAAGGGGGAACGAGTGGACATCTCAAGACGATTGTTCATCAAAACGACCGCCGTGGCTTTGGCCACCGCGGCTGCGGGCGGATCGCTCACCGCGCTGACAGGCTGCGCGGCGCAGGGCGACAGCCAAGGCGGCGCGTCATCATCAGGCGGCGAAACAACGACGTACTCGGCAGTCTGCCGTTTCTGCGGATGTGGTTGCGGCGTGCTGTGCGAAGCGCGCGACGGCAGGCTCATCTCCGTGACCGGCGACCCTGACAACCAATCAAACCGTGGCCTGAACTGCGTGAAGGGCTACTACCTTGCGAAAATCCTCTACGGAGAGGACCGTCTGACCACGCCGCTCATCCGTGACGACGCGTCCACGAAGGGCACGCCTGACGGCCTGCGCGAGGCATCGTGGGAAGAGGCCCTCGACCTGGTCGCGTCCAAGCTTCGCGAGACATGGAAGGCGGATAAAACGCGCCTCGCGTTCTGGGGATCCGGCCAGCAGCCCATCACGGAAGGATACCTGACCGCGAAGTTCTGGAAAGCCGGCCTGCTTTCCAACAACATCGACCCCAACGCGCGACTCTGCATGGCAAGCGCCGTCGTCGGTTTCATGAACGTCTTTCAGACCGACGAGCCGGCGGGCTGTTATGACGACATCGATCAGGCAGACGCGTTCATCACGTGGGGCGCAAACATGGCCGAGGCACACCCCATGCTCTACTCCCGTCTGACCGCACGCAAGCTGAGCGGCAACGTGCGCCACTACGACCTCGGGACCATCCGCACCCGAACGTCCGCAAGCGCCGACAAGACGCTCATCTTCCGTCCCGGTACCGACCTGGCCATCACGAACTGCATCGCGAACTACCTCGTATCGAACAAGCTCTACGACGAGCAGTTTGTCAATGACCACTGCCAGTTCAAGGCGGGCACAGAGAACATCGGCAACGCGTACGAAGACGACTACGACGCCACCGAGCCCGGAAACACCGTGGACGCCGTGCACGGCATCTCGTTCGAAGAGTATGCAGAGCGCCTTTCCGCGTACACCTTCGAGTACACCTCCGAGCTCTCCGGCGTGCCCGTGGCGGATTTGCAGGAGCTCGCAGCGGTCTTCGCAGAACCGGGCACCAAGATCATGTCGCTGTGGACCATGGGCGTGAACCAGCACAACCGCGGCACGTGGATGAACCACAACATCTATAACATCCACCTGCTCTCCGGCAAGATCGCCCAGCCGGGCAACGGCCCGTTCTCGCTCACAGGACAGCCATCTGCGTGCGGAACCGCCCGCGAGGTCGGCACGTTCAGCCACCGACTGCCCGCAGACCTGCTCGTCGCGAACGCGCAGCATCGTCGCTACACGGAAGCCATCTGGAATCTGCCTGACGGATACCTTGACGCCATCCAGAAGCCCGGATTCCACACTGTGAAGATCTTCCGGGAAATGTCCAAGGGCAACATGGACTTCATCTGGAGCGCGCATAACAACTGGGCGCAGTCCATGCCAAACCTGACGCGCTTCCTGGGCTACTCGGACGAATACCGCGGAATTTACGACACGTTCGTCGTGGTGAACGAGGTTTACCCCACGATCACCACGGAGTACGCCGACGTCGTGTTCCCGGTGGCAATGTGGGTCGAGCGCGAAGGCCAATTCGGCAACGGGGAGCGCCGCACTGCCGTCTTCGAAAAGGCGGTGGACCCGCCGGGGGATGCCCGTTGGGATGTATGGGTGCTCCTGCAGGTCGCGCGACGCGTGCTCGATGGCGAGGCGATTGACGGACAGGATGCCTTCAATCGCCTCTTCGGCTTCGTCTACGACAAGGAAGCTGACGACTTCGTCGGAGACCAGCGCGAGATCAACCGTCGTATTTGGGAAGAGTACCGCGTGTTCTCCAACCCGACAATGAACGAGCGCGCCGCCGCCATCAACGCGGATACGGGCGGCACGTTCGGCGCTACGCTCAAGATGGAAGCGAAACAGCTCGCTCCGTACGACGAGTACCTCAAGCACCATGGCCTGACCTGGCCGGTGCGCGAGGTGAACGGCGAATGGCTCCCCACCCGCTGGCGCTTCGCGGACGGTCCGCAAGAAGAAGGCTTCGACCAGTATGGCGTTGCGCAGTACGGAACAGCCGGCAAAGCCGCTGGATTGGATTTCTACAAGTCCACTGACCACAAGCCGTCGGTGGTGTTCCGTCCGTACGAGCCGCCTGCGGAAGAGCCGAATGAAGAGTACCCGTTCTGGTTCTGCACGGGACGCTTGCTGGAACACTGGCACACCGGAACCATGACCCGTCGCGTCCCAGAACTCGACCGCGCGCTTCCCGAAGCGCTGTTGAACATGAACCCGGAAGACTGCGCCCGTCTGGGCATAGCCGACGGCGACATGGTGCGCGTGACCTCGCACCACGGATCGTTCGAGATCAAAGCGTCCACGGCAGGCCGCACCGAACCGCCCACTGGCGTGACGTTCGCGCCGTTCTTCGCAGAGGAAACGCTCGTCAACCTGGCAGTCCACGACTACTACTGCCCGCTCTCTAAAGAGCCAGACTACAAGAAGACGTGCGTGAGAATCGAGAAGGCTTAAAGACGCCCACACCATCCCGCCCTCTCTGCATCCGGGCTGCCAGCGACCCTGGCAGCCCGACACCAAAGAGGGCGTTCAGCACCAAGGAGGAACACCATGAAACGACGAGCTGCCCTGAGCGCGACCGGCATCATGGCGTGCGCGCTCGCCCTTGCACTCGTGCCCGCATGCGCCGCCCCGACGACCGCGGAGGAGAACGCCTCAACGCAGAACGGCGCCGTGAACACCGAAGCGATGCTCGGCGTCGAAGGGACCCCGCCTTTGCAGCCTGCCGATCACGCGAATCGCGCGGAATACCCCGCAAGCCGCTGCTACGGATGCCACGGCGCCGGCAGCAAGGCGAACCCGCAACTTCCCGACGCGACCGCCCTGCCCGACGACCACTACGCGAACGGCAGTGTCGACTCCCGTACAATCGAGCCTGCGCGGGAACAGTGCATCACGTGCCATCCCGTCGCGTAGCCGTCGCGCGAACCTACCCTTACGCCATCGCCCGATAGCCGAGGCATTGCAGCTGCGTAACGGCGGAGCCTCCAACCACTCCCCTTCTCTCCGCCACGTCCCGTGCCCCGTTCTTGGGGCACGGGACCATCTCGCCGTGGCATCTACGAAAGGAAACCCATGGTCATTTCTAGCCTCGTCGTCGAAGTCATGCCGGAACACGTGCATGACGCACGTATCAAGCTCGAAGAACTTGAGGGCGTGGAAGTCCACAGCGTGCACGAGAACCGTCTCGTCGTCACGATCGAAGCAAAGACGGTGGACGACTCGCACGACATCGCAAGCTCGTTCATTCACATTCCAGGCGTCTATGGCGTGAACCTCGTCTACGCGAACTTCGAAGACGACCCGACCTTGCTCCCGCACGACCAGGCGATCGCCACCTCGAATGGAGGAGAGCATGAGCAATAATCCAGACGCGCAGCAAGCGCGCGAAGGCTCACGGCGCCGGCCCGCACGATGGGGCGTCCTTCGACACGCCGTCCAGGCAGGAGCGCTCGTCTTGTTCCTGATTCCCGTGCTTGCCGCCGGGTGGCGCCTGTTCGGCATGACGCCCGGATTCGAAGAGCAAGCCTCCACGCCGGCGGAGCTGCCCCTCTACGGCTCGTTCGCTTCGTCGTCGGTGCTTGGCATCGACCTGCTTGACCCGCTTGCCTACCTGCAGACCCTCGCGGCATCGCGCGCCTTCGTCCCACAAGCCGCCATCGCCGCGCTCGTAGTGGTGGTCGTGTACGCCCTCCTGCGCGGACGCGCATTCTGCGGGTGGGTATGCCCGCTCGGGACCGTCCTTGAGGCAGTCGGCTGGATTGCCGGCCGCATCCGGCGCGCATTGAAACTTCGGCCGCAGCCTGCCGCCTCTCCTCTTCCGCGGCATGCGAAAATCGTCAGCACCGGCTTGGTCATCGCCCTTTCGGCCATCGTCGGATTCCCGGTGTTCGAGGCAGTGAGCCCCATCAGCGCCGTGCATCGGCTCGTGCTCTTTGGGTCCTCCGTCGGCATCGTGACGTTCGCGCTGGCCGCGGTGCTTGACGTGTTCTGGGGCAAGCGCGCATGGTGCCGCACCTTGTGCCCGCTTGGAGGGCTGTACGAGGCGATTGGCCGCGCTGGCCTGGTGAGCGTGCGAATCGACCACGGCGCCTGCGTGCACTGCGACCTCTGCAAGGACGCGTGCCCGGCAGATCCCACCATTCTCGACCCAGCCATCAACGGCGCAGAACGACGCGTGAAAGCCGGCGACTGCATGGTGTGCGGTGCATGCGCGGACGCCTGTCCGTCGCGCGCGTTGTCACTGCGCATCGGCCGCTGAACCATCACATCCTTCGCACGAGAGGGCTTGCTGTCAGCAGGCTTGCACGTCAACACAAACCAAAACACGGGCTGCGCCGCGCACATGCGGTCGCAGCCCGTGTTGTCTGCCTGCTTTGCAAGAACTATAGATCGAGCAACTTATGGCGGATTGCGTACGCGACCAAATCTGCTCGCGTCTTGAAGCCGAGTTTCGCGTATATCTTGCTTCGATGCGCCTCGACCGTCTTGATGGAGAGGTAAATCTTCTCGGAGATCTCTTTGTTCGTATGGCCTTTTGCGAGCAACTGAAGAATCTCAAGCTCACGCGTCGTCAATTGCTTGTACGACGTGTCCTCCACACCGTCGCCGGACGACACCAGCTGCCGCGTGATGCCCTCCACCATCTTCGGGTGAATAAACGAGCCGCCTGCATGAACGGTCCTCACGGCGTTCAACAGGTCTTCGCGCGACGAGTTTTTCAGAAGGTACCCAGAAGCGCCGCCGCGCAGCGTGAAGAACAGGTATTCAGGCTCTGCGAACATGGTCACCACGATAACGCGCGTCTTTGGCAAGTTCTTCGTGACGCGGCCGCAGGCGATCAGGCCGCTTTGCCCTGGCGGCATGGATATGTCCATGAGCAAAATGTCGGGCTTCTCGCGCATGGCGATTTGGAAAGCTTGCTCGCCGTCAGCCGCCTCGCCGACGACGCACATGTCCGGATCCGATTCAAGCAGCATCTTCAAGCCCGAACGCACTATGTCGTGGTCGTCCGCGATCACGATTCGAATCATCGCGCTACACCGCCTTCCTCGACAGCTCCAAAGGCACATGCAAGAGCACGGTCGTGCCTTCCATGCTCGACTGGACAGCAAGGTCGCCGCCAATCAACTTCGCGCGCTCGCGCATACCGAGCAGACCGCAGCCGGTTCCCTTGATGTCAGGGTCCTCTGCATTGAAACCAACGCCGTGATCGCTCACACGCAAGACGAGGACGCTGCCGTCTTCTTCGAGGTCGATGTCAACGTACACCGTCTCAACGCCCGAGTATTTGCACGCGTTCAGGATAGCCTCCTGGCCGATGCGGTAGACCTGGGTCTCGTACGCAGGATCGAAGCGTCGCTCGCCCATCGAACCGTCGAACACGATCTCCGCACCGTACGTCTTCTCAAGCATGAGCGCGTGCGAACGAAGCGCGGCAACGAGGCCAAGGTGATCGAGCGCGGAGGGACGCAGCGTGACCGACATCGTGCGCAACTCTTCGACGATGGCATCGATACGCTGATCTATCTGCTGCGCCACCGTTTCCGCTTCTTTGCTGCGTGAAAGGTGCCCGAGCTGTTTTGCCAGGAACGATACGGTCAGCAACTCTTGTGCCACCCCGTCATGCAGCTCGCGCGAGATGCGCATGCGCTCTTCTTCTTGCGCCGCGATAATGCTTGAAATATCGGAGCGTTGGAGCTCAGACGCCGAGATGGGAGCGTCGAAGCTCAGTTCGGCGATGTCGCCGACCGTCATGAAATCATCCGTGACGACGCCGAGCCCGCACAACCCATCGTCAACCGTCTCGAGGAGCTGCGCGAAGATTGCCTTGGCGTCAGGACGCACAGAGCGAAACGCGCACAGGAGAGCGCCGACGACACTACCAGACTTGACGAGCGGCAACGCGCAGAAACTGCGGAGGTCTTCTGCGAAGACGATGGGATACGAGGAGTATTCGCGCGGATCCAGATCGCGATCGATATCAAGCAGCATCATGGGCTTGCCCGCCTTGATGACGATGCCGCCGATACCGTGCCCGGGCGCGAGCGCGATGCGCTTATGGCGTTCACCTGTGGCACCTGCGCTGTACACCCATTTCAACGGCGCTCCAGAAAACGCCGTCATGCCGATGGAGACGAAATCAAACCCAAAATTCTCATAGAGGGACCGGGTAGTGCGGCGATACAAACCGCTCTCACCCGTCAATTCCAACTCGGAGAAATGCTGGAACGACATAGCCTCCCCCCTTTAAGCTAACTTTCCCTAGAGTGAATATAGCTCAATCCTTTCCCAGACCCCGTTCATGCGTACCTAATTAGGGTTAAACCCTAGGGAAGGAACCGCGCAAGCGCTCCCAGCCTTTCGGCTAGAACTCCCATACGCGAGTTCTAAAATTGTTCAAATTTCCTCTTGCATCGGTGCAGTGATTGATGTTTAATAATCGTCGTTGCTTTTGCAGCGCTTCGTCGGAGTGGTGGAACGGCAGACACGCTAGCTTGAGGTGCTAGTGCCCACATACCGGGTGTGCGGGTTCAAATCCCGCCTCCGACACCAGCAAACTTAAGCCCAGCTCAGCTGGGCTTTTAACGCGGACGTGGCTCAGCTGGTAGAGCACGACCTTGCCAAGGTCGGGGTCGCGGGTTCGAACCCCGTCGTCCGCTCCATTGACTTCACAGCTCGCATCAACATGCGGGCTTTTTTCTTTCCCACCCCCTTATCAGAGGTTCGAACCGATCTGCTCTTCCATGTCGTGACAAATCCTCGTCGTTTTCGCGAGATACATCGTCTCCCAAGCTCACGAAAACGACGAGGATTTGTAGAAGGTTCGCGACAGCGTATGGCCGCCACAATACGGCCTGCGTTCATTTCTGAGCAAGCGCATTCTCCTGCAGGTTCCAACCGACAAGGTGTAAATCGAGGGGTCAAACCAACAAACAAGAACGACCGCTTTGAAATAATGGCGGAACCGATGGCGTTCAAACGAAATCTGAGCGCTCCGCAATGGCGCACGTCGGCACGTTCGGGTATTCTGTGTCGCTCGGACATGTCGAACGCGTACGTGAGATGCTGCGACGTTGTCCTATTTATTGCTCTCATGCAATTGCGAACGTATTAAAATACTGTAAGAAGCAATCGATCGCGCCGCCGAGCACCACTCGACGCGAATCGTAAGCGAGGTTGACCATGAACGCGCGTGAACAACTCGAAGAGCTGCAGTTCGACCCGTTCGAAGAGGCGGAGCGCCTCACGCGACGTCAACTGCACCTCCATTATTGCGAGAACCGCTCTGAGGGCATCAACGAGTTCTGGGACGACCATGTCAGCTGGTTCGGCGCCAGCGAAGGCGAATACGCCGTCGGCCGTGAAACCATCGAGGACATCTTCCGCACCATCACCGGTCACGTCGTGAAGTGCAACATCAGCGACGAGCAATTCGACGTCATCTCCCCCGTCCCTGACGTGTACATCTGTTCGGGGGTCTTCTGGGTTGCCTCGGACCCCGAAACGGGCGTGTTCATTCGTATCCACCAGCGCATCACGACCGTCTTCCATTTAGTCGACGGCGAGCTCAAATGCTGCCATATGCACCTTTCAAGCCCGTATTCGGAGATGATCGAAGGCGATGTGGGCTTCCCCCACCGCGTCGCGCGGCAGACGTACGACTACATGCAGGAAGCGCTCGCGAAAGCGCGCAAGCAAATCGAGGAACAGACAGCCGAGCTCGACAGCATCTACAACACCGTGCCCTGCGGCATCCTGCGCTTCAAGCGCGTTGAAGGGACGTACGAGCCCCTGATGCTGAACCACGCCGTCGCTGAGCTCATTGGCACGACGGACGACGAACTGGCGCACATGGACTGGTCGGAAGGGTTCAGCCCCACCATCGTGGAAGAAGACGCCGCGAAGCTACGCTCCGCCCTGCGCGAGCTGCGGGAGCCGGGCGACGCAGTGGACATCCTCGTGCGCGTTCAGCGCCACAACGGCGATATCATCTACGTCAACTCGTGCAATTCGCTCATCAGCGTCAACGACGACTGCGAGATCGTGCAGAAGATCGCCTTCGACATCACCGACCGTGTGATGATGGAGAAGACGCTCGAGCGCATGAGCTACGAGGACGGCTTGACCGGCCTGTACAACCGCACGAAGTTCAACCGCGAGCTGCAAGAGGGCCATGGGCGGGAACTGCAATCGCTCGGTTTTGCCTACTTCGACATCAACGGCCTCAAGGCGACAAACGACAAGTTCGGTCATATGGCTGGCGACGACCTCATCTGCCGCGCCGCGGGTCACGTGAACCATAGCTTCGCCGGACGGACGTACCGCATTGGCGGCGACGAGTTCGTGGCGATCGCGCCCGACTTGAGTAAGGATGATTTCGAACACAAGGTCAAGAGTATCATGGAGCACATGCGCGGCGACAGCATCCAGATTGCTGTGGGCATGTCGTGGCGCGACCATGACTGCAGCGTTATGGAGCAGTTCGATGAAGCGGACAAGCGCATGTACGAGGACAAGGCGGCCTTCTACCGCACGCACGATCGCCGAAAGGCGTAATGTTCCGTATACCGCGCAAAACAAAGACGCCGCTCGCACGATGCGAACGGCGTCTTTCGGATTCTCTAGGAGAACGAGCTTACGCGATGCTGCCCGTCGGGTAGACGATCATGAGCGCCAACAGGTCAACCAGGAACACGATAGCGAACACGATGGTGATGCGATCGAGGTTCTTCTCGATGATGCTTGTGCCCGTCTGGGTGGAGTAGACGGAGCTGGCGATGGCGTCGGAAATGCCGGTACCCTTGCCGGAGTGCAGCAAGATGAAGATGATCAGGCCCAGGCCGGAAATGACCAGCAGGGCGATGAGCAGAATCAGAAGCGGGTTCACGTTGTCTCCTCTAGTTCGTTTGAAAGCGCACTGCGCGTGCGTATGCGTTCACAAGCATCGAATTATAGCCATTTCGCACGTCATTGCGCAAGCAGGCTGTCTCCCTCCATCTCCTTCGGCACAGAAAGTCCAATCATCTCGAGCAGCGTGGGCGCCAGGTTGCACAACGCGCCCTCCTCGGCGCGCAGCGTACGGCCCTCGCCGGTGTAGTCGACAAGGATGCACGGCACGAGCGCAGTCGTGTGAGCGGTGTGCGGGCTGCCGTCCTCGGCGAGCATCTTGTCGGCGTTGCCGTGGTCCGCCGTCACGAGCGCGGCGCCATGCTGCCGCTCGAGCGCGGCGAGCACCTGCGCCAACCCGGCGTCCACCGCCTCGACCGCCTGGACGGCGGCGGGGATGAAGCCCGTATGGCCAACCATGTCGCAGTTAGCGAAGTTGACGATGTACACGTCGGCCTCGCCGGCGTCTATAGCGTCGGCCAGGCGGCGCGCCACCTCCGGCTCGCTCATCTCGGGCTGCAGGTCGTACGTTGCGACCTTCGGGCTGGGCACGAGTACGCGCTGCTCCCCCGCCTTCGGCTCCTCGCGGCCGCCGTTCAGGAAGAACGTGACGTGCGCGTACTTCTCCGTCTCGGCGATATGGTACTGACGCAAGCCGGCGTCAGCGAGCACGTCCGCCAGCACGTTGTCCGGAAACTGCTTGGCGAACGCGACGGGCGCCGGAATCTCGGGGTCGTACTCGGTCAGGCACACGAAGAAGACCTTCGGCGTGCGCGCACGGTCGAACCCGTCGAACCCAGCGTCCACGAACGCGCGCGAAATCTGGCGAGCGCGGTCAGGGCGGAAGTTGAAGAACACCACGGCGTCGCCGTCCTGCACCCCCCGCTCGTCAAGGGAAACGGGCTCCACGAACTCGTCGGTCACGTCGGCGGCGTACGAGCGCTCCATGGCCTCGACCGCCGTGCAGTCCACGAGCGGAGTACCGCACACGATGGCCTCGTACGCGCGTTCGACGCGCTCCCACCGGTTGTCGCGATCCATGGCGTAGTAGCGACCTTCGACGCTGGCGATGCGCGCATCGGTACCGCTGTCGGCGAAGCCGTCCAGGAAGCGCTGGAGCTCCTCGACGTAGCCGGCGCCGCTCTTCGGGGGCACGTCGCGACCGTCCATGAAGCAGTGCACGCGAACCTGCGGCACGCCCGCCTCGACCGCCGCGCGCACGAGAGCATACAGGTGCTCGTTGGAGGAGTGGACTCCGCCGTCCGAGAGCAGGCCCATGAGGTGCAGCGCGGCACCGGGCTTCTTCGCCGCCTCGAACGCCTGGCGCACGACCTCGTTGCGCGCGAGCGACCCGTCAGCGCAGGCACGGTTAATGCGCGAAAGCTCCTGGTGCACGACACGGCCGGCGCCGATGTTCAGGTGCCCCACCTCTGAGTTGCCCATCTGGCCCGCAGGCAGGCCCACGGCCTCCCCGGACGCTTGCAAGCGCGTGTGCGGGCACTGCTCGAACAGCGCGTCAAGGCACGGGGTCTTCGCCTGCGAGATGGCGTTGCCCGGACCGGGCTCGGCCAGGCCGAACCCGTCCATGATGACGAGCAGCGCGGGCAGCGTCATGCCTGCGCGCTCGTTCTGCGATACGGCCGTCTCGTTGTGGCGCTCCCCTGCCATTACAGGCACGCTTCCACGAGCTGCTTGAAGCTCGACGCCTTGAGCGCGGCGCCGCCGATCAGGCCGCCGTCGATGTCGGGCTGGCAGATGAGGCCTTCGACGTTCTCGGGTTTCATGGAGCCGCCATAGAGCACGCGCATGCCCTGGGCGGTCTCCTCTCCGAAGAGCTCGGTCAGCGTGGCGCGAACGGCGGCACACACCTCCTGCGCCTGCTCAGGCGTGGCAGTGCGGCCGGTTCCGATGGCCCAGATGGGCTCGTACGCCACGACGGCGTCCTTCGCCTCGACGGCGTCGATGCCCGCGAACGCGGCACGGACCTGGGCGCAGACGTACTCCTCGGTCTCGCCCGCGTCGCGCACGGCGAGCGACTCGCCCACGCACACGATCGGCGAGATGCCGCCAGCGATGAGCGCCTTCGCCTTCTTGTTCACCATCTCGTCCGTCTCACCGAACAGCGTGCGGCGCTCGGAATGGCCGATGATGCAGAAGTCGCAGCCGATCTCCTTCAGCATGGGAACGGAGATCTCGCCGGTGTAGGCGCCCTCCGCCTCCCAGTGCACGTTCTGCGCGCCCACGGAGATCTTCACCTTGTCGAAGTCCAGCACGGTCTTCGCGGGCTTCAGGTCGACGAACGGCGGGCACAGCACCACGTCGACGTCCTCCCACGACTTGTCGTACTGGTTCGAGATATCCTGCGTGAGGACCACGGCCTCGGCAACCGTCTTATTCATCTTCCAGTTGCCGGCCATCATGTACTTGCGGGTCATACGTATCCTTTCAGAAAAGCGAGGTCCGACGAGGGGTTATTTCAGGGCCTCGACACCCGGGAGCGCCTCTCCCTGCACGAGCTCCATCGAAGCGCCGCCGCCCGTAGAGATGAACGTCATCTGGTCTGCCAGGCCGAACTTGTTCACGGCAGCCACGGAGTCTCCGCCTCCGATGATCGTGTCAGCCTCGGAGTTCGCGGCGACCGCTTCGGCGACGGCCTTCGTGCCGGCCTCGAACGCCTTCATCTCGAACACGCCCATCGGACCGTTCCAAAACACGGTCTTGGCGCTCGCGACGGCATCGGCGTACGCGGCGGCGGTCTCGGGGCCGATGTCCAGGCCCATCATGTCCTCGGGGATGGCGTCCGCGGAGACCGTCTCGGTGCGCGCGTCCTCGGCGAACGCGTCGGCGACCACGACATCCGTCGGCAGGAGGATGCGGCAGCCGGCCGCCTCGGCGCGCTGCAGCGTCTCAGCCGCACGCTCGACCCAGTCCTCTTCCTTGAGCGACGTGCCCACCTGCTTGCCCTGCGCGAGCAGGAACGTGAAGCACATGCCGCCTCCGATGACGAGGGCGTCGCACTTCTCGATGAGCGCGTCGATGACCTTGATCTTGTCAGAGACCTTCGAGCCGCCCAGGATAGCAACGAACGGCCGCTTCGGGTCCTCGAGCATGCCGGTGAGCGTGCCCACCTCGCGCTGCATCAGGAAGCCGGCGTACGCGGGCAGCAGGTCCGCGACGCCCGCGGTGGACGCGTGCGCGCGGTGCGCGGTGCCGAACGCGTCGTTCACGTACACCTCGCCGAGCGCAGCGAGCTCCTGGCAGAATGCGGGGTCGTTCTTCTTCTCGCGCTTGTCGAAGCGCAGGTTCTCGAGCACGAGCACCTGCCCGTCGGACAGCGCGGCCGCCTTCGCCTGGGCGTCGGCGCCCACGGTGTCAGAGGCGAACACGACGGGCGCGCCCAAAAGCTCCGCCAGTCGACGGGCG
>CASEJD010000071.1 GCA_949288145.1 uncultured Coriobacteriia bacterium
ATTAGAAGCGGCGGCGGGGCAGACGTTGAGGCCCCGCGCCCGACTGCATGGAGGGCGTCTCCATGGAGTACCGAACGTTACAAGCGGCGGAACAGCGCCACGACCTTTCCGGCGATATGGCAGTCGCCGTAGACGATGATGGGGTCCATGGAGCTGTTCTCCGGCTGAAGGCGCACGTGGTCTCCCTCGTGGAAGAAACGCTTCACCGTGGCGCCGTCCTCGACGATGGCGACGACGATGTCTCCATTGTTCGCGGTGGGCTGCTCTTTGACGACCACGTAATCACCGTCGTTGATGCCAACCTCGACCATGGAGTCACCGTGTACCGAGAGCAGGAACGACGCAGAGTCTCCCACGATGTCCACCGGCAGCGTCAAACGCTCCGTGATGTTCTGCTCGGCAAGGATGGGCTCTCCTGCGGCAACGTCGCCCACGAGCGGCAACGACACGACGTTTGAATAATCTCCCGCGAACGTTTCCTGCGCCACGGGCTCGTCCGGCTGGTAGGTGAGCGAGATGGAGCGGGATTTCAGCGGATCGCGCTTGATCAAGCCCTTTTCCTCAAGCGCCTTGAGGTGCACGTGGACGGTGGAGGGGGAGGAGAGGCCGAGCGCGGTGCACACTTCACGCACGGTGGGACCGTAGCCTTTCTCCCTGATGCACGACTCGATGCAATCGAGCACGGCCTGCTGCCGCTTCGTGATCTTTTGGCTCATGGGAACCCTTTCTCAAAAACAACGAACAAATGTTTGGAATTCCGTTGACAAGAACCTTTGTTCGATTAAGATTATACACGAACAAAAGTTCGTTGCAAAGAAGGAGGCGGCCATGAACCAGCGCACGAATGAATACCAGGTAGTCGGCACCGCTGCTTTGAAGCCCGGTTGCGCCACGCCTCATCGCGCTGCCATCATCCAGTTCCCTGGTGCGCGCCCCACGGCGCAGGCGCCCATCATCCGCCCGAGCGGTTTTGCGCCGCAGACTACGCTCTCGCGCGCTCGCCAGACGGCTCTGCACGGCGTCACGCGCGAGAGCCTGAAGGGCACCGCGTACCAGAAGCTCTCGCGCGCGCAGTCCGTCGGGCTGGGCTTCGGCGGCCTGGCGTTCGCCCTCGCTGTCATGCTCATCGGCGCGTAGCGTAGCGCGCTCGGCGCATACTGCCGATTTCGGTATCCAGCCCCCTTTGCTGCGTTCGGGGCTTGGCATACATCCCGCCCTGCTGCGTGGGCGGGCAGGGCCGCACAGCGGCCTTCGTACACAGGCGAGCCTCGCCATCGGCTCGCCTGTGTTTTCTTCGATTCGTTTACTGGATGTTCGTCCGGCTAGTCGACCTTGCTCGTTGCCACGAACGCAAGGCCCACGCAGTCCGGCCCCAAGTGCGTGCCGATGACCGGTCCGATCTGCACCATGCGGCACTCGTCGTCGCTCACGCCATAGCGCGCTTTGAAGTCCTCGGCGAACTCGTCGACCAGCTTGCGGCCCTGCGAGTACAGGAAGCACACCTTCCAGCGCACGTCGCGCTCCAAGCGCTCGAACTCTTTGCGCAGGAACTTCTGGCCGCCCTTCTGGCCGCGCGCCTTGCCGTAGCTCACCAGGTAGCCATTGCGGACGGCCACGACAGGCTTGATGCTCAGGATGTCCCCGACCACCGCCAGCGCGGCGGGAATGCGGCCACCGCGGCGTAGGTACTCAAGGCTATCAAGCACGCCGCAGATGCGAATGCGGTCGCGCACGACGCACAGGCGCTCGATGATCTCTTCGGCGCCCAGGCCCTCGTCGCGCAGGCGCACGGCCTCTTCGACCAGCAAGCGTTGCGAGGTGATGGCGTGACGCGAGTCCATGATGTGAACGTGGTCCGCCCAGCCGGACAGCTCGGCGGCGATGCGCGCGCTTTCCACCGTGCCCGAAAGCCCGCCGGAAAGCGTGATGACGAGCACTTCCTCTTCGCGGCGCTTCGCCTGCTCGAACAACGCGCGGTAGAGGTCAGGAGCGGGCTGGCTGGTGGTGGGGAAGTCATCGCGCTCTTTGAGCATGGTATAGAAGCGCTCGAACTCCTCGGGCGTGTTGCGCACGAAATGATCGTCGCCGAACACGATGTCCAACGGAACGAGCGCGACGTCCATGAGCGCCGCCTCATCCTCGAAGATGTCGGACGCGGTGTCGGTGACGATCATCATAGGGCAGCCCCGCCTTCCTGCTCGCTGTGCGATTTTGAAACGATTCTTGCAATGCTAACAGCACGGCGACCCACGTCAAGCGAGCGCACGACGCGACTTCGATACCGTTCGCGTGAACGGTATCGAAGTCGTCAATGCTCATTCTTAGGAGCGCAAGTCTGAACAGCCCCGTCAAGCGAGGCAGAGATCACTTACGCCGGATCCTCCTCGGCCGGAGCGGAATCCGGACACGGCATGGCCACGAAGGCGACCGGGTTACCGTGCTCTTCGACGATCGCAAGCAGGTCGTCCAACGCCACGTGCAGCGTGGCGGTGTTGTCGTTCGGGTGCACGCCCAATCCAGAATACCCACGCAGCTCCTCGTCGAAGACCACGGTCACGCGCCGCTCTTCGTCGTTGAGCACGCCGAACGGCGTGACGGCGCCTGCTCGCAGGCCCAGGATGGCGTCCAGGTCGTCCTCGGACGCGAAGCGAAGCGGACGGGATTCCAGCGAACGGCGGAGCTCCTTCAGGTTCGCCGGCTTGTCCTCAGGCATGACCACCAGGTAGTAGGCGCGCTTCTTGTCATCGCGCAGGAAGAGATTTTTCACCACCTCGTGCGCGAACGGCAGCTCGAGCGCAGCCATGCCCTCCATGGTGAACACCGCCTCGTGCTCGATTTTCTCGTACGCGATCCCGCGCTCGTCAAGAAGCGCGACGACCTCGGCCTTTCCATAGTGCGTCATAACGTCCATCCTTTCCCCATGATGCGCGGATTGTACCGCACGAGGAATGCATGCGCTTCCGTTCACGACTGGGATAAAACCGCTGATGGCCAATAATCTGAGAATCTTGTGGGGGATTGAGCGTTGCGTTGCCCTTGAGCCTGATTCAAGTCGTACAGTTCTTATCCGCACGGCAAACGCAACATGAACACAAGGAGGCCTTATGCGAAACGAGCGCTACGGACGCCATGGGCAGCGAAACGACGATTCCGGTCGTCCGCGCCATGCCGCCCGCGATATGCGCGACGACTACGCCGACGAAGGCCGCCATGCCTCCCATACGC
The DNA here is from genome assembly GCA_949288145.1 of uncultured Coriobacteriia bacterium. Lineage (GTDB taxonomy): Bacteria > Actinomycetota > Coriobacteriia > Coriobacteriales > Eggerthellaceae > Aveggerthella. Next base: position 3,226 of record CASEJD010000071.1, read on the forward strand.
CGCGCCGAGAGCGCTACTCCGACAGCCCGAGCCTGCGCTCCTTCCAGCTCCCGTTCCCACCTCTGTTCTTGCTTGCGGCGGCGATCGTAGCGCTGCTCCTCATCTTCGCCGTCGGCTCCTTCGCGTGCTCGCTCGTGCAACCGCACGAAAACCAGCCTGCAGAGGAGACCGCGATGGAAGAGACCACGTCCTCTGAGACCGAGTCGAGCAGCCAGGAGCAGGCCGACACGGTCGCGAGCCACGTGCAGGAGCTCCTGCAGCTGCCCGAGCTCCCGTCAGGCTGCGAGCCCACGTCGCTCACCATCGTCCTGCGCGCCATGGGCTATGACATGAACGCCGAGGACATCATCGACAGCTACATCCCGCTCGACGCCACCTGGACCGACTCCACGTCCTTCCTGGGCGACCCGTACGAAGGCGGCGGCTGCTTCCCGCCCGTGATCGTGAACGCGGCGAACGATTTCCTTTCCGACCACGGCAGCACTACCACGGCGATGGACATCACGGGCGCCACGTTCGACGAGGTGCTCGCCATCGCGGATTCGGGCACCCCGGTCATGCTCTGGACCACCATGTACCAGGAGGAGCCCTCGTTCAGCGGGCAGGAGATCGGCCCCTACGAGTGGTACGTCAACGAGCATTGCGTGGTCGTCTACGGCAGCGAAGGAGACAAGGTGCTCGTGAGCGACCCGCTCGACGGCCTGGTCGAGCGCGACCGCGCGTACTTCTCCGCGCTGTTCGAGACGTGCGGGTCCATGGCCGTCGTCATCGTCGATTCCGAGAGCAGCCTTGACGGCCTGCTGACCTCCCAGGTTGGCCCGGAGCAGCTCGAGTACGCCGATTTGGACATTCTTGATGGGCTCACGCCCCCGGAAGAGCGCCCGGGCGAGGAGGGCCCGCGCAATTTCGGCGGTTCGCCCCACGACGTTGACGACGAGGGCTCTACGAGCTCGCAGTCCGACGAATCCTCGAGCCCTCAGTCCGATACGTTGACGAGCTCGCAATCGGACTCGTCGGCAAGCTCCTCATCGAGCGCCGAGGCGTAACTCCATCATCCACGACGAGGCTGTACGCGCCCTCTGCACGCTCTATGCTCGCACAATCGACAGATCGGCCCGCTTACGTTCGCAAACCCCTTGAACGAGCGGGCCGCTTGTCATAGGCTGTGACACTGACGTTCCGCGCGAGGAAAGAGGGAACCATGCGTTGTCCAGCCTGCGGCCACACCGAATCGAAGGTCGTGGACTCCCGCCCGTCCGAAGACGGCGCCTCCATCCGCCGCCGACGCGAGTGCCTCTCGTGCGGCAGGCGTTTCACCACCTACGAGCGCCTGGGCGAGAACCCTCTTGTCGTTATCAAGTCCGACGGGTCCTCGGAGGCCTACGACCGTGGCAAGCTGTACCGCGGCCTGCTGATCGCCTGCGCGAAGCGCCCTATTTCCCCTGAGCAGATCTCCTCGCTCATCGACGACATTGAGCTCGCGCTGCGCAACGGCTTCACGGCCGAGATCAAGTCCAAAGAGCTGGGCGAGATGGTGCTCGAGCGCCTTTCGAAGCTCGACGACGTCGCCTACATCCGCTTCGCGAGCGTCTACCGCGACTTCCAGAACGTCGAAGAGTTCATGGACGCGCTCAAAGGCATCGAGTAATGAGCGAGCTCACCATACCCATTAAGCTGCTTCATCCAGCAGCAGTCGCTCCGCAGGCCATGCGCCCCGGCGACGCAGGGTTCGACCTGACGTCCGTCGAGGACACGGTGCTGCGCCCCTTCGAGCGCGCGCTCATCCCGACGGGCATCGCGCTGGCGATACCTGAAGGCTACGCAGGCTTCGTCCTGCCGCGCAGCGGGCTTGCCGCGCGCAACGGATTCTCCCTCGTGAACACGCCCGGCCTCATCGACAGCAACTACCGCGGCGAGATCAAGGCGATCGGCATCAACCTCGACGCCCAAGAGACGCTGCGCATCAAAGCAGGGGACCGCATCGCGCAGCTCGTCGTCATGCGCGTTGGATTCTGCGCCTTCGAGGAGCGCGAAGAGCTCGACGAGACCGTGCGCGGCGCTGCCGGGTTCGGCAGCTCGGGTATGTGACGTTGCTACGTGACGGCTGCGTGACGTTTGTGGGCGGGGGTCGCGTGTACCCCCGCTTCGTTTATCATCAGGTGAACGCACTACCACATCCATCACGTAAGGAAGCACATGACCGACCAATTCGACCCCAACCGCGCAGACGCCCCGAAGACACCGCAGACCAACGGCGAGTCTGAGCAGTGGACCCCCGTGCAGGCGGGGGACGGTCGACGCATTGACTCCGCTGACGAACCGGCTGCCAACACGGCTGAGCAGCCCGTCCCTGACGACACGAACGGACAGGCGCAGCAACCGCAACAGCCATTCCAGCAGCAGCCTCAACAGCCATACCAGCCACAGTCGCAGCAGCCGCAGCCTATGTACTGGAGTCAGTTCGCGGCACAACAGATGAACATGAACCCCGATTTCCTGAAACTTCGCACGGTCCGCTCCCAGATCACAGCCGCGAACATCATGGGGCCTGTGTCGCTCATCATCGGCGGCATGCCGCTCAGCCTCGCTGGCATCGTGTGCGCGGTGTTCGCGTACCGTGGCGCCAAGAAGGTGGGAGAGGGTACCAGCCATTCGGCGGCGTTCGCGCAGAACTTCATGCGCTCGGCCCGTGTGAGCATCATCATCTGCTGCATCGCTTTCATTCTGAACGCCATCAGCTTCGCCATGTTCTTGCCGACGCTGATGGAGATCGTGAACGGCGACATGAGCGCCGTCCTGGACATGAGCGGCCTTGACGCAGGCAGCTCCACGAGCGACGGCGGATCCGGCAGCTCTGCGTGGGGTTAGCCCCTGTTTTACTTTACATAACATTTCCGACTGAAAGGAAGCCGCATGTCCCGGATGAGCATCGCAGACCGTCAACAGCGCGCGCTTGAGCTGCATGGCCAAGGGTGCAACTGCGCCCAGAGCGTCGCGCTCGCGCTGTCCGACCAGGTGGATATGAGCGAGGACGAGCTGTTCCGCATCATGGAAGGATTCGGCGGCGGCATGGGCGCCTTCTCGGAAACGTGCGGCGCGATCTCGGGCGGCGCAGCCGTCATCGGCATGAAGACGAGCGCCGGCGTTGACGTCAAGAAGTCCAAGGGAGCCACCTACAAGGTCGTCCGGCGGCTTGTCGGCGGATTCCAGTCAAAGAACGGCTCGACACTGTGCGGAGAGCTCAAAGGCCTCACGCGCGCCGACAGGATGCCGCTGCGCAGCTGCGACGGCTGCATCGAGGACGCCATCGAGCTCACGTGCGAGCTCTTGGACGAGATCGAAGGCAACTCTGGCGAGCGCTCCTCGAAACAGAACGCCTGAGATGCCCTCTAAGACGTTGTAAAGCCCACGGTCGATACCCGGAGCCCTCCAAGAGCCACGTCGTCTCAGAAACGTCACCATACAAAAGCACGCCTGATCGTCCAAACGGTTCGATTCAGCGTGCTTCTCTTTGCGGGAAACTTAATCTTGATAATATATGTTATGTAAAGCTGATAATGAATGACTCTCGATACAGCACGAAGGCCTCTACTCCCTGCAGAGGCCTTCTTCCTATGCTCATTAATCACGGACAACGCTACGCGCTTACGCAAGCCCAAGGTGTCGCAACAATCCTTCGCAGCCTGACAGCACGTCGTCGTACGTCGCGTCGAAATCACCGGTGTACCACGGGTCGTCCACGTCGGCGTCCGGACGCCCCGCGAACTCGAGCATCCGATGGACCTTTCCGTCCGGATCGCCGTCGAAGAACCGCTGCATGTTCTGCACGTTCCATCGGTCCATGCCCACCAGGTAGTCGAACCGTTCGTAGTCGCCTTTGACGATGCGCCGTGCCGTCTTGCCCTCGCAACTGATGCGCTCGCGCTTCAAACGCTGGCGCGTGCCGCGGTGCACCGGGTTCCCAATCTCCTCGTCGCTCGTCGCGGCTGACTCGATATGGAACCGCTCGGCCAAGCCTTCACGTTTGACCAGGTCTTTCATGACGAACTCCGCCATCGGCGACCGGCAGATGTTGCCATGGCAGACGAACAGGATGTTGATGGTCTCCATACGGGCGTCCTTCCACATGCACAAAAACGAACGTGTGTTCGTGCTCTCTATTCGCCTTCGGCCATTGCCGCTTCATAGGCTTGGTACAGGCCCGGAGACGCCGTCTTCATGTTGACCGGGCGGAACGTCTCCTTCTCCACCAGACAGTGCACGCTCTCCCCCTTCGCGTTGGGCTTGGCGACGCCCACGGCGTCCTCGCTCGCGTACACCTCATAGCGGTACGTGACCTTCGCTTTCGTGAGCTTGTCCACCCATACGACAACGCACGCCTTGTCGCCATAGCGCAGCGGCGCGCCGTACTCGCACGCCACGCTCACGACCGGCGACAGGTAGCCCTCGTCCTCAAGCCCCTTGTACGGGAACCCGAGCGACTCGACGAACGCCGTGCGCGCGTCCTCGAAGTAGACGATGTAGTTGCCGTGGTAGACCACGCCCATCTGGTCGGTCTCGCCGTAGCGGACGTTGATGCGCTTGATGACCTTCTTCATGCGACGCTCCTTCGATGCGTAGGTGATTCCCGACCATGGTAGCGCAAAGGGCTACAATGGACGGCAACGCCTTTTCAGGCGGCGAATCCTGACCCTCGATACGAAAGCGCGCCATGACCGAACTGACCGAAAAACGCACCGACCAGACACTATCGACCTCGCCTGCGGCGAAGCAGGCCTACGGGAAGTTCACGCCCACCATGGCACTGCAGATCGCGGCGCCTCACACCTGGCCCGCCGCCATCCTCCCCTGCCTCGTGGCGTTCGCCGCCGCGGCGGTCACGGTGGAGGAGGTCTCGGTCATCATGGCCCTCGCGTTGCTGGCCATCAGCATCCTCATGCAGGCGTCCGTGAACACGTTCAACGACTACTACGACTACGTGAAGGGCACCGACGACGCCGACGCGGACGTGGCCGTGGACGATGCCGTGCTCGTGTACAACAATGTGAACCCGAAATCCGCCCTCAAGCTGGCGGTGGGCTTCCTGGTCGCGGCGTTCGCGCTCGGCGCGTACGTGATCTGGCAGGCGGGCTGGATCCCGCTGGCGCTCGGTGTGGTGGGCGCCGTCTTCGTGGTGGCGTACTCCGCCGGCAAGACGCCCATTTCCTACCTTCCGCTCGGCGAGGTGGTCAGCGGCGTGGTCATGGGCGGCCTCATTCTCGTGGCGAGTTACCAAGCACTCACGCTCACGATGCCGCCCGCTGTCGTGCTCTGGGCGCTGCCCACCGTCATCGGCGTCGGGCTCATCATGATGACGAACAACACGTGCGACATCGAGCGCGACATGGAGGCGAACCGCCGCACGCTGCCGACCACGCTCGGCCGCGCGAGGGCGCGCAAACTTTACCACGCGCTTGTGTGGGCATGGATGGCGCTCATCGTCGTGAACGTGGCCGCGTTTTTCACGAACGGCCTGCTCGTCCTCGTGTTCGCAGGCCTCGCGTGCATGCCGCTTTTGAAGCCGCTTTTGGCGAACCCGCTCGCGGGGAACACGCGCCAGGCAGCCATGGGCCAGATCTGCACGGTGAACGTGGCGCTCGGCGCATTCTACGCTGCCGCCATTCTGGCGAGCGGCGGCATGCAGCTTGCGCTGTGACCCCGCGCGCTCGCCCCCTCACGCATTCTCAACCTCGCGCAACTGAACGGGCGTGCGCCACTTGGCGCACGCTCGTTTCTATCATATGCACATATGTGATATCGAAGCCGCCTACTTCGAGGACTCCTTCGGTGTGCCGCACGAATCCTCAGCGCGCTTCTACTCCCACACGGTGCTGATGCGACCGCCAAGCTTGGAGAAGTCCGCCTCCCGCGCGAGGTCCTCGAGCGCGATGGGTCCGTCGTCAGGCATGATGCCGCTCGCGCCCGCCATGCGGCCGAGCAGCGCCTCCGGCGTGCGGAAGCGCTCGCGCAGCTCGTCGATGGAGGCGTCGTGGTCACGCTTGGACAGGCGGCGTCCCGTCTCGTTCACCATGAGCGGGAAATGCGCGTACTCCGGATGCGGCAGCCCCAACAGGCTCTGCAGATGAATCTGCTGCGGCGTGGAGGGCAAGAGGTCGATGCCGCGCGCCACCTGCGTGACGCCCTGCTCGGCGTCGTCGAGCACCACGGCGAGCTGGTAAGCGAACGCCCCGTCGGCGCGACGCACCACGAAGTCGCCGCACTCGCGCGCGAGGTTCTGCCGCTGGGTACCCTGGAGTATGTCGTCGAACGTGACGTCCTCGTCCGGTACGATCAAGCGCCAGGATGGGTCCTTGCGCTGCGCGCGCACGTGCCGCTCGTCGTCGGTCAGCGAACGGCACGTGCCCGGGTAGACGAGCTTCTCCCCGAAATGCGGCGCGCTCGCGGCGTGCAGGTCGGCGCGCGAGCAGAAGCACGGGTACACGAGGCCTTCGCGCTCCAAACGCTCGTATGCGGCGCGGTACGCCTCTTCCCTGTCATGCTGCCAGTACGGTCCGTAATCCCAGGTGAGCCCCGTCCACTCGTAGTCGCGCATGATGGCGTCGGCGTACTCGACGCGCGAGCGGTCAGGGTCCAAGTCCTCGATGCGCAACACCATGCGGCCGCCCGCGCGGTGCGCAAGGCACCACGCCATGACGGCGGCGAAGAGGTTCCCCGCATGGAGACGCCCCGTGGGGCTCGGCGCGAACCGACCGACCACGGGAGCACCCGAGGCATGGCCGACAGCGGGGTCTCCCGACGCGCTCTCCGCGCGCACGGCGCGCGCTGCCGGGATGCGGGCAGGTTCCACAGGGCCTCCTTTGCAGCGAAGGGGACGCAAGCGCCCCCCTTCGTCGTCTCGTCGTACTCGCCAACGCCGCGGTCGCGGCGCAGGCAGATTCTAGCGCTGGACGCGCTGGTCGTCCACGTGCTTGGTCTTGCCGAAGCTGCGCTCGATGCCGCCCGGCTCCACGAGCTTGACCACGGAGGACACAAGCATGGTCTGCTTCAGCTTGTCCTGGATGTAGTGCTTGAACTCGTTCATCTCCGCATAGGAATCGCTGAACGCGCTCGGCTCGAGCTCCACCATGACGGTCATGCGGTCGAGGCCCGTCTCGTTGTCAACAACGATGCGGTAGTGCGGCGTGACGCCCTTGATGCCGGCGAGCACGTCCTCCACCTGACTCGGGAAGACGTTCGTACCGCGGATGATGAGCATGTCGTCGCTGCGCTTGCGGACCTTCTTCATGCGCGCGTGCGTACGGCCGCAGGCGCACTTCTCGGTCACGACGTACGTCAAGTCGTGCGTACGATAGCGCAGCACCGGGATGGCCTGCTTGTCGAGCGGCGTGAGCACGAGCTCGCCCTCCACGCCCTCAGGAACCGGCTCGCCCGTCTCCGGGTCGACGACCTCCCAGAGGAAGTGGTCCTCGGCGATATGCTGCATGTCGCGCTCTGCCAGGCACTCGCCCGAGACGCCCGGGCCCATGACCTCGGTGAGGCCGTAGTTGTCGGTGCAGGTGATGTGCATGCGCGTCTCGATCTCGCGCTTGAGGCCCGGCGGGCACGGCTCGCCGCCGAACAGGCCCACGCGCAGCTGGCTCTTCGACCAGTCGTAACCGAGCTTTTCTCCCACCTCGCAGATGTGCATGGCGTAGGACGGCGTGGCGATGAGCACGGTGGTGCCGTAGTCCTCCATCATCTCCAGGTGGCGTTCGGTGTTGCCCGAGCCGGCGGGGATGACCATGCACCCGAGCTTCTGCAGGCCATAGTGCAGGCCGAAGCCGCCAGTGAACATGCCGTAGCCGAACGCCATCTGTGCGCGGTCGCCCGGCACGACGCCTGCCATGCACGCCAGGCGCGCGATGCACTCACTCCACACGTCCATGTCGTGCTGGTTATAGCCCACCACGACCGGCTTGCCGGTGGTGCCGGACGAAGAATGCAGCTCCACGACCTCCGAGAGCGGCACGGCGAACAGGCCGTACGGGAAGGTGTCGCGCAGGACGGCCTTGTCCGTGAAGGGCAGTTTGCGCACGTCCTCGAGCGTGCGGATGTCGTCGGGCGTGACGCCCATCTCGTCCATCTTCTGGCGGTACCACGGCACGCGCGCGTACGTCCAGTTGACCTGGCGAATGAGCTTCGCCAGCTGGATGGCGCGGATCTCGGCGCGCGATGCCTGCTCGATGATGGGCTGGAAGATGATCTGGTTGTCCAAAAGGGTCATGTCATGCCGCCTTACAGGGTCTCACGAAGCTTTTGTTGGTCCACGAACTCGACCGGCTGGTCGCGCAACAGCGCCTCAGCGCGCTCGATGTCGTCCACGCACATGGCGATGTAGGTGCTGATGAGCGAGTAGGAATAGTTGACGTTGATGCCGCACTCCGCGATGACGGCGAACACGCGCGCCAAATCTCCCGGCTCGTCGCCAAGCTTCACGCACAGCACCTCGGCGCGCTTCGCGGCGGCGCCGGAGCCCTCGAGCGCGAGCAGGGCGCGCTCCGGCTCGTCCACGACGAAGCGGACGATGCCGTAGTCGCCCGTGTCCGAGGCGCAGTAGCCGCGCACGTTGACGCCCGCGTCCTTGAACAGGTCGAGCACACGGATCATGTGGCCAGGTCGATTCTCCATGAACACGCTAATCTGGGAAACGCTCATCAGTGACTTCCTTTCATCACGAAAGCAGGCGGCCGGTCGGGCCGCCTGCGGAATGCTTCGGGTGGCTTAGGCCCGCGCGGCGGCAATGCCGGCGCGGAACGCCACGATGTTGGCGTCCACGGTCTTGGGCGGAACGTGGGCCGCGATGATCTCCTCCCAGCTATCCTGGGAGAACGGCAGGCCTGCCGCCATGGCGCCCAGAAGCACCACGTTCGTGGACTTCGGGCTGCCCGATTCGCGGGCGATGCGGCCTGCTGGGATGAGCACGGCGTCGTGGTCGGCGAGCACACCGCGCGCGTTCTGCGGCATGGCGGCCCTGCCGGTGGCCACGGGCAGCGGCTTGATGGCCTCGTCGTTCACGAGCAGCGTGCCGCCCTCCTTCAGGAACGGCAGGTTGCGCAGCGCTTCGGTGGTCTCGAAGGAGACCACGAAGTCGGCGCAGCCGACGTCGGCGCGCATGGAGCGCACCTCGGGTCCGAAGCGCACGACGGTGGAAACGGCGCCGCCGCGCTGTGCCATGCCGTGAATCTCGGACAGCTTCACCTGCAGGCCAGCGGCGACCGCTGCGCGCGCCAGCAGGTCGGCGGCAAGGATGGTGCCCTGCCCGCCCACGCCGCACAACAGGACGGTGGTCGTGTTCTCTGCGTTCGACACGTGATCCTCCAATCTACTCGGCAGCGCCAGGGACGATGGCCTCGAAGCGGCAGTATTGCTCGCACTGGCCGCACCCGATGCACAGGCCCGCGTCGATGGATGCCGTGCCCGTCTCCGGGTCCTTCGCGATGGCAGGACACCCGAGCGTCGCGCACACACCGCAACCGGTGCACTTCGCGTTCACCTCGAACGCCGGCTTGCGTTTGCGTTCGAGCAGGACGCACGGGGCGCGGAACACAATGACGCTCAGGTCGTCCGCGCGCGAGGCCTCGACGAGCGCCGCGCGCACCGCGTTTGCGTCGTGCGGGTTCACCGTGCGCACGTCCTCGATGCCCAGAGCACGCACGACGCCCTCGAGGTCCATCTCGCGGCTTTCGCGTCCCTGCAGGGTGACGCCGTTGAACGGGTTGCCCTGGCGGCCGGTCATGGCCGTCGTACGGTTGTCCAGGATGCAGACAGTGCCGGCGCCCTTGTTATAGGCGGTGTTCAGAAGCGAGCTCAGGCCGGAGTGCGCGAACGTGGAGTCGCCGATGACGGCGACGACCGGACGGTGCTCGGTGCCGCGCAGCGCGAGCTCGAAGCCGTGCGCCATGGAGATGGACGAGCCCATGTCGACGCACGTATCCATAGCGGACAGCGGCGGCAGCGCGCCCAGGGTGTAGCAGCCGATGTCGCCCGTGACGATGGCGCGCATGCGCGTGAGCTCCTTGAAGACCAGGCGGTGCGGGCAGCCCGGGCAGAGCGCGGGCGGACGGCCGGGCACATCGGTCGGAGCGTCAGCGTGCGGCGGCACGTCGGCGCCCATGGCAACGGCCACCGCCTGGGCGGACAGTTCGCCGTCGCGCGGGAGCGGGCGCTCGAACGCTGCCACTTCAATGCCCAGGGCACGCACCATGAGCGAAAGGTACTCGGACGCCTCGTCGACCACGTACAGTCGCTCGACGGACTCAGCGAACTCGCGCAGGGCGTTCTCGGGCAGCGGCCAAACGCAACCAAGCTTGAAGACGCTCGCGTCGGGGCACGCCTCGGCGACGTACTGGTACGCCGCGCCGGAGCAGACGATGCCGACTTCCGACGATCCGCGCTCGATACGGTTGTACGCGCAGTCTTCCGCCCACGCCTTCACGGCGTCCACGCGCGCGTCGAGCGAGACGCGGCGCGGCTTGGCGAACGCGGGCATCATGACCCATTTCGCGGCGTCCTTCTCGTAAGGGCGCACGGGCACGTCCTCGCGCTCGCCCACCTCGACGAGCGTCTTCGCGTGGGAGATGCGCACCGTCGAGCGCACCATGAACGGCATGTCGAAGCGCTCGGACAGCTCGAAGGCATCGTGAGCGAACTGGCGCGCCTCGGCGGAGTCGGACGGCTCGAGCATGGGAATGCGCGCGGCAAGCGCGTAGAAGCGGGAGTCCTGCTCGTTCTGGGAGGAGTGCATGCCCGGATCGTCGGCGGCAAGGACCACAAAGCCGCCGTTCACGCCCGTGTAGGCCACGGTGAACAACGGGTCCGCGGCGACGTTCACGCCAACGTGCTTCATGGTGGCCAGCACGCGCGCACCCGCAGCGGACGCGCCGGCGCCCACTTCGACGGCCACCTTCTCGTTCGGGCACCACTCGGCGTAGACGCCGTCCTTCTTACCGAACTCCTCCATCGTCTCGGTGGAGGGCGTACCGGGATAGGCCACGCCCACGTGCGCGCCGGCCTCCCAGGCGCCCTGGGCGATTGCCTCGTTTCCAGAGAGCAGTTGCATGCTCAAGTCCTCTCTCGTCTGTGGTGTGCCGTACGGCTAGTCTTCGAACAACAGGCAGAACGCACCGATCTGCACGATGTCCCCCGCGTGCAGCGCGGCATCGGAGACGCTCTCGTTGTTGAGCCACACGCCGTTGTACGAGTTGTCGTCCACGATGCGGTAGCCTTCGGGCGTCGACAGGATGCGCGCGTGCTCGCGCGAGACCGTCATGTCGTTCAGGAAGATGTCGCACTCAGGGCTGCGGCCGACGGTCAAGTCGTCGCTGCCCAGCTCGAGCACCGTGCCCACTTGCGGACCGCGCACGATCTGCAGCGTGCCGTGCGCCGGACGCTTGGCCGGCGCGGACACCTCCTCGGCGTTCAGGTCGACGGGCATGAACGCTTGCGTCGAGCCGAGCAGCTTGAAACCGCACGCTGGGCATGCGGCGTCCGTGGGCGAGACCGGGTTGTTGCAAATGGGACAAACGTCGCTCATGTGAGCCCCCTTTCAATACGAATACAGCATACCGCTACGAAGCGGACACCGTGGTCTTGTCTACGATGAGCGGCGTGTCGTTGTACAGCACGCTCTCAGCCTGCGCGGGCGCACCGGAGAAGCTGCGGAAGAAGCGGTCCCACCAGATGCCGATGCCCTCGAAAAAGCCGGGCGCCGTCGCGTCCTGTGCCGCCACCAGGTCAACGGTGGCGATGACCTCGTTGCGCTGCTTGAACGTGAGCGTGCCCACCTTGTCGCCGGCGTGCACATTGCCGGTCACCGTCTCGTAGGACACCTCCTGGCTCACGTTTCCGTCGAGGTCGAACACGTCCACGGAAGCGCTCGGGTCAGCGATGGTTGCCGGGACGGTCTTGTCCACCCAGTCCGCCAGCGCCACGTCGGCGATGAGCGGGTACTCCCCCGCCTTCCCGTTGATAGTGGTCGAGACGGTCTGCGAAGCGTGCGCCAGCTGGTAGGTCACGCAGTGCTCGAAGTACCAGTCGAACAGCGCCTCGGTGTCGGTGAAGCGCTGCACCTCGTCGGTGGAGTTAAGCACGATGGCGTAGACGTCGCCCGCACCGCGGTTCACCGCGCCGGCGAAGCAGTTGCCGGCCGCGTCCGTGAAACCGGTCTTCACGCCGCACGCGCCCTCGTACTCGCCGAGCATGAGGTCGGTGCTCTCCAACTCGAGCGTGGCCTCCGCGCCGTCGCGCTGGACCGTGATGGTGTCGGTCGGCGTGTCCACACTGTCGCGGAACGTCTGGTTGCGCATGGCGTAGCTCACCATGGTGGCAACGTCGCGCGCCGTGGAGTGGTGGTCGCCCGTGTACTCGCCGTCGTCAAGGCCATGCGGGTTGCAGAACAGGCTGTGCTCCATGCCGATCTCGGCGGCCTTGTCGTTCATTGCGGCGACGAAGGCTTCCACGCACACGGCGGGGTCGGACGCGTCCTGGCCCTGCGCCTGAAGGAGCTGCGCGCCCACCGTCTCGGCGATGGCCTCGGCAGCGTCGTTGCCCGACATGACGAGCAGCGCCTTGATGGCGTCCGGCAGCGAGAGCACGTCGCCCTCCAGCAGCTCGGCCGAGGACTCGCCCACGGAAGCAGCGGTGGCGGACACCGTGACGGTGGTGCCCTCCTGCGCCTCGTCGAGCGCCACGATAGCCGTCATGACCTTCGTGATGGAGGCGATCTTCGCCTCCGTGTCCGCGTCGCGCTCGAAATAGACGGCGCCGTCGGCGTCGACGACCATCGCGTAGGTGGCGTCGATGCTCGGGGCGGACGAGACGGACAGCCCGCGTTCTTCCACGGACTGGCCCATGATCAGGTCGGCCTTGCGCACTTCGGCGTACGCCGGCAGCGCGAAGGAGCCGAGGGAAAGAGACGCCGCAAGGGCGCAGGCCAAAACGAGGCCTGCGCCCTTGCGAGCGCGCGAGAGCATTGTCGTGAGCATTAATCCTCCACGTACAGGTCCGCCGGGGCGAGGACCTGGTAACCTGCTTCCTTCAAAACGACCTCGACCGCTTCGTCGGAGATCTTGAGCACGTCGATAGCGCACTCCCCGTCAGAGGAGAAGCAGTAGCCGTACTCCACGTTCATGCCCTTCTCGTCGAGCATTTCGAGCAGCGCCGCGAGGCTGCCAGGCTGGTCGCCCAGCTTCACCGCGACGACGGGCACGAGGCTCGCGCGGAAGCCGGCCTCGGTCAGGGTGTCGCACGCCTTCTTCGGCGTGTCGCAGATGATACGGGCGACGCCGAAGTCGCGCGTGTCTGCGATGCACAGCGAGCGCATGCTCACGCCTGCGTCGCCGATCGTGCGGCACGCGCTGGCCAGGCGGCCCTCCTTGTTCTGCAGGAAAATCGTCAGCTGGGAAATCATTGCTTAATCCTCCTTGTTGCGCAGGTCCACGATGCGCTTCGCCTTGCCCTCGGAGCGCGCGATCGTCTTCGGCTCGACGATGCGCACATCCACCTTGATCTGGAGGTTGCTCTTGAGCGCGTCGCCCAGGTCCTTCTTGAGCTTCTCGAGGCGACGGATCTCGTCGAACGGGAAGTCCGGAACGGTCTCGACCTGCAGCTCCACGTAGTCCAGCGGGCCCTTGCGGGTCAGGATGAGCTGGTACTGGGCCGCGATCTCCGGGAAGGACATCATGACCTCTTCGATCTGGGACGGGAAGACGTTCACGCCGCGCAGGATCATCATGTCGTCGGTGCGGCCCTGGATGCGGTCGATGCGGCGGAACGTGCGGCCGCACTCGCACTCGCCCGTCACGATGCGCGTGATATCGCGCGTGCGGTAGCGGATGAGCGGCGAGCACTCCTTCGACAGCGTGGTGATGACGAGCTCGCCCCATTCGCCGTCGGGCACGGGCTCGAAGGTGTCGGGGTCCACGATTTCGGCGATGAAGTGGTCCTCGCAGACGTGCAGGCCGTTCTGGCATTCGCACTCGCAGGCCACGCCCGGGCCCATGATCTCGGAGAGGCCGTAGATGTCGTGCACCTGGATGCCGAGCTTGCGCTCGATGTCGCGGCGCATGCCCTCGGAGCACGGCTCGGCGCCGAGGATGCCGGCCTTGATCGGGAAGTCCTTGGCCGGGTCGTAGCCCATCTCGATGGCCGTGTCGGCGATCAGCAGGGCGTAGGACGGCGTGCACGCGAGCACGCTCACGCCGAAGTCCTTCATGAGCTGGACCTGGCGCTTGGTGTTGCCAGAGGACATGGGCAGGCAGATGGCGCCCACGCTCGTGGCGCCCTCGTGCGCGCCCAGGCCGCCCGTGAACAGGCCGTAGCCGTACGCGATCTGGATGATGTCGCCCTTGCCGCAGTCGGCGGAGGTGATGAAGCGGCCGAAGCAGTCGCCCCACACGCGCAGGTCGCGCTCAGTGTAGCCGACGACCGTGGCCGTGCCCGTGGTGCCCGAGGAGCAGTGGATGCGGCGCACCTCGTCCTGCGGGACGGCGAACATCTTGAACGGGTACGCGTCGCGCAGGTCCTGCTTGGTGGTGAACGGGAGCTTCGTCAAATCGTCGAGCGACTGGACGTCGTCGGGCGTGATGCCCGCGTTGTCGAACGCCTCCTTGTAAAACGGAATGCGCTCGTAGACGTAATGGACGAGCTTCTTCAAACGCTCAGTCTGCAGCGAGCGCAGCTCCTCCTGTGGCATGGTTTCGTATTCGGGCTGGAATATCACGCTCATTCCTCTCTTCCTGTGCCGCGGGCTGCCCGCCCGCGCAACCGAACGCCACGATGCCCGAGCGCCCGGCCCCTCGGCCGACAATGCTGCGAAGCCCCATGGCCGGCGTGCAACCGGCCTGCAACGCGTGGCGTCCATTCTAGGCGAGTTGGCGGAACACTTTGTTTCAGAATCTTAACAATGCGCGAAGGAAAGCCCCGTGCGAAGCGATGGAATCAAGCGAGATTCCAAACGTAGCCCACAGCACAGAGCGACGTAGGCGTCGTGCCCGGATGCGACCGCGCGCACTCATTGAGCGCCATGCAAGATGCGCCAAGGCGTCCGCGCGCGTTCCTCTATCGATCGCGAGCAGGATACGCGCGACTACGCCGTCTGCTTCGCGCGCACGGCTGCCACGAGCTTCGTGGCGCCCTGCTGAACGTAGTAGATGGTGGTGAACAGCGCCAGCAGCAAGCCCGCGTAGACGAACCAGATGCCCCACGAGGCAGGCTCGGAAGTGAAGCCCGGCAGCCAGGAAAGCTCGCACACGCCAAGGCCCGGGACGAGCGGCCGGTTGAGCAGCAGACCCGCGAAGCCCACGAACAGAAGCGTCGTGGCAACCTTGCCCGGGTAGATCACGGGCACGCGGATGCCCCACCGCTTGATGAGGTAGCCGCCGCCCGCGAGCAGCAGCAGGTCGCGCGCGAGCACGAAGAGCACGATCCACAGCGGCAGGCGCCCCACGAGCAGAAGGCCGACCACGCCGGCAACCATGAGCAGGCGGTCCACCGCCGGGTCGAGCAGCTGGCCGAGCTTCGAGACGCAGTGCGTGCGCCGCGCGATCTGGCCGTCAAGGAAGTCCGTGCCGGCTGCCACGGCGAACAGCAGCGTGGCGGCAAGGTCATGCCCCTGAAGCAGCACGACAAGGTACACCGGGACCATGAGCATGCGCGCGAACGAGATGACGTTGGGCAGCGTGAGGATGCGGTCGGTGACCTCTTCGGGATGCTCTTCCGGTGCCAGGTGAGCCATCAGACCGCCTCCAACAAAACGCCGGGAGCGCGCGCTCCCGGCCTCGAATGCCTCATATCGCCCTTTCGGGCGCAGAATAGTGTAGCAGCTTTGATCCGGCGCCGCTCCCCTGCCGCGCGCCCGAACAGGCCTTGTCCACAAACTGCCACCGCTTCGTTACCAAACGGCACCAAACGCGGCCGAAAAAGAGCGGCGCCCCGACCGAAGTCGGGGCGCCGTCAGCGCGCTTTGTGTCGCGTTACGCCTCGGCGGCTGCCGGCTCGGGCGCGGCAGCGGGCTTCTCGAAGACGTCGCGGTGCTTCTCGGCGGCGACCGGCGCGTAGGTCGGCTCCATCGTGAGGCACCCCTTCGGGCACTCGCGCGTGCAATGACCGCACTGGATGCAGCGGAAGCGGTCGATGGACCACTGACCCGCCTTCTTGTCCACTTCGATGGCATGCGTGGGGCAACGCTTCATGCAGATGCCGCACAGGATGCAATGCTCCATGTCCACGGCGATGTGGCCCTTGAGCCCCTCCGGCACGAAGCGGTGCTGGACGGGGTACTGGATTGTCTCCGGCTTCTTGAACAGGCCGGCGAACGTCATCTTGCCCAGTTTGAACGTGCTCATCCAAACCTACCTTTCCGTGCAGCTGATGCAGGGGTCGATGGTGAGCACGATCATGTTGACGTCGGCCAGGTCGCAGCCTGCCAGCGCCGTGGTCATGCCCGCCAGGTTCTGGGACGTGGGCGTGCGCATGCGCATGCGCGCCAGGTTCTTCGTCCCGTTGCCGCGCGCGTAGTAGTAGCACTCGCCGCGTGGCTGCTCGAGGACGTTGCACGCCTCGGCGCCGTCGGCCGGGTTGCCCTTGACGGGGACCGCGATCTCGCCCGGAACGAGCTTGCGGATCATCTCCTCGATGATGTCGATGGCCTGCAGCACCTCGAGCGCGCGGACCTTCACGCGGGCGTAGCAGTCGCCCTGCGGGTCGATGACGGGCTCGAAGCCGTCCAAGAAGGCGTAGCCGTCGTTGCGCAGCATGCGGACGTCCTGCTTCACGCCGGAAGCGCGCACGAACGGGCCCACCATGGACATGGCCAGCGCGTCATCGTAGCTGATGTAGCCCACGCCCACCGTACGGTTCTTGACGGAACGGTCGGTGAGGAACGTGTCGCAGATCTCCTTGTACTCGCCCTTGATACCGTCGAGCACGTCGACGAACTGCTTGAGCTGCTCGTCGGAGATGTCGCGGTTCACGCCGCCCACGCGAACGACAGAGAAGATGACGCGGCCGCCCGTGGTGGCCTCGAACAGGTCGAGCACGCGCTCGCGAAGGCGCCAGCAGTGCATGAACAGGCTCTCGAAGCCGAACGCGTCGGCGGCAAGGCCCATCCACAGGATGTGCGAGTGCACACGGGAGAGCTCGTGCCAGATCACGCGCAGCATCTTCGCGCGGTCCGGGATCTCGATGCCCATGAGGCGCTCCACCGTCTCGGCGTAGCCCATGGAGTGACCGAACGCGCAGATGCCGCAAATGCGCTCTGCGACGTAGATGAACTGGTTGTAGTCGCGCGTCTCGACGAGCTTCTCGAGACCGCGGTGGATGAAGCCGATCTGCGGGATGGCCTCGATGACCTTCTCATCCTCGACCACGAGGTCCAGGTGAAGCGGCTCCGGCAAGACCGGGTGCTGCGGGCCGAACGGAATGACCGTTGCTTTTCCCATGCTACTCCCCCTTCCCTTCGGTTTCCTGCTGCGCGGCAGCGCGCGCCTTCTTCGCTTCCATGGCCGCGCGGACCTTGGCGGCCTTCTCCGGGTCCATGCCGGCAAGCTTGGCCTCGAGCTCGGCGTCGGCGGACGCGGCCTTCCCGGCCACGTCCTTCTTCGCCTTGGCGGCCATGGCGGCGCGCACCTTAGCGGCCTTCTCGGGGTCCATGCCCGCGAGCTTGGCCTCGAGGTCCGCGTCAGCACCGGCGGCCGGGGCGCCGGCAGCGGCTTGCTGCTCCTTGGCAGCCTTCGCCGCCGCGATCTTGGCGGCCTTCTCGCGCGCGGCCTTCTGCTCGGGCGAGATGACGGTCATGGGCTCTGCCATGGCCAAGTCGTAGAACCTGCCGCCGAAGTCGATGGCGATGTTGTCGATCTGGACGCCGAACAGGTCGTGTGACTCGTTCTCGAACACGAACGCCGCCAGGAACTCCCCGGTAATGGAGGGCAGGTGGTCTTCCTTGCTGACGCCCTTGACCGTCCAGTTCTCGATGAGCTGGTCTTTCATGTAGGAGTACTGCACGTCGATGCCGTCGTCGGTGTTCGTGCAGAGCAGCTGGACGAAGCGCCAGCCGGCCGCCTTGTGCTCTTGAGCACAGCGCAGGATGTCGCCTGCGCCCATTTCCATGAACTTGGCTTCAAGCGCCATGCTACTCACCTTCCTTCTTCTTGGCGTCGAGGGCCTTCGCCTTCTCCTCCAGGATGCCGAGACCCTGCACGACCGCGTCGATGATGGCCTCGGGACGCACGGCGCAGCCCGGCGCGTACACGTCGACCGGGATAGCCTGGTCCACGCCGCCGATGACGTTGTAGCAGTCGTGGAAGATGCCGCCGGAGCAGGCGCAAATGCCGCAGGCGATGACGACCTTCGGCTCGAGCATCTGGTCGTAAATCTCCTTCACGACGTGGATGTTGCGCTCGTTGACGCTGCCGGTCACGAGGAAGATGTCGGCGTGCTTGGGGTTGCCCGTGTTGATGATGCCGAAGCGCTCGACGTCGTAGCCGGGGCACAGCGCCGCCAGGACCTCGATGTCGCAGCCGTTGCAGCTGGAGGCGTCGTAGTGGATGACCCAGGGCGATTTCGTTGCGTAGCTCATATCCCGCACCTCCTTAGATGAACGCGAGCACCGCGATGTTGACGCCGCCGAACACAAGCGCCACGATCCAGGCGCCCTTCAGCATGGCCTGCCACTTCACGCGGGCGAAATTGTTGTCGATAAAGATTTCGAGGAAGTAGACCAGCAGGGCTACGACCACGGCGACCACGAGCGAGATCGGGTTGCCCCAGACGAAGAACAGCGCGGTCCAGGCAAGGAACAGCACATTCTCGCACCAGTGCATGACCTCCACCTTGGCGAGCGTGGGGCCGCTCATCTCGGTGGTCACGCCGCGGACGATCTCCTGGTGTGCATGGTGGCTCATGGAGATGTCGAACGGCGACTTGCGCAGCTTGATCGTGAGCACGAACAAAAAGCCGATGAGGACGCCCCAAATGGTGCACACGACCGGCGCGTCGAGCGAGAAGACGCCCGCAGTGTCGAACGTGCCCGCGGCGATGAAGTAGCCGACGGCCATGAGGAGCACCATGGGCTCGTAGGACATAACCTGCAGCGTCTCGCGCGCGGCGCCGACCTCGGCGTACGGGGAGCGCGTGCAGTACGCGGCCATGATGAAGAACAGCGCCGAGAGCGTGATCAGGAACACCGACAAGAGCAGGTTCCCGCCGGCAAAGAAGACGCCGCCCGCCAGGAGCGTGAACACGAACGCGCACGTGACGTAGACTCCCTCGGAGCCGTTGACGGACGCGTTCTCTTTGCCCATGAGCTTGCGCACGTCGTAGTACGGCTGCAACAGCGGCGGTCCCACGCGGCCTTGCATGCGCGCGGAGATCTTACGGTCGAGGCCGGCAAGCAGGCAGCCCACGATGGGAGCCAGCACGGCGAAGACGAGGGTCGCGACGATGGTGACGGCGACGGTTTCGAACCCGTACATTGCTTCCCCCTTCCTACAGGCCCAGGCCCAGCATGCCAGCGCACGCGGCCGCCAGGGCGATGACGATGATGACGGAGCAGCAGACCTCGCCCACCGGGCGGATGGTCTTCTCGCCGAAGGCGCTCTCCATGTACCAGTTGCGCGCGGTGGCGTCCGACGTGCCGGAGAGCGAGTTGATGAAGCGGCGCGTGCCCTGCTCGGCGGTGACGCCGGCCAGGTAGACGTCCACGCGGCGAGCTTTGCCCTGGCCGCCAAGGCTCGCGAAGAGCACGATGGCGATGAAGGCGCACATGATGGCGGCCATCCAGAGGTTGCCGTTGGAGATGTCCTGGGCGAAGGTGCCGTAGACCGAGTAGACGTACGGCTCGACGATCATCCAGGAGATGACCGGCATGCCCACGCAGCACAGGATGATGAGCGCGGCCATGACGCCCGTGGCAATCCACTCGCTGCGGTGGACGGTGCCCTCGACGTTCTCGGCGCCGGAGGCGATGCCCGCCAGCTTGCCGAGCCACTTGGCCCAGAACATGAACGTCGCGGCGGAGCCGAAGGCGAGCAAGAGGATGAGCGCCACCTGGCCCGTGTTGACGAAGGTCACGAGCGTTGCCCACTTCGCGACGAGCATGCCGAACGGGGCGATGAACATGCACATGATGCCGAGCATCATGAGGCGAGCAAGGCGCGGCATGCGCTCGAATAGGAGGTCCATGTCCTCAATGTCACGCGAGCCGATGTGATGCTCCGCGGTGCCGACGCACAGGAAGAGCAGCGACTTGGCAACAGCGTGGAAGAGCAGCAGGAACATGCCGGCCCAGATGGCCTCGGGCGTGCCGACGCCGGCGCACGCGGTGATCAGGCCCAGGTTGGCGATCGTGGAGTACGCGAGCACGCGCTTGGCGTTGCTCTGGGAGATGGCCATGAAGGAGCACAGCAGGAACGTGACGCCGCCCACGAGCACCACCATAACGGAGGGAACGAGGGACACGGCGAAGACGGGAGCCAGCTTCAGCAGCAGGAACACGCCTGCCTTGACCATCGTGGAGGAGTGGAGCAAGGCAGAGGTGGGCGTGGGGGCCACCATGGCGCCGAGCAGCCAGGTGTGGAACGGCATCTGGGCCGCCTTGGTGATGCCGGCGAGCGCCAGCAGCACGGCGGGCAGCGCCGCCACGGCCGGGAACGCGTTGCCCACGGTCACGAACTCCTCGAGCGAGAGGATGCCGAGGGAGCCCGTGGTGTAGAACAGCGCCAGCACGAACGCGATGCCGCCGATCATGTTCATGATGATCTGACGGAAGGAGTTGCGGATGGCCTCGTCGGTCTTGGTGTAGCCGATGAGCAGGAAGGAGCACACCGTGGTGACCTCCCAGCCCGTGAGCAGCCACGCCATGTTGTCAGAGAAGACGATCAGGTACATGGCGGACAGGAACAGGAACATGAGAGCGAAGAACAGCGGGCGGCGGTCCTTGGCTCCCTCAGGCTCGTGAGCCTGGAAGTCCTCCATGTAGCCGAGGGCGTACACGCAGATGCCCGAGCCCACGACGCCGATGACGGCGACCATGAGCAGCGTAAGCGAGTCGAGGTAGAAACCGTACTCGACCTCGATGCCATGGGCGAAGAACGCCTCGAAGGCGAGCACGAGCGCGATCATCACGACCGCGAGCACGCCGGCAAGGACGTTCTTATAGCGGACGGCGTAGCCGATGACGATGGCGCACAATGCGACGTCGACCGCAGCGCACGCAAGCGAGAGCGCCTCGGACGAGAACGCGAACTCAACGCGGCCTTCGCCCAGATAGAGCGCCACGAGCGCGAGCGATGCCACGGCGATGACGAGCGCCGAGCCGCCGACGATGACCTTCCGCGCGCCGTTGCTGCGGACGACCAGCAAGATCGCCGCGACGACGAGCGGGAATATCATCAGGAATGCGAGCAGTTCCACGATCATCCCCCTTCTCTGGAACCAATAAAACAAGACGACGGCACGATGCCGTCACGGAGACTCTATCAATTAAAGGCTGGTCGAACGCAAACGACTTCGCGCACGACCCGACCGACAGGGCGAATGGTCACCTCTCTGCTGCCAATTGACGCTGGCGGCGCGAAGCCTGCCGTTCCCCAATTTCCCGGTACCATATAGGAAACCGCTCACCGAGGGCGAACGGCAGCGCTCCCCCGCCGTCTGCGCGAGAATCCTGCTGATTTCACGCGCAATGCCGCCACGTACGATGCGCGATGATCGAGCGATGTGCGTTCTGCCGTCATGCACTGCCGTGAAAAACGAAAAGCCGGGCAGCTCGCAGTGAGCTGCCCGGCATCATGCCAGGGACAGGATTCGGCTACAACACGTCGCGGAAGAGCACCGTGAGCACCTTCGACGCCTCGGCGCGCGTGCACGAGTTGAGCGGGTTGACGTAGAGACGGCCGTCGCTGCCCTGCGAGCCGCCGATGATGCCGCAGCTCACCGCCCACGCCATGTCGTCCCATGCCCAGCCGGACACCGAGCTGGCGTCGGCCTTCGACCACAGGGCGGAACCGTCAGCCCACGTGCCGACGTTGCCGTACGTCCGAGCATAGCGCGCGAGCATGGTCGCAAGCTGCTCTCGCGTCACCGGCTCGTCTGGACGGAACGTGTTCGTGTCGCCATAGCCGTTGATGACGCCCGACTGGCGAGCCCATTCGATAGCGGAACCGTACCAAAGCGAGTAGTCGACGTCGGCGAAGTCCTGCGCGTCCGCCCACGGCTCCCCAGCGGCCCTCCACAAGACCATGGCGACCTGCGCGCGCGTGAGCAGTTCGTTCGGACCCCACAGCCCGTTGTCGTGACCTTCCAGGTAACCGAACTTGGACGCGTAGAAATAGTACCCGTCCTGGACGTACCAGTCGTAGGCGCCCACGTCGTCGGGGTAGCAGAAGCCGAAGTAGTCGAAGTTGATGTCGACGTTGCCGCTCACGCCGTCGACGCGGCCGGACGACGTGCTCTGCCACAAGACCTTCGGGCCGTCCCAGTCACAGCGGTAGTTGTACTGCGCCACCCAGCGCATGTACAGCTCAAACCGGGAGTCGGTGAGGTAGGTGTTGAACCAGTTGAGGTTCGCGTACACGCCCGCCCAATAGCCTGCGTTCTCCATGGCCTCGCAGAAGATGTACGCCATGTCGCCGAAGTTCGTGCGGCTTGCCTCCAGGTTGATGGAGCCGTCGGCGTACTTCACGA
Source organism: uncultured Coriobacteriia bacterium (assembly GCA_949288145.1). GTDB lineage: Bacteria > Actinomycetota > Coriobacteriia > Coriobacteriales > Eggerthellaceae > Aveggerthella. Next base: position 25,945 of record CASEJD010000071.1, read on the forward strand.
ACGTCGTGCTGTCCTCCATGTCGAAGAACACCGGCAGCGTGGGATGATGCCCTTCGAGCAGGCGGAGCGCATGCTGTGCCTCGCTCCACGCCATGTCCGTGTTGTAGGCGTACGAGTACAGGTACACGCCGTACGGGATGCCCAGGCGCTCGCACTCGGAGACGTTGTACTCCCACCACAAGTCATCCTGGTACTCGAAGTCACTGCCGTATCCGCAGCGGATGATGGCAAAATCCACGCCGTCCGCCTTCGCTGCTTCCCAGTCGATCATTTTGTTGTGCTCGGAGACGTCGATGCCCTTGTTAAGAGCACCGGGAATGACCGACCCGTTGCTGCTCAGGTAGCCATGCTCCGAAAGCGACCACGCGCCGCCCGAGCGTGCGGACGCGGAGCCCCCATCCTCCGGGATCAACTGGCCGTCCTGGTAGCGCCAACTGTTCTCCTTCAGCTGGCCCGCCTCCGCTTGCGAGGCGGAATCGTCCAAGGCGGACGCCTCGGACGCTCCCCGCTCGAGAGCGGCGCTTTTGCCCGGAGTGCCGTCCGTCTCGTCGGCGAGCGCCACCGCAGGCACGCCCGACAGCGCGATGACGGCGGTCAAGCCGCACGCGAGGGCGTTTCGGGAAATCACGTTCATGCAGAGGTCCTTTCATGGTGCGTTTCGAGTTCGTTCGTAGGACGTTGTATCAAAAGCATGCGCTCGAACGTCCCCGCTAGCGTAATCGCCAGAGTTTCACCGGGGAATCTCCATCGGCAGGCGCTTGCAATCTCGCGGCATGACATGCAAGAAGGCCGCCGAGCTCATGCCCAGCGGCCTTCTGAAAAAGCTGGTCGGGTTGACAGGATTTGAACCTGCGGCCCCTTGACCCCCAGTCAAGTGCGCTACCAAACTGCGCCACAACCCGTTCTGCGTTTCGGCTGTCCGAAACAGCGAAGGCTATCTTACCATGCTTGCCAGAATTGGCAAGAAGGTTTTTCAACGTACAGGCTACTTACGCTCGTGGATGGCGAGCGCCTGGTCGAGGATGCGCTCGGCCAGGTCGCGCTTCGACATGGTGGGCAGCGGGACGTCCTCCTCCGTCATAACGAAGAGCGCGGTGTTCGCGTCCTCGCCGAACGTCTTCTCGTAGCCCACCTCGTTCGCAACGATGAGGTCGGCGTGTTTCTTCTCGAGCTTCGCACGGCCGTTCGCCGCCACGTCGTCGGTCTCGGCGGCGAATCCGACCACCGTGCGGCGGCCTTTCGAGGCGCCGAGCGTCGCCAGGATGTCAGGATTCTCCACCAAATGGATGGTCGACAGTGCCTCGGCGTCGGTGGCTTTCTTGAGCTTCGACGCGGCGGCGGTTTCAGGGCGCATGTCGGCCACGGCGGCGGCGCACACGGCGATATCGGCGGTCTTGAAGGCCTCTTCGCACGCCTGCAACATGTCTCGCGCGGTCCTCACGCGCACGGTGTGCACACCAGCGGGCGGCTGCAGCGTGACCGGCCCGCTCACAAGCGTCACGTCAGCACCGCGGCGCGCGGCGGCCTCGGCCACAGCGTAGCCCATCTTGCCGCTGGACGAGTTCGTGAGGTAGCGCACCGGGTCGATCGGTTCCACGGTGGGACCCGCCGTCACGAGCACGCGGAGCCCCGCAAGGTCGTGCGCGATGCCCAAGCGCGCGAGCACGGCCGTTACGATCTCCGACGGGTCTGCCAAGCGGCCGCGCCCGGTGTCACCGCACGCCAGGTAGCCCTCGCCCGCTTCGATGAACTCGACGCCGCGCATCTCGAGCTTGCCGCGGTTTGCCATGGTGGCAGCGTTCTCGTACATGTGCACGTTCATGGCCGGCGCGATCATGAGCGGCGAGGTGGTGGCGAGCGCCGTGGTGGTGAGCAGATCGTCCGCGATGCCGTTGGCGATTTTCGCCATGACGTTCGCCGTGCACGGAGCGATGACGAAGACGTCGGCCTCCTGCGCGAGCGAGATATGGTGGATCGGGTCGCTCGGGTCGTCGAACAGACCCACGGCCACGGGCTCGTGCGTGAGCGCGCGGAACGTGGTGGGCCCGACGAACTCGGTGGCATGCTCGGTCATGACGACCTTCACGCGCACGCCTGCCTTCTGCAGGCCGCGGACGATCTCGCAGCTTTTGTACGCAGCGATACAGCCGGTCACGCCAACAAGGACCGTCGGCTGCTTCGCTGCAGCGTGCTGGGCGGTCGTATCAGGCATCGAGAGCCTCCTTCACAATGGGGCGGACCACGTCCGCCATGACTTTCACGTGGGCTTTCGTCTTTCCCAGGCAGGGTACGGCAACGAACTCGCCGACGTAGCCCGCTTCGGCGCACGCGTCAAGGAACGCCGGCTCAAGGTCGGCGGGGATGTCGTAGAGCGTCTCCAGGCAGTCCGCCGCGAACCCCGGGCAGACGAAGAAGGCGCGCTTCGTGCCGATTGACCCCCATCGTTTCAGCACGTCGGTGGAATACGGCTGGAGCCACTGGTCCGGGTCGCCGAACGGTGACTGGTAGCCAATGGTCCAGCGCTTGCGATCAAGACCGAGCACGTCGGTCACCGCAAGCGCGCTCGCGCCCGCTTCGTGCTCATAGGTGTCCCCGTCCTCGATGTGCTCGAGCGGGATGGAATGGAACGAGAGCAACAGTCGGTCCTCCCCTTCCGGGTCGAACCCTGCGTTCAGGACGGACGCCGCGATGGCGCGCGCGTACGAGGGATTGCGGTGGTAGTTCGAGACGATCTCGTAGTCTGGCTTCCAGCGCATGCGGTGCAGAGAGCGCACCACCGTGTGGGCAACCGCGCGCGTGGTGGAGTACGCAGCCTGCGGGTACGTGGGCACGATAACGAGCTTGCGCACGCCCATGCGCCGCAGCTCTTTCAAGACCGACGGGATGGTGGGCTTGCCATAGTTCATGGCGAAGCGCACGACCACCTGGCCCGGCCCGACCTCTTCGGCGAACTGGGCTTCAAGCGCGCGAGCAAGCGCTTCGTGCTGCACGAGGATAGGCGAGCCTTCCGGCGTCCAAATACCACGGTATTTCTCAGCAGATGCGCGCTTGCGCCGCGGAATGACAATGAAGCGCAGGACGAACCACCACGCAAGGCGGTTCGAAGAGACGACGTTCGGGTCGCTCAAGAACTGGCGCAGGTACGTGGCGACGGCATGGGGCGTGGGCGCGTCAGGCGTGCCGGTGTTCGCTAAGATAATGCCGCATGCAGGGCCGTTCGCCATGCGCACCTCCTATCAACCATGACCAGGCACCCCCACGATCTCTCGCCGTATGAGCTGGGACGATTGCGCGGGGGCTCAGTTCGTTCGATGGTAGCACGGAACGCGCGATGACGCGGCACGATGCCACGATGCGCACGGAAAGGGCGCGAAATCCCTACCGCTCGTCCTTGCGGACGAGGTCGCGCAGCTCCTCCCCCGCCTCGGTGAGCCCGCGCGAGCGGTCGTCGATCAAGCAGAGCGCCGCGTGCAAATCGTCCGGCAGCGCATCGCGGAAGGACAGGTGCTCTTTCGTGATGGGGTGGTCGAAGTCCAAGCGGTACGAGTGCAGGAACTGCCGGTCGAGCCCCAGCTGCACGCTCTCGCGGCCGGCGCCGTAGACCGGGTCGCCCACGCACGCGTGCTTGATGTAGGACATGTGCACGCGAATTTGGTGCGTGCGTCCGGTGAAGAGCTTGCAGTCGAGCAGCGTGTAGCCGTCGTCGCGCGCGCCCGGCTCGAAGCGCTCGAGCACCTTGAACGTCGTGATGGCATCGCGCGCGGAGGGCGCGTCGCTCACGGCCATGCGCGTGCGCTCGCTGGCGGCGCGGGCGATGGGCGCGTCCACCATGCCCGTCTCGTGCGGGATCACACCGTGAACGAGCGTGAGGTAGTGGCGGTCGACCACGCGGTCGCGGATGTCGTCCATGAGCGTGCCGCCCGCCTCGTCGGTCTTCGCGGCGAGCATGAGGCCCGTGGTGTCGCGGTCGAGCCGGTGCACGATGCCCAGGCGGTCGTCCTCCCCCTGCACGTTGCACAGGTGGTCGGCGCCGCAATGGTAGATGAGCGCGTTCACGAGCGTGCCGTCCCAGTGGTCCTGGGACGGATGGCACACCAGGCCCGCCTGCTTTGCGATGACGAGCAGGTCCTCGTCCTCGTAGCGGATGTCGAGCGGGATGTCCTCGCCGCGCATGGTACTGCGAACGGCCTCTTCGGGCGCCTCGTAGACGATGGTGTCGCCCGCGCGGACAGCATGCTTCTTCGCGACGGTCTGGCCGTTGACGAAGACTTTGCCCTCTTCCACGTACGCCGCCGCCTGCGAGCGGCTTGCGTACGCGCCGCACGCAGCGAGCAGCGCGTCAAGGCGCGTGCCCTCGTCGGCGGAGGTCGCCCGATAGCTCACAATGCGGCTCATGCGCGGCCGCCCCCTTTCCCGCTCTTCTGGCGCTTCAGGCGGTTCTCACGGCGGCGCTCCGCCGCGGCTTCCTCGGCTTCAGCGGCCTCCTGCGCGGCGTGCTCGAGCTCGCCGTCGCGCCATTCGAGGTAGCGGTACGCGCCCACAAGCGCGAGCACGAAGCCGCACGTCACGCCGATGTCGGCCACGTTGAACACCGGGAAGTCCACGAACGTGGCCTCGATGAAGTCGATGACGTAGCCGTGCGCGAACCGGTCGAACGCGTTGCCCATGCCGCCGGCGAACACAAGGGCGGCGCCGCAGGTGAGCGGCCAGTTCGGGCGCTTCACCCACGCGAGGGCATAGACGAGCATGCCCACGCTCACGACGATGGAGACCAGGCCCAGAAGCCAGGTCATGTCAGAAAAAAGACTCCAGGCAGCGCCCGTGTTGTGCACGAGGCGGAACTGCACGAGCCCAAGGTCAAACCCCGGGAATACCTCGCCCAGCTCCAAGGAGCCCTCGAAGAGCGCCTTCGTGGCGCGATCGAGGGCGATCCATGCGGCGGCTATGGCAAGGAACGCGAGCGCATGAGGCGCTCGCGTCCTGAGTGAAGCCTTCTGGAAGAATTCCTGCTGCGCCACTTACGCTTCCTCGGTGAAGCCGATGGCGTCGAGCACGTCTCCGCAGCGCACGCACACGTGCGGGTGCGCGGCGTTGCCGCCGAGCTCGCGGTAGTTCCAGCAGCGCGGGCACTTCTCGCCCGGAGCCGGGGACACCGTGGCGGACAGCTCCGCGCCGTCTTCGAACGTGACGGCAGAAACGATGAAGAGCTCTTCGTACACTGCAGCGTCAAAGCGCGCGATGGCGTCCTTCAGCTCGGCCGGGACCGTCACGGCGACGGTGGCCTCCTGGCTCTTCTTGACGACGCCCGCATCGCGCGCGTCCTCGAGCGCCTTCGTG
>CASEJD010000072.1 GCA_949288145.1 uncultured Coriobacteriia bacterium
AGGCGCAGGCGGCAACGCGAGCACATCGCAGCGCCGAAGCGCACCAAAACGCCCAGGCCCGCTCCACCGCGCAAGCGCAGGCGGCAAGCAAGCAGCGCGCAGCATCTGCCGCCCAGGCGCAGGCAGCGGAAGCACGCCAGCGCGCCGCTTCCCAGGCCCCGACTGCCACCCTTCCGCAGGGCGAGCCCAACGGCGCCCCTTCCAAGCCGCGCAAACCGCGCAGGAAGAACCCTCTCCGCCGCGCCATTGAGCACTGGTGCGACCGCCTGCTCGGCGCGGTGTCGGACCGCTCGCTCGCGGATCAGGAGGAAGAGTACGCCTCGCACCGCACAACGCGCGACTTCATCTTCAACGCCCTCGGCACGGGCGCGTGGGGCCTGTCGTTCCCGCTGCTGTCCATCGTGGCCACCCAGCTGGTGGGCGTGGAGCAAGCAGGCATGTTCTCCATGGCGTTCGTCACGGCGCTCGTGCTCATGATCGTGGCGAACTTCGGCGTGCGCACCTACCAGTGCTCTGACCTGAACGAGGAGCACAGCTTCGCCGACTACCAGATCAACCGCATCATTACGTGCGCGATCATGCTGCTCATCGGCGTGGCATACTGTGCATTCCGCGGGTACGACAACCACATGTTCACCATCTGCATGGGCGTCTGCTTCTACAAGATGATCGACGGCCTGGCGGACGTCTACGAAGGACGCCTCCAGCAGATGGACAAGCTCTACCTGGCAGGCATCTCGCAAGCGGCACGCTCGTTGTTCGCGGTGGCGGTGTTCTCGGCGGTGCTGTTCGTTACGCGCGACCTCGCCATCGCGTGCGTGGGCATGGCGGTGGCGGCCACGGCGTCGTTCGTGTTCCTCACCTACCCGCTTGCGCTCTTCGAGACCCCGCGCTCGCGCAAATGGAATCCTTCCAGCATCGTCGGCCTGTTCCAGCAGTGCTTCCCGCTGTTCCTGGCGCTGTTCCTGTACAACCTCATCGACAACATGCCGAAGTTCGTCATGGAGGGTGTGCTCTCCTACGACAACCAGCTGTACTTCAACGCCATCTACTTCCCGGCGCACGGCCTGCTGCTCATGTCGCAGCTCATTTACCGCCCGCTGCTCGTGCGCATGGCCGGCGTCTGGGCCGACCCTGACAAGCGCCTGCGCTTCGACCTCATCATCGTGGTCATCCTGCTGGTGGTGGTCGCGCTCACGCTGGGCATGGCGGCTGTCATGGGCACGGTGGGTATCCCGGTGCTCGGATTCCTGTACGGCGTCGACTTCGAGCAGTTCCGCGGGCTGATCTACATCATGCTGGCAGCCGGCGGCCTGACTGCGGCCATCGACTTCATCTACCAGACCATCACCATCCTGCGCCGTCAGATGGCAGTCATGAAGCTCTACCTCATCACGTTCGGCTTCTCGCTGTTCGTGCCGGTGCTGCTGGTGAACTTCACCGGCCTGCCGGGCGCCGTGATTGGCTACCTCATCGTGATGTGCATCCTGTTCACGCTGCTCATTTGGGAGTACGGCAAAATCCGCCTGCAGCTCATGCGCGAGGACAAGAAGCGCGCCCAGGAAGAGCTCGTCCGCCGCCGCCACGACTCCACGGAGATCTACCCGATCAAGGACTAGCCCGAGCAAGAACAGCCCCGTCCCTCCCTGATTTAGGCTCCGAGAGAAGCCATCCCGGAATATTTCGCTCCCAAACCACTCACTTTTGAAATTAGGCTCCCCAAACACACACTTTTCGCGACATTCCGTGTGTTTGAGGAGCCAAATGTTTTGAGTGATGAACGAGAATCGCTCTACTTCGTCTCTCTACTTGTAATGCGTCACGTTACACGCTACACTCCTTCCAAGGAGGTCAGCATGATTAACTCATTCGCAGACCGAGACACACGCATGCTCTTTGAAGAGGGGCGCAGCAAGCGGCTCCATCCTGACGTCGCACGCCGCGTGCTCCGAAAGCTCGAGCTTGTGGACAATGCCGTGACTGTCCTTGACCTGCGCATGCCACCAGGAAACAGGCTACATATGCCCAAAGGAGACCGGGAAGGACAGTACTCCATTTCCATCAACGACCAATGGCGCGTGTGCTTTCGCTTTGAAGTTGATGGCGCATACGACGTCGAAATTTGCGACTACCATTAATCACGGAATAGAGGCATACCATGCGTACCAACATCCATGCCAACGAAACCGACGCCCATGCTGCAGAAATCGACGACATGATCATCGTTTCGCGCGAACCTGTGCACCCGGGCGAGTTTCTACGCGAGGAGTACATGCCCGAGCTGGGGCTTTCCGTTGCAGGGCTCGCACAGCGGCTCGGCGTCACGCGCCAAACCGTCAACGACATCGTTCGCGAGCGCAGAGGGCTGAGCCCCGATATGTGCCTACGCCTGGCGCGACTGTTCGGCACAAGCCCTCAGTTTTGGATGAACATGCAGGCGAAAGTAGATCTCTGGAACTCGCTCGCGCTGCACCGCGACGACATCGACGCTATAGAGCCTTTCGAGACGCCCGCAGTCGCCATAGGCTAAGAACGAAGGTCAAGGACTGACCTTTTCTCATCGGGCAGTTTTTCTCATTCCCGATATTTTGGCTCCTCAAACACACACTTTTCAGCGATATTCCGTGTGTTTGAGGGGCCAAATTTCTGAAGCGGGGGTGCTGGTCCACATTCTTACGCCAACCCGGTTTCTTACTCCAGTTCAGGGCCGAGGACGCCGGTTTGGTCGAAGGGCGGGATGAAGCTCTCGCTGTCGGCGCCTCCCTCTTGCCAGTAGTACTCTTCGATGCCCAGCTCGTCGGCAAAGTCGAGCAGCGCCTCGTAATCGCTGGCAGGCACCGTCTCGTTGAGCTCGGGGTATCGCTCGAAGTGCCGGATGGGCGTGTACTGGTTCATGAGGCTGAGCAAAATCCGCTCGCCGTATCGCTCGTGCAGCAGGCGCACGACCTCTTTCGACTCCTCAAGGCGTCCTGGCAGCAACAAATGCCGCACCACAACACCGCGCAGCAACCTCGGCGGCTCGTCACAGGCCGCTTCGTCGCCCACGTCCTCGAACACCGGCACGCCCACCTGCTCAACCATCGCGTCGAGCGCCGCGAGGGCAACCTGCGGGTAGTCCGGCGCGTTCGAATACCGCCGCGCGGTCTCGGGGCGCGCGTACTTGAAGTCGGTCAGGTACACGTCCACCGTGTCCGCCAGCAGGCGAATGGCCTCGGGCGTCTCGTAACCGGACGTGTTGTAGACCACGGGCAGCGCAAGCCCTGCCGTGCGCGCGAGCGCGATGGACTCTACCGCTTGCGGTGCGTAGTGCGTGGGCGTCACGAGGTTGATGTTGCGGGCTCCTTGCTCCTGCAACTCCAGGTAAATGCGCGCCAATCGGCGCACAGAGACCTCCGTGCCCGCCTCACCCACGGCGATGTCGTGGTTTTGGCAGTAGACGCAGCGCAGCGGGCAGAAGCTGAAGAACACGGTGCCACTGCCGGACTCGCCGCTGATGCACGGCTCTTCCCAAAAGTGCAGCGCCGCGCGCGCAAGGCGCACACCGGCACCGGCACCGCACACGCCGCGCTCCCCCGCCAAGCGGTCGACGCCGCACGCGCGCGGACACAGCCGGCACGCGCGCAAAGCCTCATGCAGCGCGCTCAAATCGTTCGCGCCGCGCAGACTGTCCGCCTCGCAGGACTCACCCAGTCCGAACGGCTCGCCCGCGTCCCGCAACTCACCCATTTCACGCTGCGCGTTAGTTTCCGGAATAGCCATCGAACATCGAGCCGAACGCGCCATAGCCGTCAGAGAGCTCGTCGTCGTGATGGTGGTGGCAGTCGCAATCGACGTGGTCATGGTCATGGCTGCCGTAGACTTGCTCGGCGCGGGTCCAGTCCAGGCCGTGCTTGGCGCACGCGCTCTCTTCGCCGTAGATGAGCGACAGCGCAGCAACGCCCTTGTCGGAGCCGCCAATGACCGCCAACAGCTCCAGCAGGTGCTGGGCGGCCTCGCCCTGCGGCAGGATGAGGTCCACGTCATCGGCCGCGGCGAGCGCCATGGTCAGCTCGGACATGAGCATCTCGAGCGTGAACGCGCCGTCGAAGCGCTCGGCGCGCACCGCCTCGTGCAGCGAGCGCACGCGGTTGGACACCACGCCCGCGTCGATGGCAGCCTCCATGAACGGCAGGGCGTCCACCTCGGACGCGCGGCACAGCGCGTCGGCCTCCATGAGCGAGGCGATCTGCGCGGCGTTCTGCAGCGTGGCGACCGCCAGCGCCGTCTGGCCGGAGCCGGCGGGTCCCAGGTAGAGCACCTCGTCCGCCAGCACTTCGAGCAGCGGGCGCAGCTCGTCCACGTCGTCGTCCTCGCCGCCGCAGAAGACACACAGGCACTCAGGGCGTTCGAACACGTCGGGCTCGGCCGGGGCGTCCACGAACAGCGGCGCGTCGATGGCGTGCAGGTCGTTCACGAGCGCGACCGCCTGAATCTCCTTCGAGAACGAGGGCGTGGTGGCGCCGAGGTCAACCAGGTAGGCGCCGGGCATGCACGTCTGCACCAGACCGTTCGTCTCGAAGTAGACATCCTCGGTGGCAGCCTGCGATTCGCAGAACGTGAGCACCACGTCAGCCGACGCCACGTCGGACGCAGCCAGGTAGCCCGCCTCGGTCAGGCGACGGGACAGCGGCTCGCCGACCTTCACATCGCCCACGAACACGAACGACATCCCCATGCTTCGCTCCTTCTAGCCCTGCGCGGGCACCCGCGCACACCGGCAGCCTGCTCGCCGCCCTCTTGATCACGAAAAGTGTAGCACTGCGAAGCCGCTACTCGGCGCCTTTCACGCGGCGCGCGATGCGGTCGGCCACGGAAAGGCCCTCGCGCTTGTCGCTGCCCCAGAACACAACGGCGATCATGCCCGGGCCCACGTGGCTGCCGATGACCGGGCCGATGCTGCTCTCCAGGAAGAGCGCGCCTTCGTGGCCCTTCTCGATGAGCTCGCGCAGGCGCTCCACGTCCTTCGGGCAGTCGGCGTCGCCGATGATGACCTGCGAGGAGGGCTCGTTGACGTCGCGGCGCTTCAGGTAGTACTCGGCCAGCTGCTTCAGGCCCTTCTTGCGGCCGCGCGCCACGCCGGTGAGCGTGAGCTTGCCTTCGGCGTCAATGGTGAGCAGCGGCTTCACGTCGAGCTTGCCGCCCGCGTAGGCGATGGTCGCCGGGATGCGACCGCCGCGGCGCAGCGCCTCCAGGTCCTCCACCATGAAGAGCGCGTCCACGAAGTAGCGCGCCTCTTCGGCCCAGGCAACCATCTCTTTCGCCGTGAGGCCCTTGTCGCGCTGGCGGATGGCCTCGTAGACGAGCGGCGCCTCGGCCACAGATGCAAGCTTCGTGTCCACCACGTACAGCTCGGCGTCGGGGTTCTCCTCGATCAGCTGGTCGCGCACCATGACGGCCACGTCGTACGAACCGGACAGCGCGCTGGAGAAGCACAGGAACACCGTGGGAATGCCGGAGTCGATGGCGCGACGGAACGCATCCTGCAGCACCGGGATGGACAGCTGCGAGGTGCTGGGCTCCTCGCCGTCACGCATGCGCTGGAAGAACTCATGCGCGGTGGTGCTCTGGTACAGGTCGTCGGGATGCGCGCCCTCGGAGTCGATGTACGTGAACTCGAGCAGCTCGACGCCCGGGCGGTTCACCACCTCGAACGGCAGGTCACAGCACGAGTCGATGATCAGGTTGCACTGGGGTTGCATGCGGGGTGTCCTCCTTCGCGCGGGCACGGCGCTACCGACCCGCCCTTCCTGCGGCATCGCCCGCGCCCTCCGTGAGCGCAGGCATGCGGTGTTCATGCCGCCGATGTGCATGCACGGCGGCGCAATCATGTAAGAATTTATTCGATGCCGCGCATGCGCGCAACCAAGTCGCGCCTCCGCTCAAAAAGCCCATATTCCAGACCGACCGGGTAGGAGTGCGGGTTAAGCATGCGCTTCTGGCTTTCGTCGAGCGTGGCCAGGCCGGCACGGCACCGCTCCTGCGCCACCATGGCGTTGCGGTACTCAGGCTCCAGCACGACAGCGCCCTCACGCGCAAGCGGCTGCAGCAGCGTCTCGAAGCGCTTGCCCGTCAGGCACTTGCGGCGCAGCGAGTCGGACGGGTCCACGATGACCTCGCCTTCGCTCATCGGGCTGTTCGCGTCGAAGACCATGTCGCCGGCGATGGTGCCGTCGGAATGGTAGTAGCGGCGGACGTCCAGCACGCCGGGCGTTGTGAGCTTCGCCGACTGCTCGGAGATCTTGATGCGGTCTTCCCACTCCTGCCCCGGCATGCGCGTGGCAGAGAGCTTGTACACGCCGCCGAGCGTGGGCTGGTCGAACGCCGTGGCGAGCTTCGTGCCCACGCCGTACGAGTCCGCCGGCGCCTTCTGGTCGCGCAGCGAGGAGATGGTGTACTCGTCCAAATCGTTCGAGAGCACGATCTTCACGTCCGTCAGCCCCGCAGCGTCCAGGCGCTTGCGCGCGGCCTTCGCCAGCCACGCCAGGTCGCCCGAGTCGATGCGGATGCCCGCGAGCCTCTCCCCGCGTTCGGCCATCTCGAGGCCCACGGTGATGGCGTTCTCCACGCCCTGCTCCACGTCGTAGGTGTCCACGAGCAGGATGCAGTTCTTCGGCATGCAGCGTGCGTACGCGCGGAACGCCTCGAGCTCGGAGTCGAACGACATGACCCACGAGTGCGCGTGCGTGCCCGAGACCGGCAGCCCGTACTCTTTGCCCGCGAGCACGTTGGACGTGGAAGCGCACCCGCCCACGACGGCAGCGCGGCTGGCCCACATGCCGCCGCCCGCGCCCTGCGCCCTGCGCAGGCCGAACTCCGCCACCGGCGCTTCGGCGGCCAGGCACACGCGCGCCGCCTTCGTGGCGATGAGCGTCTGGAAGTTCACGCAGTTCAGCAGCGCCGTCTCCAGCAGCTGACAGTCAAGGATGGGGCCCTTCACGCGCACGAGCGGCTCGTTCGGGAACACGATGGTGCCCTCGTGCACGGCATCGATATCGGCGCGCAGACGGAATTCGCCCAGGTAATCAAGGAACTCAGACTTGAAGAGCTTCCCGCCGCCCGGCGCCGGCAGCGACGCCAGGTACGCGCGGTCGTCCTCGGTGAAGTGGAAGTCCTCCACGAGCTCGGCCAGCTGGTCCATGCCGCACGCCACCGCGTAGCCGCCCTTGAAGGGGTTCTGGCGGAAGTACATGTGGAAGCACGCCTGCTCTTCGGTCCTGCCCGTCTCCCAGTAGCCCTGGGCCATGGTGAGCTCGTACAAGTCGGTCAGAAGCTCGTGTCCGCACGTCATGATCGTTCTCGCTTTCAGAAATCGCGTTGTGTTTAGCCCATCATCATACGCGTTTCGCGCTCCCCGGCGACGACATCCCGCACCGACATGCGATTTTAACCCTGCAACGGCAGTGCGCGAGCTTTCCAGCGTCGCGAACCCGCAACCTTCGCGAGCCTTCCGCGGCGGATTCTGCGGACGAAATGAAAGCAGGCCGCCCGAGGGCGGCCTGTGTGTGCTTGTGCGTTTGAATACAGCTTATGCGCTCGAACACGGCTTGTGCGCTTAAAGCTTTTGAGAGACGTGCCCGCTACTCGCCCGTCTTCGGGGCGTCGCTAGATGCGCCAGATCCGCCTGCCTTGTGGCTGCGACGACGCGCGGTGCGATGGGACTCGCTTCCCGAACGCTGGTCGGAACGCTGCGCATGCTCGCCGCGCGGCTTGCCACCACGTTGCGATGCGCCGGCCGCATGCTGCGGGCCAGAGCCCTGCGGCTTGCCGCCCTGGGGCGCGCCGTTCTGCGCTTTGCGCTCTCCCCCGCGG
>CASEJD010000073.1 GCA_949288145.1 uncultured Coriobacteriia bacterium
CCGCCATGCCCGCGGCCAGCGACGCCGGGTGCACGCCACGCCCCACGCCGCCGAACGACATCAGGGCGCGCGCGACCGCCTCCGCCACCTGGGGTGGCTTTTGCAACGTAGTCGCCGCGTTGTCGAAATAGATCATGATCCTTCCTTCTCTTACTTCAGAGCGCGTTCCCTGCAAGCATCCCAACCACCCGGCAACCCGAGCTCGATTCGCCCCCCTGTAAGCACGCTTGCCACGCCTGCCGTATCGTGAAGTCCGTCCGCGCCGCGCCGACATTCTTGCAACGCACGAACGGAAGCTTGCAGTGCGCAGGATGCCAAAGGCTTTGCCGTGGCGCCCTGCGCCTGACATCGCTACAACGTCTCGATGAACGCGGCTATGCGCGTCTCCACCTGGCCGACATCGCCCGTGGAGTAGTCGGTCTCCAGCCGCATGTACGGCACGCCGTGGGATTCCATGGCGCGCTCCATGCGCGCGCTCTCCACGTTGAACGTGTGACACGCCGTCAGGATGCTCTCGATCACACCGTCCGCATGATAGCGCTCGACCATGTCGAGCGTATTCTCCATACGACCGTCGTTCGGCGTCATGACCGAACAGTGTATTTGCAGATAGCGGTCGGAGATGGCCCGCAAGATATCGGGCGCCTCAGGGTCGATCATCATACTGCTCGTGCGTTCGCCCGAGCAGTCGTCGGAGCAGACGACCACGCCGCCGTTGTCCTCAATGGTCTTGACGACCTTGTTCATGACGCCGCCGAGCGGGCAGCCCGTCACGAGAACGCGCTTGCGGTCCGCCCCAACCGGGCGCTCCCCGGCATCGTACGCAGCACGACGCTTTGCCACCAGTTCTTCAAGCTGCGCGGCGTACGCCTCGATGTCGAAGCTGAACGTGCTCGCCATGACCGAGCTGACCAGCTCCATGCCCGTCGTTGCCGAAGGCGTGAGCTTTTGCAGGCCGTACAGGTCGAGCAGCGCTTGGCGCAGTCGGTTGCGACGGCAAACGGCAGCACGCAGGTCATCGTCAGTGATCACGATGTCGTAATACGCTTCGAGGTGCTCTTTGAACAGTTTCACATCCTGGTACCAGGCGTCTGCTTCGTATGCGCGCTGCTGGCCCTGCGGCAGATGTAGCACATAAACGTCCTTGAGCTCGTTCAAGAGTTCGTACATCTTCTTCTTGCCGTCGCACGTTGTCTCGCCAACGATCATGTCCGAAAAGTACGTGAACGGGCATTTGTCCGCCAGCGCGAACCCGTACGTCGACTTCACGAGCGGGCAAAGGTTCGCTGGAAACACGGTCTCCGCCGTCGGAACTGTCTCGTTGCTCGTGCCGCACAACGCTACGGACGCCGCGCCCGCTGCGTCGATGATTTCAAGCGGCGTGTACGAACAGAGGAAGCCGACCAGGCGCCCTCCGGCGTCCTTGAACTCTTTGACCTTCATGAACGATGCCTTACGCGCATCGTTGAACTCCTCGAACGTGCTGGGAAGTTTACTTTCTTCCATGAATACTCTCCTCATCAATGAAAGCAGGCGCTATAGAGCGGCCCGCAGTATTTATTACCCCAGCTCAAGCGCGCACAGCGCTGCGCCGATGGCGCCCGCGTAGCGGGCTTCGGGGCACGTCGTTACCGAGGCTTCCAACTTCGCGCCCAGCCGCTCAACCACGTAGTCGTTCTCGCACAGACCTCCGGTCAGGAAATACGGCGAACCCGGCGTCTGCAGCACGAGCGTCGCCACGCGCGCGACGACGGACTCGATGACCCCGTTCGCGATGTTCTCGCGCGGCTCGCCCTTGCCCACCAAGCTGATGACCTCGGATTCCGCGAAGACCGTGCACATGTTCGAGATGGGCGTCGGCGTGCCCTCGCGTGCCATCCGCGCCAGGTCGGTCTGGCTCATGGCAAGGCGGTCCGCCATGATCTCCAGGAAGCGCCCCGTCCCCGCGGAGCATTTGTCGTTCATGACGAACTTCATGACCTTGCCGCCCGCGAGCTTGATGACCTTCGTGTCCTGCCCGCCGATGTCCACCACGACGCCGTCGCCGCCGAACAGGCGCGCCGCGCCCTTCCCGTGGCAGGTAATCTCGGTGACCACCTTGTCGGCGTAGGGCACGGCGACGCGGCCGTAGCCTGTGGCGACGACGGCGTGGGGCTGCGCGAGGCATCCGTCCTCTTCTAACAACGTTCGCACGCCTTCGGCCGCTTCCACGCTGCTAAAACCGGTTGGCCGCACTTCGGTGCGCACGAGCTCGCCCGCCTCGTTCAAGACAGCGACTTTCGTGGCGGTCGATCCGATATCTATGCCAATACCGAGCATGTTCACCCTCCCGTTCAGCGCGCCCAGGCGGAGTTCGGTCGAACGAGGGCGGCGCGAGAACGCCGCCCTCCGCCGCCCGCCCAGGCGAATGCGTGCTTCTACCCCAGCATCTCGATGAACGCACCGATGCGCGTGCGCAGCTGCTCGGAGTCGTTGTCGGCGTAGTCGGTCTCGAGCGCCAGGCACGGGATGCCCTCCTGCTCGAGTGCTGCTGCGACGCTGGACTTCTCCACATCGTAGAGCGTGCAGAACTTCAGATTGCAGTCGATCACGCCGTCCGCCCGGTACTCACGCGCCAAGCGCACGATATCCTCCACGCGGCCCGGGTTCGGCGTGAAGCACGCGCAGTTATTCTGCATGTAGCGATCGGACAGCGCCTGGAACTGGCCTTCCAGCGTCGTGGCGGACTCGTCCACCAGGTGTTCGAAGTAGCGCGTGCCCGTGCATATCTCCTCGCACACGACGGCGGCGCCGCTCGTCTCGATGATGTGGTGCAGCTTCCAGTTCGGAATGGCAAGGGGCGTGCCGGTGACGAGGATGCGCTTCGTGCCCTTCGGGAACACGCCCTCGCCGCGCTCGATACGCGCTTCGAGCTCGTCCGCCAGCGCATTGGCCATCTGAGCGCAGCGCGCCGGGTCGTCGAAGAAGGCGATCTGCGTCATGAGCAGCACATCCTTGCCGCTGATGGGCAGAGGGTCTGCCTTGCGAGCCGCGTGCACGCGAGCGAGCGCCTGGCGCTTCTCGTTGATGAGGTGGATGGCATCGCCCAGCTTCTCGGCCGTGAGCTCGACGCCCGTGACCTCTTGGACCATGCGCGCGAACGCGGAGATCCCGCCCGTCCACTTCTCGTAATCCTGCGGGCGCTTCATCTGCGGCATGTCCATGAGGTAGGTCTGTTTGTCGGCGCCCAGAATCTCGTAGGCCTTCTTCTTGCCGTCGCACGTGGTCTCGCCCACGTAGACGTCGGAAACGCTGAAGTACGGGCAGGTCTTGCCGAAATGCGCGCCGAGCGATGCCTTGATGAGCGGGCACATGCCCGACGGCAGCACCTTCTCGCCTTCGGGCACCCAGAACTGCGAGCCGCCGCACAGGCCCGTGACGGCGCCGCCGCACGCGACCACGACCTCGTCGGGCACGAATACGCAGAACGTGCCGAAGACCTTCCCGCCGTCCTCTTTCAGCTTCACGAGCTCGGCGGGACGAATGCCATGGATCTCGGAGACGACGAAGTCGTAGAAGGCCATGCCTTCCGGACGGTTCTCCTGCGTGAGGTAGATGTCGCCGAACGATTGCGGCAGCGCCGCGCACAACAAGTCATGCGTCTCCAGGTCCATGCCGAGGTCCTGCCACATGTCGCGATAATCAGTCATGACTCCCCCTTTGAGAGCATAGAAAAGCAACCTAGTGTATGTAGGCAGAGAATCGCGCGGGCATGCAGAGGACCTGGCCACGCCTCAGGTTTGGACCGAAGACGACTGTGATCGCAGAACCGGCGCCCCGTGCAGAAAAGGACGCCGAGCAGTCGCCTGCTGTCCGTATGATACCGCCACTGCGGCGGGCGGGCGGCACGGCCGCCCCTGCCCGAACTTGACGGTCACGCCGCATCTCGCGCGTGAAGGAGAGCAAGATGTGGCGTGACTGCCATTCGGGCAGCATGATCGCGCGCGTTGCGCGGCAGGTCAGACGGAAGCACCGCTTCGCGCCCGAGGGAAAAAGCGTCGCTCACACCTCCAATCGCTCAGGGTGGGTGTAGACCGTGAAGCGACCCTCTCGCGCAAAGGCGCACAGCGTGATGCCCGCGGCCTCGGCGAAGTCGATGACCGCCGACGTGGGCGCCGAGACCGTGGCGACGACGCGCACGCCAGCGCGGGCGCACTTCGCCACGAGCTCGAGCGCGCATCGGCTTGACAGGTAGACGAAGCCCTCTGACGCGTCGACGCCCTCGCGCGCCAAGACCCCGATGAGCTTGTCGACAGCGTTGTGGCGACCCACGTCCTCGCGCATGAGCACGACGACTCCCTCGCGGTCAGCGAACACCGCCGCGTGCGTGGCGCCCGTCGCCCGGTGCATGCCCTGTTGGGAAAGCAGGCTGCGGCTCACGTTGAAGATGGCATGCGGTGGGAGCTTCGGGGCGGAATCGCCAGCGGCCTCCCCCTGGCAAGCCAGCCGCTCAAACCCCGGGAACACCGCCTCGGACGCCGCGTGCGGGCACGCGGCGCGGTACGCGCAAGGCGCCGCGACAGCAGCGCGTGCATCCTGCAAGCCCGCGCGGCGCACGTCGAGCACGAGCACGCCCTCGACCTCGCGCACGTCCACCGACGTGACCTCGCTCGCATGCGAAATGAGGCTGTGCGAGAGCAGCAGCCCGTACGCGAAGTCCTCCAAATCCTGCGGTGACGCGGCGAACGACGCCCAGTACGCGCCATCGAGCACGACGTCAATGCGCGACTCCACCGCCACCACCTCGGTGCGGGCTGCGGCGCCGTCTTCGGTCACGAACAGCGCCCCCACCTCGCGCAAAGAGGCGGCAGCGCCCGCAGGGACAGCACGCTCAGCTGCGTCGGTCATCTTATGCTCGGGCACGGTCGCCTCCTTTCCACTCGTGATGCATACATTCATGGTATGCTCGCTCAGACGCGGGACGCTGCACAAATCCTGAGGGCGCCCATTCGGACGCACAGCCCTCCGCGTCCAGTAATCTGTCGCTACTTTCCAGCCTTCTTCTGATTGAACACGAACCAGTACGCCAGGCCGACCAACAATCCGCCGACGATGTTGCCCAGCGTGGCGGCGGAGAGGTTGTAGGCGATGCCGCCGAGCGTGATTACGCCGTCGGCACCGTAGCCCATCGCGTTCATGATGAAGCCCATGGGCAGGAAGAACATGTTGGCCACGCAGTGCTCGAAGCCGGCGGCCACGAAGGCGCTGATCGGCAAGATGATGCCGATCACCTTGTCCACCACGGTGCGGGCGGAGAAGCCGATCCACACCGCCAGGCACACGAAGACGTTGCACATGATGCCCTTGAAGAAGAGCGTCACCCAATCAGGAGTGACCTTGCTCGCGGCCACGGAGACCATGGCCTCCGCAACGCCACCGCTGTTCATGGCCCATACCTGCGCCATGAAGATCAAGAGCACGGCCACGAGCGCGCCCGCGAAGTTGCCAAGCCACACGGTCACCCAGTTCTTGAGGACGCCACCCCAGCCGATCTTGCCCGAAGCCTTCGCGCAGATCATGAGGCAGTTGCCCGTGAACAGCTCGGACCCGCAGCACAGCACGAGCACAAGGCCCAGGCAGAAGCAAATGCCGCCCACCATGCGCTGTGCCGCGAACGGCATCGTCGAATCGCCCAAGAAGATGCAGAAATACATGCCGCCGAACGCGATGAACGCACCCGCCAGCATGGCCATGACGAACATCTTCGGGATGGCCATGGTCGCCTTGCCCACGCCAAGCGACTCAGCCTTCGCCTCCGTCTCGGCAGGCGAGAGCGCGTCAGGCTTGATGGGCTTCAAGTCATCGCTTGTGATGCTCATGTTGTATCCTCCTTCGTGGCGGCAAAGCCGCCGAATGACCGCGAGAGCGCCGGCCCTTCACTTCCTGCGCTCTCGCCCCCTCTCTTGCACGGCGTGGACAAGCGCACGCCGCACGCGGCGTCACGCCGCGCCTTCTCCCATCCGCGGATACCGGGAGACGTCGCCCCCATCGCGAATGCAGCCCGCGATGTCGTCCAGCGCGTCCCACACGCCCGGTGACAGCGGGTCGAAAAACTCCAGGCTTCCCGGCTGGATGCCGAGGAAGTCGACGCGCTCGCACGCGCGCTGCAGCTCGCTGAGCAAGAACGTAATCGGTAGCGAGTGCGTGGTGATGAGCGACTGACGCGCCACGTCGCCCGCCTCCAAACGCCTGATCGCGCCCACCTCAAGGCCCATGGCCGCGGCGTCCACCAGCACGACCCGCTCGGGAGCCATGCGGCGGATCGTGGCCAGGTCGTCCTCGGGCGTCTGACCGCCGTCGATGACCGTCCAGCCTTCCGCCGGCTCGTCCGTCAGCATCTTGGCGAGCATGGGGCCCGCAGCGTCGTCGCCGCGAAGCACGCTGCCCGCCGTGAACAGCACTTGGCTCACGACGCCTCCCTCCTGACCATGAGGTACATGCCCGGCTCGTCGCGGACCTTCAAGACCGCGTCCACGAACGCCATGAGCATGGAGACCTCCAGTTCGTCGAGCGGAATCTCCGTCTTGCCCGGCTCGTTGAACACGTCCAGGTTCGCCAGGCACGCCCGCAACGCGGGCAGCAGGCAGGGCACGTTGGTCTTGTCGATCTCAATCTCGCCGAAACGCCACACGCCCGAGAGCTTGAAGCGAGCCTCCTCGCTCTCGAGCAGGCCCACGATCGTGCGGTAGCTTGCAAGCGGCATGGTCAGTGCACGTTCGAAACAGTCAATCACGCCCACGTGGTGCCCGACGGAAAGCGTGTAGTACAGCACGTCGCGCGCGTCCTCGGGAATGGACGCCTCGTTGTCCACGAAACGCCGTCCCAGACGGTAGAACGCCACGGACTCGCCGTGCTCCTGCCGCTCGGGCGTCTCGGACGCGAGGGCGCTCTCCCCCGCGTCCGACAGGAACAGGGGGGACTCAGCCCACACTTCGGCGCCAAGCCCCTCGATGTCATCACCCTGTGGCGTGCTCACGCGAACGCTCATAGCCGGCCTCCCGCCGCCTTCGAGACGAGCACGTCCTTCAGCTCGGAGAAAATCTCCACCTTGCGCGGGTCAGGCTCGTTGGCGATGAGTGCGTCGACCGAGCTGAACACGTCGACGCCCTCGGCCGTCAGCGCGCCCATGAACCGGTCGACGAGCTTCTCACTGTAGCGGTAGCCCGCCATGCGGCGTGCTTCGCGCTCAATCTCCACGCGCAGACGGTACGGGACGTTCTCGTACAGCAGCGGAGCGTGCTCGTCGGCACCCTCCACAATGTTCGTCTCATGCAGCTTCTGGCCGAGCAAGCCCAGCGCGATGGCGAACCCGTAGATCGTCTGGGCAGGCGACGGCGGGCAACCGGGGATGTACACGTCCACGGGAAGCAGCTGGTCGGTACCGCCCCACACGCAGTAGTTGTCGTGGAAGATGCCGCCCGTGCACCCGCACGCACCGTAGGAGACAACGAGCTTCGGGTCCGGGGCACCTTCGTAGGCGCGCAGCGCCGGCAAGCGCATGGAACGGGTCATGGCGCCGGTGTAGACGAGGATGTCGGCATGGCGCGGGCTCGGCGTGTTCTTGATGCCGAAGCGCTCAGCGTCGAACACGGGCGTGATGGTGGCGAAAATTTCAATCTCGCAGCCGTTGCAGCCACCGCAGTCGACACGGTAGATGTACACGGAACGCTTGATGTCGTTCAGTAACGCCGCCTTCGCAGCAACAATCTTGTCGTCCAGCTCGACTTTGTCCAGGCGCGCCTGCAGCGACTCAGGGACTTGGTATGTCTTTCGCAGCGACATGGTTACGCCTCTCCTCCCTTCGCCTTCGCGTGCGCGTCGTCAGCGGCCTTCGCAGCCACGGCATCGCGGCGGCGCTTGCACGTGGGACACACGCTTGCAAGCTGCGCCGCCTCTTCCACCTCGGGATTGCCCGGCATGCTGCTCAGCAGGCGCACGGCGTAGTCGACCTCCTTGCGCGGGGCGAAATACTCGCCGCACTCCGAGCACGCTTGCAGCTGGTAGGTGCACGTTTCGATCAGGTCGTCCTTGCGCATGACCGCCAACTCGAACTCAGACTCCAGGCTGATGGCGGACAGCGGGCACACCTCCTCGCACCTGCCGCAGAAGATGCAACGACCGTAGTCGATGGACCATATGGTGGTACCAGCCTTCAGGTCGGTCTGCATCTGGATGGCGTTCGGTGGGCAGGCCACGGCGCACGCGCCGCACGCAATGCAGGCGACGGCGTCGTGCTCGGGCTTGCCGCGCATGTCCGGCCAGGTGTGCAGCGGCGCGAACGGGTATTTGACCGTGGCGTCGCCCGTCTTCAGGATGTTTCTCAGTGTCTTCAGCATGACGACCCCTTAATCCTTCAGCGGAGAGTGCGTGCGACGGCGGCAGTACGATTCCAGCTGATCCCTCGTGAGGACCTTTTCCGTCTTCTTCTTCACGTCCACGATGGTCACGCGCTCCGTGCAGGAATAGCACGGGTCGATACTGCCCACGATCAGGGCGGCGTCCGAGATGGTGTTGCCGCGGAACATGTAGCGCAGCACCGGCCAGTTGCTGTACGTGGCGGCCTTCGCGCGCCAGCGGTAGCACTTCTGGTTGTCGCCCACCATGGCCCAGTGCACGTCCTCGCCGCGCGGCGCCTCGGTGAAGCCGAGCGCGAACTTGTGCGGGTCGTAGGTCCAGTCCTCGGTGAGAATCGGCCCCGACGGCGCGTTCTCGAGCAGGTACTCCACCATGTCGAAGCTGTCGAAGACCTCGTCGATGCGCACAAGCGTGCGACTCAGCACGTCGCACCCGTCGTACGGGCGCGCCTTGAAGGAATCCTGCAGCATCTTGTAGCCGTCGAAGGGATGGTCGAAGCGCACGTCCCGCGCGAACCCGCTGCCGCGCACGCACGGGCCCACCGGGCTGAACGCGCGCGCGATCTTCGGGTCAAGCAGGCCGACGCCCTTCGCTCGGCCTTCGAAGTTCGGCGTCTCAAGCAGGGCGTCCACCACGCTGCGCGTCTCATCGCGCAGCTCGTGGACCAGCCTGATCGTCTCCATCTTCTGCTCGGCCAGGATGTCGCGGCGCACGCCGCCAATGAGGTTCAAGCCGTACGTCTTGCGATGGCCGGTCAAAAGCTCCGCAAGGTCCATGGCCTTCTCGCGCACGCGCCAGAAGTGCTGGAAGCCGGTGTCGAAGCCGCAGTAGTGGCACACCAGGCCCAGATTGAGCAGATGCGAGTGCAAGCGCTCGACCTCGAGGACAAGCGCGCGGATAGCCTGGGCGCGGGCGGGCACCTCGATGCCCTGCGCATTCTCCACAGCCTCAGCGTACGCCACCGAGTGCGCGCATCCGCAAATGCCGCAGATACGGTCCGCCAGGAACGTGACGGCGTCGTAGTTCAGGCGCGACTCAGCCACCTTCTCCATACCACGGTGGATGTAGAAGAGGCGGTAGTCGGCGTCGACGATCTCCTCGCCCTCGACGAACAGGCGGAAGTGCCCTGGCTCGTCAGAGGTGATATGGAGCGGGCCCATGGGCACGACCGTGGTCTCGCGGTCGCCGGTGTCGGAGAGAAACGTGTAGTTCTCCACGTCGCGAGCCGGCTGCGGACGATGGCGATAGTCCATGGAGTCCTTGCGCAGCGGATAGAGGTTGTCCGGCCAGTCGTCGGGCAGCACCAAGCGGCGCTCGTCGGGCAAGCCGACGGGGCGCAGGCCGTACATGTCGCGCACCTCGCGCTCGCTCCACACGCACGCGGGGACGCGCGGCGTGACGGAGGGGAACTCGAGCGTGTCGGGATCGACCTCGGCGCGGACGACGACCCAGCCCTTATCCTCCTCTTCCATGGACAGCACGTAGTACAGCGCGTAGCAGCCTTTGATGGGCCGCTCGTCGTTACCGATCATGACCGGGAGCCAGCCGCCGCGCCCGAAGTACAGGTACTCCACCACATCGGGCAGCGCGTCGGTGGCCACCGTGACCGTGACCTGGTCGTCGGTCTGCCACGCCACGTCCTTCACGACGCCGGGAAACCGCTCTCGAACTGCCTCGATATGGCTGGCGCCCGGCTTTTTCGACAATGTCTTGCTTTTCACCGTTTGCCTTCTTTCTACTCGGACGCGACGTCAGAGGCGCCGTCGGTCGCAGCGAACAAGTCTTTGAACAGCGGCGCTTGCTGGAGTGCGTCGGAATCCTGCTGCAGAACCACCGACGTCGCCTCCTCGATACCGCTCAACAACGGCTGCGGCATGGCGACGCCGAACCACACGATCACGACGGCCAGCACGATCTCGGGCACGAACGCGAACGGTTTGACGTCGCGTTTCTCCATGCCCTCCGGAGGCGTGCCCATGACAGACCCCGTGACCACTCGCGCGAACGCCGCAATGACGACCGTGAGGGCAATGGCAGCGATGATGACGGCCCACAGCTTGTCGGACAGCACGCCCGCAACGAACATGGACACTTCGGAAACGAACATGGCGAACGGCGGGAACGCCGAGAGCCCGAACATGCCGATTGCCAGCAGCACGGCGGTCGCCGGGGCGACCTTGATCATGCCGCTGATCTTGTTCAGGTCGCGCGTGCCGTACTTCATGAGCACGTTACCGGACAGGCAGAACACGAAGCTCTTCGTGAGACCGTGCATGACGCAGTGCAGCAATGCCGCGGCGACGCCGAGCGGGCCGCCGAAGCCCAGGCACAGCGCGATGACGCCCACGTTCTCGCACGAGCTGTACGCCAGCTTGCGCTTGAGGTCGTCTTGCGAAAAGACAGCGAACGCCGCGACAGCAACGGACAGCAAGCCGAGCACGAGCATGACGGCCTGCGGAAACTCCGGACCAACGCACTGCACGGCCAGGATGTAGAAGCGGATGATCACGAGCATGGCGCATTTCAGCAGCACGCCCGAAAGCAGGCCGGACACCGGGCTCGGCGCCTCGGAGTGCGCGTCGGGCAGCCACGTGTGCATGGGGAACAAGCCGGCCTTCGTGCCGAAGCCGACGGCAGCGAACACGAACGCGATCTGCACGATCATGGCGTCGAACTGGGGCGCGTAGGGCAGAAGCTCCGTCCAGAACACCGCTTGATGCGGGTCCGCCATGATGTCCGCCGCATTCGCGTAGACGAGCACGGTGCTGTACAGGCCGAACGCCACGCCCGCCGTGCAGACGATGACGTACTTCCACGCCGCCTCGAGCGACAGCTTCGTGTTGTACGACCCCACGAGGAAGACCGTGGACAGCGTCGTGGCCTCGATACCGACCCACATCATGATGATGTTGTTGGACATAGTGACGAGCAGCATCGTGAACACGAACAGGTCGAAAAACACGTAGAACTGCTTCACCTGGCCGGGGCCCATATGCCCGATTTCCACGTCATGGCGCACGTACGGCACGGCGAACAGGCCCGTCAAGAACCCGACCGCGCCGATGAGCGCCAAGAACACGCAGCCGAGCGCATCAAGGTGGAACCAATGCCCCACCGCGTCCTGGGGCTGGCCGGACCCCACGACGCCGACGACGAGAACGACAGCGAGCGCGAGCACGCCTGCCAGCGAGACAACGTGCAGCGTCTCGTAGATTGGGCGCGGCGTCGCCTTCGCCGGAAGGATCGCCATGATCACGGCGGCGGCGACTGGGAGCGCCATGACCGCCATCATGAGCGTTGCGTAATCCATGGCACCTCACCTACCCTTTCAATTCCATCAGATCGTCGGCATCAAGCGTGCCGGCGGTGCGGTAGATGCGCATCGCCACGACCGCCATGATGACGACGGCGAAGATCGCGTCGGTGGCGATGCCCACCTCGACAAGCTCGGGAGCTTGCGGGGCCAGCAGCGCCAGCGTGACATGGGAGCCGTTCTCCATCAGGCAGTAACCGAAGATCTGCTTGACGATGTTGCGCTGCGTGACGATGCACGTCAGGCCGATGAAGAAGTGCGCAAGCGAGATGGCGAGCGCCGGCTTCACGTCCGCGGCGGTCGGCAAGTCGATGCCTTGGACGACCACGAAGCACACGAACACCTCGATTGCGATAAGGACGATGCTCTTCACCGGAGTGAG
Source organism: uncultured Coriobacteriia bacterium (assembly GCA_949288145.1). Classification (GTDB taxonomy): domain Bacteria; phylum Actinomycetota; class Coriobacteriia; order Coriobacteriales; family Eggerthellaceae; genus Aveggerthella. Next base: position 12,090 of record CASEJD010000073.1, read on the forward strand.
CTTCGGCTCGAGGCCTGCGCCCGCATCGCCCATCTTCTTGCACACGAACAGAATGGCAAGCGGCACGAACAGGACTTTCGTGACGAATCCCGTGCCCGCCCATGTGTACAGTTCCGTCGACCCGGTCGTCATGCCCAGCACCACGAACAGCGAGATGAGCACGAGCGACTGGACCGCGTACAGGAAGGCTGCTTTGCGCGGCGCCTTCGAAAGCACCACGAGCATCGAGGTCAGGATGAGCGCGCCTCCCAGGATGTTGACCAATGTGTAACCTGTCATGCTGACTCCTTATCCCAACCACGCGGCAGCGATGAAGCTCGACGCGACCGTCATGACGATGAGCACAACGAACACGCCCTGCATGGCTTTCGGCACCGGCTGGGCCTGGGCCACCGTCTCAGACGGTTCGCCCGGCAGCACGCTGCCCATCCACTTGAGGAACCATGCGAAGCAGCCGACGGTCTCCACGAGCGCCAAGATGACGATCACCATCAGCGCAGGGTTCGCTTCGGCGATCGAGAAGCCACCGAAGAACAGCGCCGTCTTGCTGAAGAAGCAGTTCATGGGCGGCACGCCGGCGATTGCCAAAGCCGCGACGGCGAAGCCCACGCCCAGCAGCGGCTGCTTCTTGAGCACGCCTTTAATCTTCGGGAGCATACGCGTACCCAACGTGTAGCTGAACGCGCCTGCCACCAGGAAGAACAGCGTCTTCGCGAACGCATGGTTGAACATATGCATGACGCTGCCTTCGAACGCAAGGTCGCTGCCGAAGATGAAGAACGAGAAGCCCAGGAAGATGTACGCCAATTGCGAGATGGTGGAGAACGCCAACAGGCGCTTCATGTCCTTCTGCGGCAGGTACATGAAGAACGCGAACAGGCACGTGAGGATGCCGCCGGCGGCGGCGACCCAACCCACCGGCTCCGGCACCGGGCCGGCGCCCACGAGCACGCGGGCGAAAACCGCCACGCCCACTTTGACCATGGACGCGCCGTGCAGATACGCCGACACCGGCGTGGGCGCCTCCATAGCGGAGGGCAGCCACATGTAGAACGGCAGCTGCGCAGACTTGCCCCACGCAGCGATGAGCACGGCGATGAGCACGAACGTCTTCCAGAAGTCATCAAGCTGGGCGATGGCGTCCGTAGCGAACGTGCCCGTCTGGAAGTACAGGGCTCCGGCGCCGACATAGAGGCCCAGCGATGCGATATGGGTGATGATGAGCGCCTTCAGCGCCGACTTGCGCGCGGTGGGCGTGTCGTAGTAGCCGATCAGCGCCCACGAGCACGCACCCGTGATCTCGAAGAACACGAGCTGCCCCACCACAGTGGACGAGTAGACGACGCCCGCCATGGCGCCGATGAACACCGTGAAGAAGGCGTAGAAGCGACGACGCGGCGCATCGGGATGCTCGCGGTTGCCCGCGTTCAGGTAGCCAACCGAGTAGATAGCGATAAGCAGGCCGATACCCACGAAGCAGGGCGCCAGCATGACGCTCATCTTGTCAAACACGAAGCCCATGACCTCGGCGTCCCCGAGCGCAATGAGCTGCACGGCGACGGACTCCTGCCCGCTGCCGGCAAGGACAAGCCACGCACCGACCGACAAGGCCGTCGATATGGCGGCAGCCACGATGCAAAGGCCTTTCGCCATGCGCTGCGGCGACGCGACGATCAACAGCGCCGCGACAAAGGGCACGAGGATAGAGCCGATCGCAAGGAGGGGCAGGGTTTGTTCAAGCAACATAATCGATCCTCCTCTCCCCTAGATTCCCAGGACGCAGAACACGAGCGCGAGCACCGACACGCCCACGACGGTCCATGTCTGACGGCTCATGTACTTCCACCGCACGCGCGACACCAGGTTCTCCACAATGGAGCAGATGAAGAAGATGGCCGCGACCTTGACCACGAAGACCAGCGCGCCCAGGGCGAGCGCCGGAATCGTGAGCTCGGTGGCACTACCGAACGGCAGAAAGACGGCTATGAACCAGCTCACTACGATGACCTGCTTCATGGACAAGGACGCCTTGGCCATGGCGAGCGAAGGGCCGGAGTACTCAGCCAGGGGGCCTTCCTGCAGCTCTTGCTCCGCCTCCGCCACGTCGTAGGGCAGCTTGCCCAGCTCCACGTAGCAGGCGAGCGCGAACGCCGCGGCGGCGACCACCACCGCGACCGGGGACGTGACCGATAGCGAGCCAATCGCCTCGCCCATGGCGCCGATGTTCGTCGTGCCCGTCGCAAGCGCGGCGACGAACAGCGCGAGCATCATGGAAGGCTCCACGAGCACGCCCACGATCAGTTCGCGAATGCCGCCGACGCCGGAGTACGCATCGGAGCTGTCAACAGCCGCCAGCGCGAAGAAGAAGCGCGGGAGCGCGAGCAAGTAGATGATGGTGATCACGTCGCCGAGCACGGGAATTGGGCAGGCGCGCGTGATCATGGGCATACCGCACGCAAGGATGAGCAAGACGCCCATGTACAGAGGCGGCATGAGACGGAACACGAAGCTTGAATGCTGCGTGCGTACGTCCTGGCGCTTCAGCAGCTTCGCGATGTCGTAATAATCCTGCAGGATGGAGGGGCCGCGACGCGTGTGCATCTTCGCGCGCATCCATCGCGCCGTTCCCGAAACGAGCGGCGCCAACAGCATGAGCAGGAGAGCCTGCACGATGGCGATGATAATCTCAGTCATGACACACCTCCTCCTAGATCAGAACGGACAGGCACAGGAAGAACACGAGCGCTGCCACGATGTAGAGGATGTACACGCGGAAGTCGCCGCACTCTATCTTGCGCACCTGCTGTCCAAGCCAGACGACGAGCGTCGCCACGGTGTCGACGAGGTACTTGTCGCCCGCCGTCTCGGCAACCGAAGCGCCCTTGACCGTGCCCTGGAACAGGGCCACGAACTTGCCGCTTTGGGCCGACATGAACGAGCGCATGCGGTACAGGGGCCCTAGGACCATTTCGACCTGGGAGGCGAAGCTCGTCGCGATGACGGGCATTTCGGCCTCGGCTTTGTAGCCGCACGCCCACGGGTCGCGGACGACGCCCGTGCCGCCCGTGCCGAGCGCAGCGCGCAGGCCCCACAGCAGAGCCACGAGCGCGATCATGAGCACGGCGAGCAGCGGGGTGGAGACCGTGCTGCCGATAGCCGGGTTCACCAGCTCCATGCCGACGGCGGAGCCGACGGTCGGAGCGGTGGTCATGGCAGTCGCGATGTGCTCCATGACCGGGGCGACCCACGGGGCGCCCACGCCCAGGAACACGCACGCCGCCGCCAGGATGACCATGCCCGCCTTCATGGGGCCAGGAACTTCTTTCGCCTGGCGTGCCACGTCGGAACGCGGCGCGGACAGGAACGTCACGCCGTACGCCTTCACGAAGCAGGTGACGGCTAGCGCACCCGTGATGGCCAATGCCACGGCGCCGAACGCGGCGACGACCTTGATGACAGCGTCACCCGCGAACGCGGTCGTGAACAGGGACTGGTAGGTGTACCACTCGGAGACGAAGCCGTTCAGCGGCGGAATGGCCGAGATGGCCAGCGAGCCGATGAGGAAGCACATGGCTGTGACCGGCATGACGCGCGCAAGGCCGCCCATCTTCTCCATGTTGCGCGTGCCGGTGGCGTACAGCACCGATCCGGCGCCCAGGAACAGGAGGCCCTTGAACACGGCGTGGTTGAGCAGGTGGTAGAAGCCCGCCATGAAGCCGATGACGGCGATAGTTGGCTGGCCGAGCGCCATTCCGATGAACCCAACGCCAACGCCGAGCAGGATGATGCCGATGTTCTCGACGGAGTGATAGGCGAGCAGCTTCTTGATGTCGTGCTCCGCCAGGGCGTAGACGACGCCCAGGACGGACGAGGCCGCGCCGAACAGCAGCACGAGGACGCCCCACCACAGCTGAACCTCAGACGAGGACAAAAGGTCGAGGCCCACCTTGACGATGCCGAACACGCCGATTTTGATCATGCCGCCGGACATGAGAGCAGACACGTTCGAAGGCGCCGCCGGATGGGCCTGGGGCAACCATGAATGGAACGGGACCATGCCCGCCTTGCAGCCGAAGCCGATGAACGCGAGCACGAACACGAGCGACGCGATGACCGGGCTGAACCCATGCTCTCGGAAGCTCTGGAACTCGAAGCTCCCGGTGATGCCCGCCATGGTGAAGAACGAGATCATGATGAGCAGGAAGCCCGCATGCGCCATGACCAGGTAGAGGAAGCCGCCCTTGATGGAGGTTTCCTTCTGCTCGATGATGACGAGGAAGTACGAGGTCAGCGACATGAGCTCGAAGAACACGAGGAACCAGAACGCGTTGTCCGTGCAGATGACGCCCATCATGGACGCGACGAACAGGTTCATGAAGAAGCCCAAGGCGCCAACGCCGTGTTTTTTGTACTCGTCGAAGTACGAAAGGCCGTACACCCAGGCAACGAGCGCCAAGAGCGAGATCACCAGGACGAGCAGGCCTGACAACGGGTTGAACAGCAACGAGAAGTTCGCGAACGAGAACGGGGTCGCGATGCTCACGAGCTCGGGCTCTCCGAAGATCGCCATCGCGCCAGCGCCCAGTCCGCAGATCGCCGCCGCAACGCCCGCGATGCACGCGACCGCTTTCGCCGCGGAGACCGAACGGCCCGCAAGCAGCGCGAGCACGCCGCCGACGCACGAGACGGCGACGGACGCAAGGAACAGAACCGACGCGCTCATCTCGACCTCCTTATCTCCGCAATGCTTTCCTGGACGTCGCCCGCAGCGAGCGCCGCCTCAATTCGCCTGTCCTTGATGGAACCGGCAATCTCGTCTTCCTTGACGTATTCCAACGCCGCCGTCGGACATGCCGCGACGCAGCGCGGGTCGCCCGAGCACAGGTCGCATTTGACCGCGCACGTGTACACGCCGATGTCGTAGCGCAGGATGGGGTCGAGGCGTTTCGGGTACGTTGGCGTGTTGACGCTCGTGCCCGCAACGCCCGCGATCGACGTTCCTGCGGGATGAATCGCGCCGAATGGGCACACCACCGCGCACAGCTTGCAGCCGACGCAGTGCTGCTCGTTGACGTGCACCATCCCGTCCTCGCGCGTGATTGCCGCCACCGGGCACACCTCAAGACAAGGCGCGCCTTCGCAGTGGTGACAGGTGACCGCTGCCGAGATCCCCCTGGTCTGGACCAGGGACAACCTCGGTTCGCCTTGCAGCCCGCGGGCGATGTGCCCCTCGCTGCAAGCCGCCCGGCAGGTGCCGCAGCCAATGCACCTATCGGGGTGAATGCTGATGAATCGATTCACATCCGCTCCTTTGGTCTCGACGGGCCCGACCGGCATGAGCGCGAGCGGGCCCGTTGCGGATTTCCTTTAGACGATCACGGATTCGCGCGTTTCTTGAGGCTGCCTTTGCGATGTCGGCTCGACATCCTGCGCGGACGCCAGGTCGGCAAGGTCGTTCTTGAGCTGCGTGTAGAGCTCCTGCATGTGCTGCTCGGCCCACACCTGGTCTTCGATCGCTTCGACCTGGCATGCGCTGAACTTGTCCTCTGGCGTGTGCGAACGCGGGTCGACCGCGTGCAGCGTGAGGTTGTTGCACTTGCCAATCCACCACTGGTAGGTCATGTAGACCGTGCCCTTGTTGATACGCTCGTCAACCACCGCGCGGCTCATGGCCTCGCCACGGCGCGAGAACGCGCGCACCAGCTCGCCGTCGTAAATACCGCGCGCCTTGGCGTCGTCCGGATGGATGTGAATCTCGCCCGGCTCTTCGGCAAGAAGCGAAAGAGCGCGGCAGTTGCCGGTCATGGAGCGGCACGAGTAATGCCCCACCTCGCGCACGGTGCACAGGATGAGCGGGTACTCCTCATCGGGCAGCTCGGTCGGCGGCTCCCAGTCGTGCGCCATGAGGTTGGCGCGGTTGTCGGGCGTCGTGAACTTGCCACCCAGGTACATGATGGGTGTGCCCGGATGCTCGATGGTCGGAATCGGCCACTGTGCGTGTCCCACGCCCGCCATCTTCTCGTACGTGGCGCCGTAGAACGTCGGGCAGAGGGAGCGCATTTCGTCCCAGATCTCCTGCGTGTCCTCGTAGTGCATGGGGTAGCCCATGCGCGTGGACAGCTCGGAGAAGATCTGCCAATCGTGCTTGCACTCGCCCTTCGGCGGCACGGCGGCCGTGAAGCGCTGGAACGTGCGGTCGGACGCGGAGAACACGCCGTCGTGCTCGCCCCAGGACGTGCCCGGGAAGATGACGTCGGCGATCATGCACGTCTGCGTCATGAAGATGTCCTGGCAGATGAGCAGGTCAAGCCCTTGCAGCTGACGCTTGAGGTCCTGCGCGTCGGGCTCGGTCTGCAGTGGGTCCTCGCCAAAGTTGTAGAAGGCGTGCACTTTCCCTTCCTCGGCGTTGTGCCCCACGTCAGTGAGCTTGTAGCCCTCATGGTCGGAGAGCTTCTCCACCGGCACGCCCCATGCCTTCGCGAACTTCTCGCGCATGGCAGGGTCGGTGACCTTCTGGTAGCCCGGGAAGAAATTGGGCAGCATGCCCATGTCGCACGAGCCCTGCACGTTGTTCTGCCCGCGAACGGGGGCCAGGCCGGCGTTCGGCTTGCCAATCTGGTGCGTGATGCACGCGATGGCAGCAAGGGTGTGCACGGTGAGCACGTTCTGCTTCTGCTGGGCGACGCCCATGCCCCACCCGAGCACGGCGCTTTCCGCCGTGGCGTACATGCGGGCGGCCTCGCGCATGGTCTCCGGGTCGATGCCCGTGATGTGCTGGACGGATTCAGGCGTGTAGTCCTTGATGGTCTCCCACCACTCGTCGAAGCCGTTCGTGTGCTCGGCAATGAACTCTTTGTCATGCAGGTTCTCGGTGACGATCGCGTTCGCGAACGCGTTCAGGAACGCGATGTTGCACCCGTTGTTGATCTGCATGTAAATATCGGCGATGCGCGCCGTCTCGATGACGCGCGGATCGGCGACGATGATTTTGGCACCCTTCTCTTTCGCGCGCACGATGCGTCGCGAGACGATGGGGTGCGATGCGCTCGGGTTGTACCCGAACAGGAAGATGCACTTCGCGTCCTCCAAGCTAGGGATAGAGACGCTCATGCAACCAGAACCAACTGTGTCCATCAGACCGATGACCGTTGGGCCGTGTCAAGTTCGCGCGCAGTTGTCTATGTTGTTCGTTCCGATGCAGGCGCGCGTGAACTTCTGCATCACGTAGTTCGCCTCGTTGCCCGGACCGCGCGAGGACCCCGTGAGCATGATGGCGTCAGGGCCGTACTTCGCCTTAATGTCCATGAGCTTCTGCGCCGTGAAATCCAGTGCCTCGTCCCACGTCACGCGCTCGAGCGGAGCGCCCTTCTCGCGACGGATCATGGGATGGTAAATGCGCGGCGTAAGGATCTTCGTGTCGTTGATGAAGTCGTATCCGTGCAGGCCCTTGAGGCACAGTTCGCCTTGGTTCGTGATGCCGTCCAGGCCTTCGGCGCCGACCACCTGGCCGTTTTCGACCAGCAGGTCCAGCTTGCAGCCCGCTCCGCAGTACGGGCAGACCGCCATGTGCTTCTCCATGCTTCTCCCTCCTTTTGCTGAGCTCGTCCATTCGCACCGTCCGCGCTCCTGCGCGGGACAGGCGCGCTTCTATGCCGCCGTAACGGTCTTTGGCTCCGTGTCGTTCGATCGCTTGACGCTTGCCTCGAGCACGTCCTTGTCGACAATGACCAGGCCTTTGGTCGGGCACGCCTCTACGCACGCCGGTCCGCCTGGCCGGTCCGCGCACAAGTCGCACTTGATGACCACGGCGCCGACGCCTTCGTTGACAGTCAGGTCGCCCAGCGGCGAGCGGCGACGGTACTCGACGACGTTCACCGCGCCGTACGGGCATGCCATGACGCACCCGCGGCATCCGATGCACCGCTCCATGCGAACGGCGACGCGGGTGCCGTCGTCGTACAGCGCTCCAGTCGGACATGCCGCCACGCAGGGGGCATCGGCACAGTGATGGCACGCAATGGGCGCAGACACGCGCAGCGTGGTCACGAGGTTGAGACGAGCGACGGCCGCGTCCCCGGGCACGTCATGCTTCATGAGGCATGCCGCCATGCACGTCTTGCAGCCAATGCACGCGCCGGAGTCGGCCATGATGTACGAACCGCCCATGCTTCCTCCCCTCTCTCGAATCGTCTGTGGCTTCGCGCATCGCGGACGCTCATCCCTCCTCCCAGCGTCTACACAATGCCTCCATACAAAGTTGCGGTGAACATACTCCCGGCATGAACGACTCGTCAAACGTGACACGTTGCAGCATGAGTCGTTCTAATCAGCTTTTGTTTTCCCTGTTCATACGAGAGTTCAAGTTCGAAGGCACCTGCTTTGCCATGAATAATTCACAAAAACTTGACAAACGACATTTCTTCTTTATTTCAGAAATCACGCCAGTGCGTTTCAGATTGCTTCTCGATAGTTGTAATATGTATGTATTACATTTTGTGAATTCGCACACGAAAGAAGGTGCAAATATGGCCCGCGATGCGCTCGTTCAAGTACGCATGGACCCCGAAATGAAGAAAGAAGCAGAACAGGTGTTCCAGGGTATGGGGCTCACGTTCTCCGAGGCGGTTCGACTCTTCGCCGCACAAGCGGTCGTCGACCAACGACTCCCCTTCATCCCCACGACGCAGCGCAAGCACGGGAACGGCTCGGCCTTTGGCATGCTCCATATTTTCGCGAGCCCTGCCCGCCGCGAGAACGAGCGCGGCTCGTGGATCGCCTCGCTGAGCGCCAAGGCGAACCAGTACGAGCATCGTTTCGATTAATCGTCAGGAGGCGGAACTATGGCAACCATGATCGACGAGACCGTCATCCTGCGGTACTTGCTGAACGACAATAAACGGCAAGCCGACGAAGCGGCCGCCACCATTGCGTCGGGCACGACGCTCGTCTATCCCGAAATCATCGCCCGCACGGCTGTGTCGCTCCGCGACGTCTACCACGTGCCGCGCTCGGTCATCGGGGAGGCGCTGACGCGACTGCTCGAAGACGTGACGGTCGTTGACGAAGAGGCCGTCCGGCTCGCGATCCGGTATTTCTCGAGCACCCTGCTCGACTTCACTGACTGTTTGATGGTGGCGCGCAACGTGCTCTGCGGGCATCGCGTCGTGAGCTTCGACAAAGCGATCTTGAAGAAGATGCTGCCGGTGTAGACGTTCCTTCGCGGACGGCGCGCCTGCGCGGAGGCGCTAGTTGCCGGCGGCGCGCTTTCCGAACACGAACCAGTACGCCAGGCCGACCAGCAATCCGCCGACGACGTTTCCCAACGTGGCGGCGGAGAGGTTGTAGAGGATGCCCTCGAAGGTGACGGCGCCGGCGGCGCCCACGCCCTGCGCGTTCAGCAGGCAGCCCATGGGCAGGAAGAACATGTTCGCCACGCAGTGCTCGAAGCCAGCGGCCACAAACGCGCTGATGGGCAGGATGATGCCGACGACCTTGTCGACCACGGTGCGGGCGGAGAAGCCGATCCACACCGCCAGGCAGACGAAAATATTGCACATGACGCCCTTGAAGAAGAGCGTCATCCAATCCGGCGAGACCTTGCCGGCCGCCACGGAGACCATGGCCTCGCCGACGACGCCGCCGTTCATGGACCACACCTGCGCCAGGTAGACGAGCGCCACGGCCGCCAGCGCGCCGATAAGATTGCCGGTCCAGACAATCACCCAGTTCTTGAGCATTCCGCTCCAGCTCACTTTGCCCGACGCTTTCGCGCAAATGATAAGGCTGTTTCCGGTGAACAGCTCCGCGCCGCAGCACAGCACGAGCACGAGGCCGAGGCAGAAGCAGATGCCGCCCACCATGCGCTGCACGGCGAATGGAATGCTCGGATCGCTCAGGAAGATGCAGAAGTACATGCCGCCGAACGCGATGAACGCGCCCGCCAGGACGGCCAGGACGAACACCTTGGAAAACGCCATGCCGACCTTGCCGACGCCGACTTCCTCCACCTTCGCCTCGATCTCCAGCGGAGCGAGGGAATCGGGCATGCCCAGTCGAAGGTCATTGCGCGTGCTGCTCACCGTGCATCTCTCCTATCCAAAAGGCACGCCACCCGTACAGCGCGAGCGCGCGAAAGCCGGGGCGCTCCCACCCCGCCTCCGCTGAACGCCCTGTGCTCGCGGCGACATGCTTCAATTCCAACCATCCCAGTTGCGTACCGAGAAAATCGACATTCTCGCACATCTGGCGAACTTTTAGGAGAGGTCGCCCGAGGCAGGCGTTTCCGCGCACAAAAGAAGGAGGCGCGATCACTCGAGCCTCCTTCGGTCAAACGCGATGTCCGACGGCGGTTTAGATGGTGAAGTCCTTCTCGCCGTTGAAGACGGCCAGCGCCTCTTCGACCGTGGCGTCGGCCAGGGTGATGGCGGAGATGGCCTTCGTCAGGCGGACGGCCTCGTCCAGGCTGCGCTGGTGGATGTTGCGGCCCGTGGCGTTGCCGCAGGCGCCACCGATGTGGATCTGGTCATGCAGCTGGGTGAGGAAGGTCTCGGCGTCGACGGTAGAGCCGCCCGCGCACACCAGGCCCGTGCGGCCAGCGGCAGTGGAGGCGACCTTCAGGGCCTCAGCCGGGGTGCGCTCGTCTTCGCCCTCGGGCTTCGGCGGGTTGACCTTCACGAAGTCCGCGCCCAGGCACAGCGCCACGCCTGCAGCGCCGGCGATGAGGTCCGGGTCCTTCTCAGCCGTGACGGCCTTGCCGCGCGGGTAAATCCACAGCACGACGATGAGGCCCTGCGCATGAGCCTCGGCGATGAGCTCGCCTGCCTCGGCCATCATGGTGGCCTCGAACTCGCTGCCCAGGTAGATGGTGTAGCCCAGGCCCACGATGTTCACGCCGGCCTCGCGCATGGCGAGCACGGCCTCCAGCTCGTGCAGCTGCGGGGAGTACGGATCCTCCTGCGCGGTCTTCACGAGGTTGGTCTTGGAGTTCATCTTGACCAGGTAGTTGATCTCCGGGTAGTCCGGCGCGTAGCGGGCGATAAGGCCGCGCTGGCCAGCCAGGACGCCGCACACGCCCTGCGAGCCGATCTGGAACAGGTGCTCGGGGTCGAGGTCGGCGATGTCGATGCCCTCACCATAGAAGTCCTTGTTCAGGTGCTCGATCTTCTGGTCGCATGCGAACAGCATGAGGCGGCCCGTGCCGCGCGTGGCCTTCAGGTAGTTCTCGATGTAGGTCTCGCGGGCCTCGGGCATGACGTCGGCCGGGACGCGGACCTGATCGTGCGTGATCGTGGGCATTGCTCCTCCTTAAGTGGAACCGAACGGCCTGAGCCGGCGGCTTCTTGCCGCCGCCGCGCACGCGCCGCTCATGAACGATGTCCTTCCATTGTACGGCCTTTTCGCCCGCCGCGAAGACGTTGGACGAAGATTCCACCCGACCGGTCGGCACTCGGCGTTCGGCGCGCCATGCCTCCCTGGTTCGCGTACAATGTGCCTGGCGCGAAGGCGCGGGCGCAGACGCGAGCGCGAAGGCGCGGGCGCGCGGCGCGAAACGTAGTCTCGGGCGCCATGGCGCGAACACGCACGCCGAGCATGGCAACCGCCAGGAAGGAGCACGTCATGAGCGAGAAAGAGCGCATTCGGCTTTCGCACTTGACCTCCAAGGGCGGTTGAGCGGCGAAGTGGGGTCCGGGCGACCTCGAACGTATCCTGGCGGACATCGCGCGGGATCAAATTCTGCCCGCCGACGCGCTGCTCGGCTTCGAGACGAGCGACGACGCGGCGGTCTACCGGCTGACGGACGACCTGGCCGGCGTGCTCACGGTGGACTTCCTCACCCCCATGGTGGACGAGCCGTACGATTTCGGGCGCATCGCAGCGGCGAACGCGCTCTCGGACGTGTTCGCCATGGGCGGGCGGCCGCTCGTGGGGCTGAACGTGCTCGCCCTTGACAGCGCGCTGCCCGAGTATGTGGCACGCGACATCCTGCGCGGCGGCACGGAGAAGGCGGCCGAAGCGGGCGCCGTCATCATGGGCGGGCATTCCGTGGACGACGACGAGCCGAAATACGGCCTGGCTGTCTTCGGCACCGTGAACCCGGCACACATCGTGCGCAACTTCGGCGCGCAACCGGGCGACGCACTGTACCTGACAAAGCCCCTTGGCACCGGCGTCATGTGCTCAGCGGCCAAGATGGGGCTGCTGGCTGAAGACGAGTTCAGACCGGTCATCGAGTCCATGGCGGAGCTCAACCGCGCAGCCGGCGAGGCCATGCTGGCAGCCGGCGTGCACGCTGCCACCGACGTGACGGGCTTCGGGCTGGCCGGGCACCTGCACGAGATGCTGGAAGCAAGCGGGTGCGCGGCGGAGCTTACTTGGGAGCAGGTGCCGCTGTTCGCGCGCGCCCTGAAACTGTCCGACGCGTACTGCCGACCCGCGCGCACCTTCTCGATCGAGGAGTTCGCCGAGGATTTCCTGCGCATCGAAGGCGCGGACGCGGACGCCATCTCAGGCGTGCTGTGCGACCCGCAGACAAGCGGCGGTATCCTGGCGGCCATCCCGCACGAGCAGGCGGACGCGTTCGAGCGGGAGTTTGCCGCACGCGCCGGCCGTACGCCCTGGCGGATCGGCACGGTCGTGGAGGGACCGGCTGGGCACATCACTGTGCGATAGGAAGCCAACCGGCAATATGGCGCCTCCCATTGGGATAATCGCTATCCAACAGCATGAATCGAATCGTCGCCCACCGGCGAAACTCAACGCCACGATTCGACTTCACTCGATGCCCAACAGAGATGACGACGTCGAGGTTGTACCAGTTGGTTTTATAGCGTTTCCCGTCAGGCGCAGTGGTCAAGGAATTCTTTACAACTGCCCCTTTTTCGAGCTCTCCCTCCCTAAAGCAGTTTTTGATATGAAGGCTCACATTTTGCTTTGTTGTTGCAAACAGCTCCGCCATCTGGGCCTGCGTCAACCAAACGGTATCTCCGTCCACTGCGACATCAAGGAAAACCTCTTGATCGGACGACTCGAATAACACGATGCTCTCACTCATGTCCAACGCCTTTCCTACGACCCCATGATGCGAGAACGTTCGCAATTAATCACGAGCTGACGCGAGCAAAGCGATATGGCAGATAGGCTGAGAGGACGCCGGAAAGGACGGTGCGTAACGAGACGTAGGCTGAACTTGCTCGACCGAAGAAAATCATATGCTGTGCGAACGTTTGTTCGTATTATATTACATACTAACCGACGAGAAGCTGCCAATTTCGATTCTCCGAACCCCACAGCCTCTTCAAAAACAGCGCCCATCGCTTGTGCCGGCCGCACGCCGTGGCGGATCGGCAAAGTCATGGAAGGGTCCGCTGGGCGCATCACCGTGCGATAGGAAGCCGGCCGGTTCCCGAGCGCGCCGGTGGCGAATGACAGCGAACGGACCGCGCGCCGTCGCGCTCATGCTGGCGTTCTTTTCGCCGCGCTGCGCTACAATGGCGCGGATGTTACCTGACGTGAATCGAGCAGAACATGGCTGATGAGAGCACGAACGCCCTGCTGCGGGCGCTCCCGAAGATCGACGAGGTGTTGCAGCGCGTGCAGCTGCCGGAGACGGTGGAGAGCACGCTGCCGCCCGACGTGGTCACGCGCGCCGCGCGCGAGGAAGTGGACGCCCTGCGGACACGCATCCTTGGTGGCGAGGCCGTGTCCGCGCCCGAGCTCGACCCTGCGCGCGTGGCGCAAGGCGTGCTGCTGCGCGCGCTCTCGTTCGCGCGGACCTCGCTGCGCCCAGTGGTGAACGCCACGGGCGTGGTCATTCACACGAACATCGGCCGTAGCCCGCTCGCCCCACAGGCCATCGAGGCTGTGGCGCAGGCGGCGCGCGGCTACTCCACCCTTGAGTACAGCACGGAGCGCATGGCGCGCGGCAGCCGCCACGACCACTGCGAGGCGCTGCTGTGCGCGCTCACGGGCGCCGAGGCGGCGATTGCCGTCAACAACAACGCGGCCGCCGTGCTCATGGTGCTCTCCGAGTTCGCCGCCGGGCGCGAGGCCGTGGTCTCGCGCGGCGAGCTGGTGGAGATCGGCGGGTCGTTCCGCGTGCCCGACATCATGGAGGCGTCCGGCGCGCGCATGGTAGAAGTGGGCACCACGAACAAGACGCATCCGGAAGACTACGAGCGCGCCATCGGACCCGACACGGCGCTCTTGCTCAAGGTGCACACGTCGAACTACCGCATCGTGGGCTTCTCTGAAAGCGTGGCGGGCGCGCAGCTGGCAAAGATCGCCGCGACCGAGAACGCGCGCCGCGCGCAAGCGGGCGAGCGCGAGCAGCTGCTCGTCTACGAGGACTTGGGCTCTGGCTCGCTCGTCCCGCCGCTACGCGAGCGACCTGACGCCGAGCCCACGGTGCGCACCGCCCTCGAGCGCGCGTGCGACCTCGTGTCCTTCTCGGGCGACAAGCTGCTGGGAGGACCGCAGGCAGGCGTCATCGTGGGACGGAAGGATCTGATCGCGCGCTTGAAGAAGAACCCGCTCGCCCGCGCCATGCGCCTCGACAAGATGAGCCTGGCGGCGCTCGAGGCGACGCTGCGCCTGTACCTGGACGGCAGCGCCTACGAGATCGTCCCCACGCTGCGCATGCTGAACGAGCCGCACGACACCGTGCGCGAGCGCGCCGAACGGCTGGCTCGCCTGCTGCAGGAGCGCGTTCCCGACGAATGCGCGCATTTCGACGTGGTCGATACCACCGCGCGCGCCGGTGGCGGCTCGCTGCCGTTGGAGGAGCTGCCCAGCTGCGCCGTGGAGGTTGAGTTCCTGCGCGGCGACGCCAACGCGTGCGAAGCATTCCTCATCCGTCGCTGCGAGGTGCCCGTCATCCCGCGCGTGCAGAAAGAGCACGTGCTCTTCGACGCACGCACGGTGCAGGACGGCGAGGCCAAGATCGTCGCAGCGAGCATGGCGCGCTATTTCGAAAGGGGCTGACGCATGGGCGCGAACTACGCGAAACCATCGGTGGTACTGGGCACCGCCGGGCATATCGATCACGGCAAATCAGCCCTCGTGCAGGCGCTGACCGGCACGAACCCCGACCGCCTGGCCGAGGAGCGGCGCCGCGGCATCACCATCGAGCTGGGCTTCGCGCGGCTCGAGCTGCCAGACGGCACCTCAGTCGGCGTGGTGGACGTGCCAGGCCACGAGAAGTTCGTGCGCCAGATGATCGCCGGCGCCACGGGCATCGATGCCGCGCTGCTGGTCATCGCCGCCGACGACGGCATCATGCCGCAGACCCGCGAGCACCTGGCCGTGCTGCAGCTGCTGCAGGTGCCCACGTGCGTGGTGGCCCTCACGAAGACCGACCTGGTGGACGAAGAGTGGGTCGAATTCGTGCGCGACGAGGTGGCGGGGCTGCTGGCCACGACGCCGTACGCCGGCGCCGCCATCGTGCCGTGCTCCAGCCGTACCGGCGCGGGCCTCGACGAGCTCAAGGGCGCACTGCAGGAGGCGCTCAAGGGCGCCGCGCGCTCGCACGCCGACGGGCGCCTGCGCATGCCCGCCGACCGCGCGTTCGTGGTCAAGGGCGTGGGCATCGTCGTGACCGGCACGCTTTGGAGCGGCACGGCGCGACCAGGCGACGCCGTGCGCTTGGAGCCGTCGGGTCTTGACGCGCGCGTGCGCACCGTCCAAGTGCACGGCGCCGACGTGGAGAGCGCAGGCGCGGGGCATCGCGTGGCGCTGAACCTGACCGGCGTCGAAGCGGGCGACGTGCACGCCGGCGACTTCGTGGTCGATCCGTCCCTGCCGCCGGCGAGCGACCGCTTCGACTGCACGATTACCTACCTGGACCCCGAGCATTCCGGCAAGCCCCTCAAGACCGGCGTGCGCGTGCGCGTGGCGCACGGCACGCGCGAGGTCTTCGGCCGCGTGCTGCTCATGGACGGCCAGGAGCTGCTGAAGCCAGGCGAGTCCGCATGGGCGCAGATTCGCTTGGACGAACCGTTGGCCGTAGCCCGCGACGACCGCTTCGTGGTGCGCTCGTACTCGCCCGTGCGCGTTATCGGCGGCGGGCGCGTGCTGGAGGCACGGCCGCGCCGCCGCAGCATGCTGCACGATGCCGACCGCGCGGTGCTCGCCGCCATCGAGTCCGGCAACCTGACCGGGGCGCTGCAACAGTTCGCCGCC
>CASEJD010000074.1 GCA_949288145.1 uncultured Coriobacteriia bacterium
CGCGCGGTGCGTCGTGGGCGTGGTGCTCGCATTCTGCCTGGCGAACACGGTGGCGTGCTGCGTGCACAACCAAGAGGCGTACGGCACGGGGGAGGACTCCGTGAACGAGGCGCTGGCCATCGACGCGGCGCTCGACGCGCTGCCGGACGGCGCGCAGGTGCTCATCGTCTACGACGACAGCAACACGATGGCGAACAACCTGGCAACCACCTACATCATCGACCGCCGCCACACGTACCGTTACGTGAATGAAGAGGACGTGCGCGACAACCTGGCTGAGGACGGCACGCTCGCCGCGAGCGTGCTCCCGGGCGGTAGCGAGTCCAACGGCCTCACGCCCAGCATGACGGAGGGCTCTGGCTCGCTCACGTCGCCCACGTACGTGCTGGTTGACGAACAGCAGGACCTCCACGTGAGCAACGAGAACGCCCTCATCATCGAACACGACCCCGTGGTGCGCTTCACCCTCTACTGCGTCCCGAACGGTGACCCCGTCCGCTTCGACGCAGGGTAGCGACAAGGATTCCGCTTGACCTGGACTTCGCTCCAGGCGGTACGGTTGTCCGGACTAGACGAGAACCGATCGAAAGCAGGGATCGCATGCAATACCGCACGCTGCCTCACGGAGGCGAGCAGATCAGCGTCATCGGACTGGGAATGGGCTCCATCCACCAGGCGGGCATCGAGGAGACCGAGCGCACCGTGCGCGCCGCCATCGATGCGGGCGTGAACTTCCTGGACTTCGTGCCGAGCGAGGCCGTGGCGTTCGAAGGATACGCGCGCGCCTTGCGCGGTCAGCGCGACAAGGTCATGCTGCAGGTGCACCTGGGCGCCGACTATTCCAGCGGGAAGTACGGCTTCACCACGGACTTCGCCACGGCGAAGCGCGAGTTCGAAGCGCGCCTTGCGGTGCTGGGCACCGACTACGCCGACTTCGGCTTCATCCACTGCATCGACGAGGACGCCGACTTCGACAAGGTCATGAACGGTGGCACCTGGGACTACGCGTGCCGCATGAAGCAGGAGGGCGCCATCCGCCATCTGGGGTTCAGCACCCATAGCGTGGAGATCGCTCGGCGCTTCCTGGCCACGGGCGCCATGGACCTGGGCATGTTCAGCATCAATCCCATGTACGACTACACCTCGGAGTCCGAGTACGGCAAAGGCGAGGCCAGCGACCGCGCGGCGCTCTACCGCGAGTTCGAGCGCGCGGGCGTGGGCATCTCCGTCATGAAGGCGTTCGCGGGCGGGCAGCTGCTGGATGCCCGCCAGTCGCCGTTCGGCCAGGCGCTCACGCACGCGCAGTGCATCCAGTACGCGCTCGACCGTCCGGGCGTGCTCACGGTGCTGCCGGGCGTTCGCGATCGGGCGGATTTGGATCGCGTGCTGACGTACCTGGACGCCTCGGACGAAGAGCGCGATTACTCCGCGCTCGGCACGATGGCGCCGCAGTCGAGCGTGGGGTCGTGCGTGTACTGCAACCATTGCCAGCCGTGCCCGGAGGGCATCAGCATCGGCATGGTGAACAAGTTCTACGACCTGGCGCGCCTGGGCGACGACATGGCGGCCCAGCATTACCGCGACCTGGAAGTGCGCGCCTCGGCTTGCGCGCAGTGCGGCCATTGCGACGCGCGCTGCCCCTTCGGCGTCGAGCAGAGCGCGCGCATGCAGGAGATCGCCGCGTACTTCGGGGAGTAAGCGGGCGAAGAGGGCGAACGCGAAGGAGGCGAACGCGGGCGATGCGGCACGGACGTGCTCCCGAATGTGCGTCCCCGACGCCGGCCCGCGATTCGCGTTCGGGCGCACCCGCGAATCCGCGCCGGGCGCGACCAAGCACGACCTTCGCGCGCAAGCCCACCTCTCGCTCACACGCAAAACGACCCCGCCAGGCTGCCCTGGCGGGGTCGCGTTCAAGCAAGGTTTTCGCTGGCGGAAGCCGTGAGGTTACAGACCCAGCGCCTTCTCGACGTCGGCGAAGACGACCTGCGGGTCGCGGTCGCCGTCGATGGAGACGAGCAGCTCGCAGCCGCGGTAGTAGTCGATCAGCGGCGACGTGGACTTCTCGTAGACGTCGAGGCGGTTGCGAACCGTGGCCTCGTTGTCGTCGTCGCGCTGGTACATCTCGCCACCGCACTTCGGGCAGGAGGCGTCGGCGACGGAGCCGATGTAGCCGCACTCCTTGCACATACGACGGCTGGTCAGGCGCTTGACGATGACCTCGGCGTCGACGTCGATGAGCAGGGCTGCGTCAAGCGGGCGCTCCAGCTTGGAGAGCTCGGCGTCCAGGGCCACGGCCTGCGCGGACGTGCGCGGGAAGCCGTCCAGGATGAAGCCGTTCTCGGTGTCCGGGTTCTGCAGACGCTCGGTCACGAGGCCGATGATGACGTCGTCGGGAACGAGGTCGCCGGCGTCCATGTAGGTCTTCGCCTTCTTGCCCAGCTCAGTGCCCTCCTTGACGGCAGCGCGGAGCATGTCGCCCGTGGAGATGTGCGGGGTGTTGTACTTTTCAACGAGGAGAGCGGCCTGCGTGCCCTTGCCGGCACCCGGGGCTCCCAGCAAAACGATGTTCATGCGTATCGTTCCTTTCAGTCTGAACAACCTGAGACATTGTAGCAAACGCGCCGAGCGCACGCGATGAATTCGGGGTGCGTGCCGGTATTGCCCGGGAAGGGCGCGGCGTGGTGCGAAGGCTGCCGCGGACGGGGTGTGGAAGCTGTCGAAGGCGGCGCGTGGCGGGCGCGGGGCTGCGATGCGGCTACCGGGCGGGGCCGCCGAGGCGCGCCCGGCATCCGCTGCGGCCCGCCTTCGCGAGGCGGCGTTATTCGTCGAAGAGTTGGCCGGCGTAGGTGTCGCTCATCCAGGCGAGGAAGCCGGGCGTCGAGTCCACCACGGCAACGGCGTCCTCGAGCGCGCTGTAGACGTCGGTGCGCTGCTTGTCGCGCTTCGAAGGGTGATGCGACGGCGGCTCGCTGCCGGCCATGAACAGGGAGAACTCCACGAGCAGGTCCGGATAGAGCGCCAGGAAGCGCCCGAAGTGCTTGTGCGTGGCGTCCAGATCGCCGGTCTTGTACGCCAGCACGGCCTCGGCCAGCAAGAACCAGCTGGACTCTTCGCGATCGTGGCGCTCGTGCAAGGCGCGCAGGGAGTCGCCGTCTTCGAAGTAGACGTAGATCATGGCGAGCAGGCCGCGCAGGTTCTGGTGGTCCGCCGGGTCGAGCTCGAGCGCGCGCTCGCACGCAGCGAGTGCGGTGCGGTAGCGACCCAAGTCGTAGTTGAGGAACGCGCGGTCCGCCTTCGCGAGGAGCATGGTGCGGCCAAGCGGGTGCTCCCAGGCGCTCGCGGCGTCGGTGGCGGCAGCGGTGTAGGCCGCGGCGCCCGAAGCGCTCGAACTCGCGCCCATTCGCGCGGCGGGGATCACGGGGCTGCTCGCCACGCTGCTTTCGCTTGCGGTTTTCGCCACGCTGCTTTCGCGCGCGCCCTGCTCGCGCAGCCAGCGGGCTTCGATCTCCTCGTCGAGGGCTGCCAGGTCCTGGCAGAGCGTCTCGTCGTCGTCCTCCAGCTGGATGAGCATGCGGCGCGCGTCGTAGTGGTCGGGCTGCAGCTCCAGCGTGCGGCGCAGGCAGACAACGGCCTCGTCGTCGCGGAACGCCTCGAAGAGCCCGCATGCGCGCAGGTAGCACGCCTCCGCGTCGGCGTCTTCCGGCAGGCTGGGCAGGCTGACCGCGGCGTCGTCTTTCTCGTGCTCGTGGCGGTATGCGAATTCCATGAGCGCCGCGTCGATGTCTTCCTGCGAGGCGCCTTCGCGCGTCATGCGGTCGATGATGTCCTGCATGGCCTGAAGGCCGGGATCGCGGTCCATGCGTGCTCCTCTCGTCAAGTTCGTGCACACACCAGGGTACCGCACACGCCCCACGCCACCGTGTGAAGATTGCGAGGGGAGGGTGGGTTGCGAGGTCGTGGTCTACCGGCGCGTTCGTGTGAAAAGGGCCCGTGTGAAAAAGTTGAGCCCATACTTCGCGCTTCGGCGAGGGCTCTTCAGCAACGGCTCAGCTTCCGCGCCGAGCGGGGGCGCGCCCCTGCAACACCCAACGGAAATAAGTGCCAAACCTGCAACTGATTTCCGGGTTTTCGACCATTATTTCCGTCGAATGCCGTAGGAAAGTGGACGGTCAGGTGGCGTCGGGCGTCGTCTCGGGCGCGTGTTCGGCAAAATGCCTGGTCAGCGAATCCGCCACGATTTGCCGCGTGGTAGCGGGCGGAAATTCTTGTCACATCGGGCGCACTGGGCGGAGATTATTGTCAAAATCCTTGATTTGAGGTGCAGGAGCTTTCGAGTCGTCCCCGATGGTGCAAAACCGCCGATGTCGGTCGTTGCGGCGGGTTTCGAACGCGCCTGAAGCCGCTTTCGTTCCGTATTGTGGCGCGCTCATTCCCGCACAGCATCGCAAACGTGCAAGGCGGCGACCGACATCGGCGGTTTTGTACCATCCTTGCCCTCGCGTGCGTCCCGAATGTGGCGGCATGGCGAAGGCGGCGCTCTTGGGCGGGTGTGACGTAGGCGCTGTGGTAGCCTTGCTGCGGAATAGGAGGTGCGGCATGGATCGAGCGCGTTCGGCGCGACCGCGGCAATTCGACGCGTGGAGCGAGGGCGAGGCCCTCACGCGCGAGCATATCGAGCGCATGCGCGCGAAGGACGCAGCGGCGGAGAAGGGCGCGCCGTGCGGTGCCGTGAAGGGCACTTCCGGCGCTGCGTTCGCGAAGGACGCGGCTGCTGCGGGGGGAGCGCCGCAGGGTGCCGCGTGCGCAGGCGGCTTGAGCGCTGGTGGCGCGCGCTCCCTTCTCGACGCCGGCGACGCGCACGTCCCCTCTGACGCCGATGCGCACGCCCCCGCGAGCACCGACGGCTTCGTGCTGCACGTGCTCGCCAGCGGAAGCAAGGGCAATGCCGCCATCGTGCGATTGGGCGATGCCGCCGTCCTCATCGACTGCGGCATCACGAAGAAGGCGTTGTTCGAGCGCTGCGACACCGTGGGATTCGACCCGCTGTCCCTCTCAGCCGTGCTCGTCACGCACGACCACGCGGACCACACCAAGGGGCTGGGCGTGCTCTACCGCGCGCTCGCGAAGCAAGGCGTCCACCCGCCGCTCGTCACGACTGCGGCGGTGCGCGCGGCGTCCGCCCCCATCCGCGAGGTGGAGGAGCTGACCGAGGTTCGCCACGTGCGTCCCTCCGACGATTTCATGCTGGCGGGCTTGCACGTGGTGAGCTTCGCGACCAGCCACGACGCCGCCGAGTCCATGGGTTTCCGCTTCGAGGGCGAGCGTCCGTCGCGCGCGAACGGCGTGGCGGGGGAGACCGACGCGCTCGGGTACGTGACGGACTCGGGCTTGCTCTCGGACGAGGCGCTCGCGTGTCTGTCGGACGTGCGTCTGCTGGCGCTCGAGAGCAACCACGACGCGCACCTGCTGGAGGTCGGCCCGTACCCGAGCTACCTCAAGCGCCGCGTTGCCTCTGACGTGGGCCACCTTTCGAACGCGCAGTCCGCCGCCTATCTGGAGCAGCTGCTGAGCCCGAAGCTCGAGCACGTGGTGGGCATGCACCTGTCCGAGACGAACAACGAGCCGCTGCTGGCTGTGCGCTCCGCCGAATGCGCGCTCGACCGCGCGTGCCATCCGGCGCGCTACGTGGCTGCCGCGCAGCACCGCGCCATCACGCTGTGGTAGAGTGGCGGCGATATCAAGAGCGGGCGCACGTCGCCCATCAGGGCAAGGAGCACATCATGAGGATCGTCAACGGAACCGTGTTCACGGACGGCGCGTTCGAGCAGCGTGAGGTCCACGCAGTGGACGGCCGCTTCGCGGAAGTGGGCGGCGAGGCCGACGGCATCGTCGTCGAAGCGCAGGGCTGCTACGTCATCCCGGGTTTGGTGGACGTGCACTTCCATGGCTGCGTGGGCCACGACTTCTGCGACGCCACGGCAGAGGCGTACGAGGCCATCGCGCGCTACGAGGCATCCCGCGGTGTGACCGCCATCTGCCCGGCCACCATGACCTACCCGGAGGAGAAGCTCGCCGGCATCATGGATGCCGCGCGCGCGTTCGAGGCGCCTGAGGACGGCGCCGATCTGGTGGGCATCAACATGGAGGGCCCCTTCATCTCGCCGGACAAGATCGGCGCGCAGAACCCTGCCTACCTGCACCGCGCCGATGCCGTCATGTTCGCGCGCCTGCAAGAGCGCGCGGGCGGGCTCGTGAAGATTGTGGACATCGCGCCGGAGGAGCCGGGCGGCATGGAGTTCATCGACGCCGTGGGCGAGAACGTCCGCGTGTCCATCGCGCACACGTGTGCCGACTACGATGCCGCCAGCGAGGCGTTCGACCGCGGTGCGCGCCATCTCACGCACTGCTACAACGCCATGCCCGGACTGCACCACCGCAAGCCGGGCCCCATCGCCGCGGCAGCCGACCATCCCGAGGTCACGCCCGAGCTCATCGCCGACGGCGTGCACATCCACCCGTCCATGGTGCGCCTGGCGTTCCGCCTGTTCGGCGACGACCGCATGATTCTCATCAGCGATTCCATGGAGGCCACCGGCCTGGAGGATGGCGAGTACAGCCTGGGCGGCCAGCCGGTCACCGTGCGCGGCAACCTGGCCACGCTGCACGACGGCACCATCGCCGGCAGTGCCACCGACCTCATGGCGTGCCTGCGCACCGCCGTGCGCGAGATGGGCATCCCGCTGGAGTCCGCCGTGAAGGCTGCGAGCGCCAACCCGGCGCGCGCCATCGGCGTGGACGCCGACTACGGCGCCATCGCGCCCGGTAAGGTGGCCAGCTGCGTCCTGCTCGACCAGGAGACGCTCGAGGTGCGCCTGGTCATTCTGCGCGGGATCGTCCTGTAGCAAGATTGCGCTGAGTGGGCGGCGAGCAAGGCTCGCCGCCCACTTTTTCGTGCGATGAGAGCCTTCCGCACACTGCGCGATTGCCGATGTCCGCCCGAATCCCACTGTCGTGCATGCGACAGAACCGCTCTAGTGCACTGCACCGATGGAGAGTTCAACGTAAAGGTGATAGAATGCCCGCGTTTGCAAAGCTTGCGCCGTGCGGTGGCCGAGGGGAAGACCGCCATCGGAGGGCGAAATGCCGGTTGAGCGGGGTGCTGACCTCGCACGATTCGCGGCATGAGGCCCGTGCGGCGCACAGATAGAAAGGGACATGATGAGCGAGGGTATGAACGACTGGCTAATCGCCGTCACCACGCAGCTCAGCGATTTTCTGTACACCTACATCCTGGTGTTTCTGCTCGTGTTCTGCGCCATCTACTTCACGACGCGCACGAAGTTCGTGCAGATCCGCTATCTGAAGGACATGTTCACGCAGCTCACTGAGAAGAAGCACGTGGACGGCGAGCGATCCATCTCGTCGTTCCAGGCCATGATGGTCTCCACGGCATCGCGCGTGGGCACGGGCAACATCGCGGGCATCGCCACGGCGGTGGCCACGGGCGGCCCGGGCGCCATCTTCTGGATGTGGCTCATGGCGCTGTTGGGCGCCGCGTCCGCGTTCGTGGAGTCCACGCTCGCGCAGATTTGGAAGGTCCGCGGCAAAGAGGGCGAGTTCCGCGGCGGCCCGGCCTACTACATCGAGCGCGCGCTGGGGCAGCGCTGGCTGGGCATCGTGTTCGCCGTCCTGCTCATCGTCTGCTACGCGTACGGCTTCAACGGCCTGCAGGCCTACAACATGGCGAGCGCCCTTGAGTACTACATCCCCGATTACGCCACCAACGGCACCGCCGTGGCGCTCGGCATCGTGCTCATGGTCATGACAGGCTTCGTCATCTTCGGCGGCTCGAAGCGCATCAGCGTCATCTCGTCCATCCTCGTGCCCATCATGGCGGTGGCGTACCTGGCGCTCGGCTTCTGGATCACCATCACGAACATCGGCCTGTTGCCCGATGCGTTCTCCTACATCTTCCAGTCGGCGTTCGACTTCCAGTCCATCTTCGGCGGCTTCGCTGGCTCGGTCGTCGTGCTCGGCCTGAAGCGCGGCCTGTTCTCCAACGAGGCCGGCATGGGCTCCGCGCCGAACGCTGCGGCGTCGGCCAGCGTCTCGCACCCGGTCAAGCAGGGCCTCGTCCAGACGCTGTCCGTCTACATCGACACCATGCTCGTGTGCACGTGCTCCGCGTTCATCGTGCTCATCTTCTACGTGAACTCCGGCGGCACTTTCGGCGAGCTCAACGGCATGCCGCTCGTGCAGATGGCCATCAACTCGCAGGTGGGCGAGATGGGCATCCACGTGGTCACGTTCGCCATCTTCTGCTTCGCGTTCTCCAGCCTGATCGGCAACTACTTCTACGCCGAGGGCAACATCCGCTTCATCACCAAGAGCAACACGGTCCTGTTCGTGTTCCGCATCACGTGCCTGGCCGCCATCATGGTGGGCTGCCTGAACAACTTCACGCTGGCGTGGAACTTCGCCGACATCACCATGGCGTTCATGGCTATGGTGAACCTGGTGGCCATCTTCCTGCTGGGCAAGTGGGCGTTCCGCGCGCTTGACGACTACACCCGCCAGCGCAAGGAGGGCAAGGACCCGGTCTTCGTGGCCGAGAGCATCGAAGGCCTGCCTGCCACCGAGTGCTGGCATGTCGACAAGGACGACCTGGCGCACTTGGGCCCGGAGCCGGTGCGTGAGTACTTCGAAGAGGCCGTCGGCGCAGACGACGAGTTCCCCGGCTTGAAGTAGCTCGATTGAACATACCGCCCAAGAAACAAGAGCGCGTCCGGCAAGTGCCGGGCGCGCTCTGTATCGTCGCGGTGGGAATGTGATGCGAAATGCGCGGGGGCGGAGGGGATTATTTCGTGCTCAAACAGTCCTGAGCTCGCGCGAACAGCACGTTACGTGCTGTTCGGCTCGTGCGGAACTGCGCGCGAAACAATCCCCTCCGCCCCCGCGCGGGCAAATCCAATCTGGCGTCTAGCGTTCCAACGCTGCCGTGAACCAGCCGGTGACACTCGTGGGATGCGTGATAGCGGTGCCCACCACCACGGCGAACGCGCCGGCGTCGAGCGCCTGGCGTGCCTGCTCGGGCGTGTGCACGCGGCCTTCGCAGAACACCGGGATGTCGGTGCCCTTGGCGGCGGCGACGGCCTCGCGGACGAACTCCAGGTCGGGGCCGGCGGTCTTCTCGCGCGCCGGCGTGTAGCCCGCCAGCGTGGTGGAGACGATGTCGCATCTGGCGGCGATGGCACGGTGCACGTCGTCCATGCACGAGCAGTCCGCCATGATGAGCGTCTCGCCCTTGAGGGCCTCCACGGTCTCCTCGAAGGTCAGGCCGTCGGGACGCGGGCGGTCGGTGGCGTCGATGGCCACCACGTCGGCGCCGGCGTTCACGCACGCGCGCGCATGGCGCAGCGTGGGCGTGATGTAGACGCCCTCGTGGCCTTCCTTCCACAGGCCGAGCACGGGGATCTCCACGCGGCCCTTGATGGCAGAGATGTCGGAAAGGCCCTGGCAGCGGATGGCGGCGGCACCGCCCAGCTCGGCGGCGCGGGCCATCTGCGCCATGGTCTCGGGGTGGCGCAGCGGCTCGCCCGGGTAGGCCTGGCAGCTCACGATGAGCTTGCCCTCGAGGTTTGCGATCAACGGGTTCATGGGCGTTCCTTTCGTCGGGAAGATGGGGGGCGATGCCGCGCCTTGCAGGGCGGCATCGCGTGGGTTGCGTGCGGTCGTTCCGGCAGCGGGCGAACGCGGAGCGCGCCGCGTTCGCGCGAACGCGCTACAGCGCGCCGCAGCGCCCCTAGGGCGCTTAGCGGGCGGGCTCAGCGAGCATATCGCGCGCGTGCTCGGC
>CASEJD010000075.1 GCA_949288145.1 uncultured Coriobacteriia bacterium
CCCCGCGCGCGACTACCGCGCCGAGGCAGACGCCCTGCCCTCGCGCGCCGACGTGTGGACCGAGTGCGCCGCCCTCCAGCGCTGCGAAGGCTCGCCGCTCGTCCCGCGGTGGCTCGGCATCGTGAACGAGCAGGGGCGCTACTTCATCGTGCTCGACCACATGGCAGGCGAGTCGCTCCAATCCCTGCTTGGGACGAAGAAGCACTTCTCGGAGCACGAGATCGCCGTCATCGCCCGCGACGTCACGGCAGCCCTCGGGCGCGCGCACGCCTGCGGCGTCGCCCACAATGACCTGCGTCCCGCCAACGTCCTCTTCGACGGCCGGCGCGCCGCGCTCGTCGACTTCGGCCTCGCCACGTTCTTCCCGTCGGAGCAGGGCGCAGCGGACTTCCCCGAAAGCAGCGCCATCGACCGCAGCGGTCTGGCGGACATGCTGCTCTACCTGCTCTACACCCGCTACGAAGGACCACGCACGAAGCGCCCCTGGAACGAGGAGCTCAGCCTGCCGTCAAGCCAGCGCGAGCTGCTCAAAGCGCTGTTCGCCGACGACCCGCCGTTCACACGCTGGAGCGACGTGCAACGCGCCGTAGAGCAGGCGTTCCCCGCCCCCGCGCACGGTACAATGCGGTCGACGCGCAGCACGCCCGCGCACTGAGGAAAGCAGGTTTTCATGTACGCCATGACCGAAGAAGAGTTCGAGCGCGCCATCGACGAGGCGCTTCGTTCCATCCCCGCTGAGTTCCTGGAGGCGCTCGAGAACGTGGTCATCGTCGCGCAGGACGAGCCCGACGCCTACCAGCTGGAGCGCGCCGCGGAAAACGACGCCGAATGGAGCGAGGAAGAGCTGGCGGCCTGGCTCGACGAGACGCAGGGTGGTGCGGCGGAAGGCGGCGAATGGGACGAGACCGACGGTGAGGACGCCTTTGATGAGGACGAAGGCGAGGGAACGCCTATGCCCGAAGACGACTACGACGACCTCTTGGGCCTCTATGACGGCATCCCGCTCACCGAGCGCGACGAGTACGATTTCTGCCCGCCCGACGTCATCACCGTGTTCAAGGGACCGCACGAGCGCTTGTGCGAGACCCGCGAAGAGATGGTGGAAGAGATCCGCAAGACCGTGGTCCACGAGATCGGCCACTACTTCGGCATGGACGAAGACGACATCCAGCGCATGGGGTACGCGTAGGAGCACAGCACCGTGATTTCGAGCGGAACTGCGCCCGGGGTTGTTCCGCGCGCAGTTCCGCAGGAGCCAAACGCGCCAGTGGCGCGTTTGCGCGACCTCAGGACTGTTTGAGCGCGGGATAACCCCGGGCGCCCTTTCGCGGCGAGCGGAAAAGCAGAGTCTACATAGACAGGCCGATGAGCAGGCCGATGAGGGTGCACAGCATGCCGAACAGGCCCGAGACCAGCACGATCATCCAGTCGCGGCGCTCAAGCCGGCGCTCGCGGCG
This sequence comes from uncultured Coriobacteriia bacterium, assembly GCA_949288145.1. GTDB lineage: Bacteria > Actinomycetota > Coriobacteriia > Coriobacteriales > Eggerthellaceae > Aveggerthella. The sequence continues at coordinate 1,458 of CASEJD010000075.1, forward strand.
GTCTTCTTCCTCAATGCGGTCGATGTAGGAATAGCCCTCCGCGGAGATGACGACGAAGGGACGGTCAGAATCGGCGGAGGTCTTCACTTCGAGCATGCCGCTGTCCACCAGCTCTGCCTGGAGAGCGTCCTGCGGGCGCAGCGGAAACGCGCATTGGTACACCACCATGCCGTCCGCCGAGCAGCGTTCGCGCTCGAACGCGATGAGGCGCTCAAGCTCTGCGGCCTGGCGCGAGTTCAAGCGCTTTTCCTCCATGGTGTCACCCCTGACTCCGAGATTTCGGTACCAGGACATTGTCCCACATTCCCCCTGCGCCGCAATGGGCAGTTGCCAAGAATCCCCACCCGCCTCAACCTGCGCTCGAGCCATGCGCGTCCGCGGCCTCTTCCCTGCGCCATCGGGGCAATCTGCGCGCCTCCGCTCGCTCGCCTCACGTTCACTTTGACGATTAAGTAAAGGCATGCCGCAAACGCCCCCGTTTGTGGCATGATGAAGTATCTGCATGTACGTAGAAGGCGGACGCATGCCCGCCTTTGGCAGAGGAGGGATCGGCGCGCTTGCGGGCGCGCTTCGTTCGCGGGCTTCGCCTTCGCCGGCACCGCCGGCTCGCAAGGCGCCGGGCCCGTGAGAAAGGACGCATGGATGGGCATTTTCTCGCGTTTCGAAAACCGCGTCGAAGACACGTTCGAAGGCGCTGCCGACAAGCTTTCCAACTCCCCCATCTCCCCGGTCCAGATTGCGAAGAAGGCCGAGAAGGAGATGCGCCGGAACAAGATGGTAGGCGCTGGGCGCCAGTACGCCCCCACGCTCTACACCGTGCTCGTGAACGAGGACGACGACGCGCGCCTGTTCGGCTACTACCCCACGCTGGCGGGCGAGACCGAGACGTACCTCTCGGCGAAGGCGAACGACGAAGGCCTGCTCATGGACGGCCAGCCGCTCGTGCGCTTCATCGTCGACGAGAGCCTCAAGCGCGGCAAGTTCCAGGTCATCGCCGAGCTCGTGTCCGCCCCCATCATCAAGCAGCTGCGCCAGGAAGAGATGGAACGCTACGGCATGGCGGCTCCCGTGCAGCAGGCGCCGCAGGGCCAGCCTGCGTACGGTGCGCCCGCCGGCTACGACCCTGGCTATGACGCCGGGTACGACGACGGCTACGCGTACAACGCCGGCCAGGACGAGTTCCATTACAACGACGACTTCGGCGGCCAGCAGCTTCCCTACGTGCCCGAAGACGAGATCGACTACTCCATCGACTACGGCGAGTACACGTTCAACAGCCAAGACTTCGAGAACGGCGGCGCGGCAGCAGGCGGCGCCATGCCCCCGGACACCACCGTGTTCGCCGCGGGCGCGGCGGCCGGCGCTGCGGTGCCCGACCGAGGCGCCGTGCACGCCCGCCTGGTGAACCTGGCCACGAACCAGGAGTTCGACCTGGCCACCGCCCGCTTGGTGGTCGGCCGCAGCTCCGACTGCGACATCGTGGTGCACGACCTCAACGCCAGCCGCACCCACGCGGAGCTGCGCTTCGAGCCGCAGGGCGTCTGGGTCCTCTCCGACCTGGGCTCCACCAATGGCACGCGCGTCAACGGCATGGCCATCGTCTCGCAGGCGCTTCGTCCGGGCGACCACATCACCATTGGCACGACGGACTTCGCATTCGACATCTCCTAACGGCACAGACGCCACCCTGGAGGACACAGCGTGATTGACATCGTTCTGCTCATCGGCCGACTGCTGTTCGTGGCCCTGCTCTACCTTTTCCTCTTCGCCATTATGAAGACGGGCATCGGCCTCGTGCGCGGTCAGCGTAAGAAAGAGAAGACGTGGACCGTCGCCGTCGAGCGCGGCCCGAAGGAGCTGCGCGGCGTGCAGATCGCCGTGCGCGGCCCCGTCATCGTGGGCCGAAGCCCGGGAGCCGACATCGTGATCGGCGCGGGCTATGTCTCCGGGCGCCACGCGCGCTTCTCGCTCATGGGCCAGAACCTGTTCATCGAGGATTTGGGCTCCACCAACGGCACGGCGGTCAACGGCCATTCCATCTCCGAGCCGACCGCCCTTAAGAGCAACGACGTCGTCAACGTGGGCGACGTGGCCATCAGGGTGAGGTACGCCTGATGCCGTCGAACCGCGTGAAACGAATCAAATCGCGCCGCCCCGCCGCCACGTTCGGCAGCCGCACGGACGTCGGCTGCGTGCGCGACCACAACGAGGACAGCCTCATCGTCGCCCCGCCGCTGTTCGCGGTGGCAGACGGCATGGGCGGCCACGCCGCCGGCGAGGTCGCCTCGGAAATCGCCATCACCGTCCTGAGCGAGAAGGCGCCCCGCACCCCTGACGCGGGCGCGCTCGGCCATGCCGTGGAGGACGCGAACCGTGCCGTCATCCTGGCTGCCAGCGAAAAGCGCGGTCGCGCCGGCATGGGCACCACCATGACGGCAGCCGTCCTGCAGAAGGACCGCCTTGTCGTGGCTCAAGTGGGCGACTCGCGCGCCTACCTGTTGCACCAGGGCAAGCTCCAACAGATCACGCGCGATCACAGTCTCATGGCCGACATGATCGAGGCCGGCAGGCTCACGCCCGAAGAGGCGCGCACCCATCCGAGCCGCTCGGTCATCACCCGCGCGCTCGGCAGCGACCCGCGCATGGTGCCGGACCTCTACGAGATTACGGTGGAGACGGGCGACCGCTTGCTGCTGTGCTCCGACGGCCTGTCCTCCATGCTGGAAGAATCCGACATCGAGAGCGTGCTTTCCCGCACGCGAGACCCGCAGCGCTGCGCGAGCATGCTCGTGAACGAGGCCATCGCCGCCGGCGGGTACGACAACATCACCGTCATCGTGGCGGACGTGGCCGGCCAGATCGAGAAGGTGACGAAGCGCTACAAGCGCCGTTCGCGCCTGTTCATGGGGTTCATCGTGCTCCTGCTCGTCGCCATCCTTGGCGCGGCGGTCTTCGGCGTGCACGCTTACGTGAACACCGCCGCGTACCTCGTGGCGGAGAACGGCGTCGTGTGCGTCTACCGCGGCGTGCCCGACGAGCTGTTCGGGCAGCCGCTCTCGTGGCTCGACCACGCCACCGACGTGCAGGTCAGCCAGCTCCAAGCCGGCGTCGCCAGCCGCTTGGAAGGGGGCATTCGCGTGGACAACCTCGAAGCGGCCAACAAGCTCGTCGAGGAATACCAGGAATACATCGCGCACAGCGCCGAAAGCCAGACGCCGAACCCTGACGGCTCGGGCGCCGAAGGCGCCGCCGCCGAGAACGGCCAGGCGCAGCCTGCCGAAGGGGGCGATGCGTCGTGACGCGCCGCAACCTTGAGCTCGCGCTCCTGTGCATCGCCGCGCCGCTCGTCGTGCTCCTGTTCGCCATGATCGTGGTGCACGACGGCGGCGTGATCAGCTTCGCCACGCTCGGCACGCCGCTCGGCATCTTCGCCGCCTTCGTGGTGGCGCACGTCGCCGCGCGCAAGTTCGCCCCCAACGCGGACCCCGCCATCCTGCCCTTGGCGTTCGCGCTGTCCGGCATTGGCATCGCGTTCGTGACGCGGTTGGTGCCCGATTTGGCATTAAACCAAGTCATGTGGCTGTTCATGGGCATCGTGCTCATGATTTTGACCATTGCGCTCGTGCGCAACCTCGACCGGCTGGCAGAGTACAAGTACACGCTCATGCTCGTGGGCTTGGCGCTGTTGCTCTCCCCCATGATCCCCGGCATCGGCACCGACGCCGGCATGGGCAGCCAGATTTGGCTCTCCCTTGGCCCGTTCTCGTTCCAGCCCGGTGAGATCGCGAAGATCTGCATCGTGCTGTTCCTGGCGGGCTACCTCGCGCAGAACCGGGAGATGCTCTCCGTGTTCACGCACAAGGTGGGTCCGCTCCACCTGCCCGACGTGCGCTCGCTCATGCCGCTGCTGTTCATGTGGCTCGTTGCCATGCTCGTCATCGTGTTCGAGAAGGACCTGGGCTCCGCCCTCGTGCTGTTCTCCATCTTCCTCGTGATGCTCTATGCTGCCACGGGCAAGAAGTCCTACGTCTTCTTCGGCATGGGCCTGGCGCTCGTAGGCGTCGTGGCCATGTGGGCCGTGTTCGACCACGTGCAGGTGCGCGTGAGCACGTGGCTCGACCCCTTCTCCGACGCGCAGGGCACGGGCTACCAGCTCGTCCAGTCCATCTACTCGCTGGCTGACGGCGGCCTGGTCGGCGTGGGCGTCGGCAACGGCATGGCCGAGCAGATCCCCGTCGTCGAGTCCGACTTCATCTTCGTCGCCATCGCCGAAGAGGCGGGCCTCCTCGGCGCCGCCGGCGTGCTGCTGCTCTTCCTGTGCTTCGCCATTCGCGGCCTGGTCACCGCAGCGCGCGCGAAGACCGACGTGAGCTCGTTCATCGCCACCGGCTGCACGTCCATCATCGTGCTGCAGGCGTTCATCATCGTAGGCGGCGTCACACGCCTCATCCCCCTGACCGGCATCACGCTGCCCTTCATCAGCCAGGGCGGCTCCTCGCTCATCGCCGCGTTCATCATCGTGGGCCTGCTGCTCAAAGCGGGCGACCAGGGCACCGGCGTCGGCACGGAGATGGCATCGGGCACCACCGCCCTGCACTCCTCGGGCGTGCTCGGGCGCGTCTCGCTCGGCAACCGCCTGACCGTGATTGCGGTGGTCTTCTCGCTCATGTTCGCCGCGCTTTTGGCGAACCTCACGCTCATCATGATCGTGGACGCCGAGGAGTACCAGAGCATGCCCGGCAACAACCACACGCTCGCCAAGCAGGCCGAAGTCGAGCGCGGCACCATCTCCACCTACGACAACGTTGTGCTCGCCCAGAGCGTGGAAAACGAGGACGGCTCGTACAGCCGCATCTATCCCGCCGGCCCGCTTGCGTCCCACGTGGTCGGGTACTACTCCGAGCAGTACGGCACCTCCGGCATCGAGGCCAGCTACAACGACACGCTCCAGGGCACGCAGGACTACGCCACGTGGACCGACGTGATCAACGAGTACGCGGGCGTCAACCGCGCTGGCAACGATGTGAAGCTCACCATCAACTCGAAGGTGCAGCAGGCGGCGCAGGATGCGCTCGACGGCTACTCGGGCGCGTGCGTCGTGCTTGACCCGCGCACGGGCGCGGTGCTGGCCATGGCGTCCTCGCCCACCTACGACGCGGCCGACGCCGAAGCGCTCCTTGAGCAGACCGCGAGCGGCGTCGAGTCGAGCTCGCTGCTCAACCGCGCCACGCAGTCGCTCTACGCGCCGGGCTCCACGTTCAAGACCCTCACGCTGGCCACCGCGCTGGAGAACAACGTCGCCTCCGAGAACAGCGTCTACAGCGCGCCGGCGGAGATGGACATCGGCAACGCCCCCGTCACGAACTACGCGGACGAGGAGTTCGGCTCGCTGACGCTCTCGCGCGCCACGGACGTCTCCGCGAACACGGTGTTCGGCCAGGTGGGCGTTCAGATTGGCGCCGAAGCCCTCGTGGCGTCCGCCAACGAGTACGGCTTCAACCAGGAGATCGGCCTGGAGCTGCCGCTGGCCACCTCGCTCATGCCCGACCCGAACGAGATGACCGAATGGGAGACGGCGTGGGCCGCCTGCGGCCAGCCCGTCGGCGAGCACGAGAGCGCCGCCGGCCCGCAGGCAACCGTCCTGCAGATGGCCATGGTCATGTCCGCCATCGCCAACGACGGCGTCATCCAGAAGCCGTACTTCGTGGACTCCATCTACAACTCCAACGGCGAGCTGAGCTCGCAGACCCAGCCGCAGCTGTTCAGCCAGCCCCTCAGCGCCGACATCGCCAACCGCGTCACCGACGTCCTCGAAGGCGTCATCAACGAGGGCACCGGCACCGCTGCCGCGATCGACGGCGTGCAGGTGGCCGGCAAGACGGGTACCGCCGAGACCGGCAAGGCGACCGACGACAGCTGGTTCACCGGCTTCGCCCCGAGCGACGACCCGAGCGTGGTCGTGGCGCTCGTGCTGGAGGAAGCGGGCAGCGGCCGTTCCACCGCGCGCGCGAACAACGTGCTGCAGGTGGCGCTGGAGGTGCAGGGAGACCTGTAAGACAACGGAACGGCGCCCCGCGAAGGCCTATCCGGAACCTCCGGAGCGACCGCGCGAAGGCGCTTGATTCGCCCTCTTGTCGCCCTGGGTGACAAGAGGGCAACAACGGTATATGGAAGCTCGATTAAGAAGCGCATTGGGGATGCATGGAGGCGTGCAAATGGGATATGCTGAGTCATCACGAACACAGTATGTCTCTGCGTGAAACCATGGGTCCAAAAGGAGCAAAAACGTGACTGGAAACATGATCGGCAGGATCTTCAACAACCGTTATAAGATCACGGAGCGGATTGGCATCGGCGGCATGGCCGAAGTCTATCGCGCACAGGACACCGTGCTCGGCCGCATGGTGGCCGTCAAGGTGATGCTGCCACAGTACGCCGCCGACCCGTCGTTCACGCAGCGCTTCCGCCAGGAGGCCGCCTCCGCAGCGAACCTGCAGAGCCCCTACATCGTCAACGTGTACGACTGGGGCCAGGACTCCGGCACGTACTACATCGTCATGGAGTACGTCCGCGGCTCCGACCTCAAGACCGCCATCAAGGAGCGCGGTGCCATCAACCAGCGCAAGGTGGCAGAGATTGGCTCCCAGGTCTGCCAGGCCCTCTCCGTAGCGCACAACCTCGACATCATCCACCGCGACATCAAGCCGCAGAACATCATGATCCAGCCTGACGGCAACGTGAAGGTCATGGACTTCGGCATCGCGCGTGCGAAGAACTCCGTGAAGACGCAGACCTCCTCAGTCCTGGGCACGGCACACTACGTTTCGCCGGAGCAGGCTCAGGGCAAGGAGCTCACCTACGCCTCCGACATCTACTCGCTCGGCATCGTGCTGTACGAGGCCGCCACGGGCAAGCTGCCCTTCGACGGCCCCGACGCCGTGAGCGTGGCCATGAAACAGGTCCAAGAGCAGCCGGTCCCGCCGAGTCAGGTGAACCCCGCCATCGACACGGCGCTCGAGGACATCATCATGAAGGCGCTCGACAAGACGCCGGACAACCGCTTCGCCACCGCGCGCGACATGAAGAACGCGCTCAACGACTACCTGAGCGGGCGCCCGGTGAACCTGGGTGGGTTCACCTCCGCCTCTACGGTCGTCATGGGCGGCGTGCCGAACGTCCCGCCCATCGCCGCCGACGGCACGCAGGTCATGCCCGCCGGCATGGGCAACGGCATGCAGCAGGGCGTGAACCACGGCACCACCACGTACCGCGGCGCCGAGAGCGAGCCCAAGAAGAAGAGCCACGTCGGCCTCATCGTCGCGCTCATCGTGGCGGTCGTCGCCGTAGCGGCCATCGCCTTCGGCCTCACGCAGTGCAGCAGCACGGGCACGTCCGTGCCCGACGTGGTGAACATGGAGCAGACGCAGGCGGAAGAGACCATCCGCGCCGCCGGCTTCGAAGTGGGCACCGTGAGCACCGCCAAGAGCAACTCGGTGGAGGAAGGCCACGTCATCAGCCAGGACCCCTCCGGCGGCTCCAAGCGCGAAGAGGGCAGCCGGGTGAACCTCGTCGTCTCGGGCGGCGAGGACACCGTCACCCTGCCCGACGTCACCGGCCAGACCGAGGACGCCGCACGCCGTTCGCTCGAACAGATTGGCCTGACCGTGTCCACGCGCACCGAGCACAGCACCGACGTCGAAGAGGGCCACGTCATCAGCATGAGCCCCGAAGCCGGCTCCCAGGTCTCCAAAACCACCACGATCACGCTGGTCGTCTCCATGGGCGCCGAGACCATCGACATCCCCAACGTCACCGGCATGAGCGAGTCCAGCGCGCGCTCCGCCCTGCAGGAAGCAGGCTTCCAGGTCTCTTCCAGCACGCAGGAGAGCAGCACGGTCGACAAGGGCGTCGTCATCAGCTACAGCCCGTCCGGCAAGGCCGACAAGGGCTCCACGATCAGCATCGTGGTGAGCAGCGGCACGAGCGAAATCGACGTCCCGAACGTGACGGGCGAGTCCCTCTCCTCCGCCCAGAGCCAGCTCTCCGGCGCCGGCTTCGCGTACAACGTGGTCTACGCCTACAGCTCCTCGGTGACCGAGGGTTACGTCATCAGTTACAGCCCGACCGGTAAGGCGCGCCCGGGCACGAACATCACCATCACGGTGAGCAGCGGCCCCGAGCAACAGCAGCCGTCGTCGTCTTCCAGCTCGCAGTCGGACTCGGGTAACACCGACCACTCCACCAACGACGAGGGCACGGGCAACACCACCCCGGACACGCCCTCCGCTGACGCCGGCGCGCTTTCCGCCATCATGTAAGCACCCCGCGCACATACAATAGCCTCGCACGAAGCGCCCCCGACAACGGGGGCGCTTCTCATGTCTGATCGACTTCGGACAACCTCCGAGCGCAAAAAGCCCCCGAGGCATATGCCTCGGGGGCTGTCAGCGCGAACGATGATGCAATGCGTGGCGTGGTTAGCCGAAGATCGGGAGCTTCGGGAACGTGATGCCGCCGATGACCTCTTCCAGGTTTTCGTCATCGAGCGCTTCGACCTCGTGAAGCTGCTGCTCTTCCTTCGCCGCGCGCTCCTGGAAAGCCTTCTTGTCATGCTGGTCGACGCTCGTGCGACCATGATGCTTCTTCTCGTCGAACATGGCTGACTCTCCTTTCGTGCGTCGAATCCTTCCGTACCGTCATTCTACCTTCTCGCAACGCCGGCGTGAACCTGCCGCGTCGTTTCATCGGAACGAATGCCCCTTCAAAAAGAATGGGCGCGCCAAATCGTTACGCCTCCTGCGATTCTTCGCCCGTCAGAAGCGGCTGCGGCGCGTCGTCTTCCGCGTCAAGGGCAAGCGAGAGCACTTGCATGCGGGCTTCCGCCTCCTCGATGATGCGGCTGCAGTCTTTGAGCTCGCCCGCCACGTCGTTGCCGCTGATATCGTGCACGGCTTTGTATTTGAGGTCGTGCTCGAGGCTGGCCCAGAAGTCCATGGCGATGGTGCGGATCTGCACCTCGACCGGGACCATCTCCTTCTTCTCAAGGAAGTACACCGGGATGCGCACGATGACGTGCAGGCTGCGGTAGCCATTGGGCTTCGGGTGGGCGATATAGTCCTTGACCTCTACGATGGCCAGGTCGTCCTGCATGCGCAGCAGGTCGAGCAGGCTGTACGCGTCTTGGATGTACGAACAGATCACGCGCACGCCGGCGACGTCCATCAGGTGCTGCTCCATGGACTCGATGGTGGTGGGCACGCCGTAGCGGAGGAGCTTCTCGTAGATACTCGCCGGCTTCTTCAGGCGCGCCTCCACATGGTGGATGGGATTGCGGTTCTTGCGCAGGCTGAGCTCTTGGTCGAGGATCTCGAAGCGGACTTCCATCTGGCGCATGGCGGCCTGGTACTTCTGCATGGACGCGCGCAGCGCCGATTCCATCTCATCCAGGCGGTCGAGGTCTTCGCTGGAAAGCGCGTGCTCGCGCTTGCGGCGTGCGCCGCGCACGGCGTCCGCCAAGAGCACGTTCTTCAGCCCCACCTCGTTCGCGCCGTCGAAGGCGCTCTTGAGCGAGCTGGGAGTTGGCGCGACCACGCACGCGTCCACGTCTTGAGCGGACGTATCGTCGGCGACGCCCCGGGCATCCAACGCTGTGGCGCCGTCGTTCGAGCAGGCGGAAACGTCCTGCGCCTCCTGCATCCCCTCAGTTGCGGAAGCTTGCTGCATGAGCGATGCTCCCTTCCCCATACAGAGCGCCCGCCCTCCTGCGCTCAGCAGGCGTGACAGGCGCTTTTCATTCGAATTGCGCGTACGGCCGTCGAAAGCGGTACCTGCCAACGCGGCCGTCGCGCTTCGATGATAGCAAAGGCCAGCATCGCTCGCGAAAACTCCCCACCCTCGTTACATAAGCGTTCCCCTTTGCCGCACGCCCTGTGCTCCCTTTGTGAAGACGCTGCCTTTCTGTACAAATGTACAGTATTATAGGTCGCAATAAATCCTGTACATATGTACATTAACCGGAACGGAGCACCATGACCGAGGAACGCAAGCGCGCGCCGCGCGACCCAGCCGGCCGCAAGAAGGCAATCGAGCTCGCAGCCGCCGAGCTCATCGCGCTCGAGGGAACGAAGAAGCTCACCCATCGCCGCGTCGCGGAGCACGCGGGCGTCCCCCTGGGGTCCACGACCCAGTACTTCTCGAGCATCGACGGACTGCGCCGCGCAGGCCTTGCCGTGCTCGCCCAGCAAGTCGAAGAGGACTACGAGGGCATGTTCCGCCGTATTCGCGAGCAAGGGGGCACGGCAGACGCGTTCGCTGACGAGCTCGTCGCGTACTTGGCGGACACGAAGCAGGTCAACGCCGACGCCGCGTTCGTGGCGGCAGCCGTCCATGATCCCGCCATCCGCCAGCTGTACCGGGACGCGTGCGATTTCGCGGTTGCGCAGTGCCTGCCGTTCATGGACGAGACGCAAGCGCGCGCCTTCGTCATCTACCTGGACGGCCTCACCATGGACGCATGCCTGCTCGACAACCCGGCAGACCCCGACCATGTGCGGTTCGCCGTGCACGCGATCATGGGTACGACGCCGACCGCCGGCTAGCGTCCCAAACGGACATACCTGCATCGACCCACCCACTCACAACGAACGAACGAACGAACGGTCACCCGACCGTCAAGCCGATTTTGCCCTGAAAGAGGTGCCCCATGCACGAGCAGATCGTCATGAAGCCCAACAACCTATCGAAAGCGCGCCGCTGGGTGTGCCTGTTCGCCGTCCTGTTCGGCGAGTTCGTCGTCGCCATCGACATGACGGTGCTCAACATCGCGCTGCCAAGCCTCACCGCCGAGCTTCAGCCCACCTCCGACCAGCAGCTCTGGATTGTGGACTCGTACTCGCTCGTGCTGGCAGGCCTGCTCGTGGCGTCAAGCTCGCTGTCGGATCGCTGGGGACGCAAGCGCATGCTGCTCTCCGGCTTCGCGGTGTTCGGTATCGCGTCCGCCTTCATCATCGGCGCGCAGTCGCCCGAGGCGGTCATCGCCATCCGCGCGCTGCTCGGCGTGGGCGGCGCCATGATCATGCCCGCCACCATCTCCATGGTGCGAAACATCTTCTCTAACGCGCGCGAACGCGCCTTCGCCTTGGCGGCGTGGTCGTCCATCTCGGGCCTGGGCATGGCCGCCGGCCCGCTGATCGGCGGTTTTTTGCTCGAGCACTTCAGCTGGCACGCCGCGTTCGTGGTGAACATCCCGCTCATGGCCATCGGCATCGTCCTGGGCATCATCGTCCTGCCGGAAATCCGCGTGAAGAACCCTGGCTCGTGGGACGTCCTGGCGGCGCTCATCGCGCTCGTGGGCATGGTCTCGCTCATGTGGGGCATCAAGCACCTTGCCGCCGTCATGGCCTTCGACGCGCTCGGCTTGGGTGCCCTGTGCGCGGGCATCGCGCTCATGGCGCTCTTCGTGCTGCGCTGCCTGCGCTCGAAGAGTCCGCTGCTCGACGTGTCGCTGTTCCGCAGCAAGCCGTTCACGGCGGGCATCCTCGCCGCGCTGGGCTCCATGTTCGCCATGGCCGCGCTCCTGTTCCTGCTAGCGCAATGGCTCCAGCTCGTGCACGGCTACACCCCGCTCGAGGCGGGCATGCGCCTTGTCCCCATGGCGGTCGCGAGCATCTTCGCCGGCATGGTGGCGCCTGCCATCGCCCTGCGCATTGGCGCACGTCGCACCATCGTCGGCGGCCTGGTCATCACGGCCATCGGCATGATGGTCCTCGTAGTGTTCCGCAACGACCTCACCTACCCACCCATCATGGTATCGGGCTGCCTGACCGGCTTTGGCGTGGGATCGCTCGCCATCGCCTCCTCGGTCCTGCAGTGCGAGACGCCGCCCGAGAAGGCGTCGAGCGCCGCCGCTTTCGAAGAGATCTCCTACGACCTGGGCAACGTGCTCGGCGTGGCCATCCTGGGCAGCCTCGCCTCCGTCGTCTACCGCGTCGGCCTCGACCCGGCAGCGCTGGCGGCATCGGGGCTTGACGCCGCCTCCATCACCGCGGCGCAGGAGTCCTTTGGCGCGGCGGCGGACATCGCAGCCCAGACCGGCGTGATGGAGCTTATCGCGGAAGGCAGCGTGGCGTTCTCGAACTCGCTCGTGACCACGGCCTTCGCTGGCGGCGCCCTCGTGCTCGCCATGGCGGCGATCGTCTGGCGCCTCGTCCCGGCGAACATCGACATCACCGAGGACAAGCACTAAGCAGTCTGGCGAGTCCGGAAAAGCACAAAGGGCAGGAAGCGCTACCGCACCTCCTGCCCTTTTTCGCGCCCTGATGCGCCTTCCACACCGGACTCGCACACGGCCGTCATGCCAGGCTGACCCCGTTCGCCGCGTTCGGTACGGCAAGCCGCCTACACGCGCTCCGCCGCCTTCGCCTGGCGCCACAGCTCCTCGAGCTCCGGCTGGGACAAGTCCTCCAGGCGCACGCCTTGTGCCCACGCGGCGCCCTCCATGAACGACCAGCGAGAGCGGAACTTGTTGCACGTGGCGCGCAAGGCCGACTCCGCGTCGATGCCCATCTTGCGCGCCACGTTCACGAGCGAGAACAGCACGTCGCCCATCTCAAGCTCCACGTCGGCGTCGTTGGCGGCCTTGCCCTTCGCGTTCTTCGGCGCGCGGGCGAACGCCTCTTTCAGCTCCGCGACCTCTTCGTCAACCTGTGCCCACACGTCGTCGAGCGAATTCCACTCGAACCCGACGGACACGGCCTTCTTCGAGATCTTCTGCGCCTGCAGAAGCGACGGGAACGCCTTCGGCACGCCATCGAGCAGGCTTTCGCGCTGCTTGCCCGCCTCGTCTGCCGCGGAGTCCGCCTCCCCCTTCTCGGCCAGCTTCACCTGGTCCCACAGCTCCAGCACCTCGGACGAGTCACCCGCCGCGGCCTCCCCGAACACGTGCGGATGGCGCCGCACGATCTTCTCGTTCACGTCGCGGCACACGTCGTCAATGGTGAACTCCCCCGCCTCGGCGGCGATCTGCGCATGCAAGACCACCTGCATGAGCACGTCGCCCAACTCCTCGCGCAAATGCGCCACGTCGCCCGACTCGATGGTGTCCACGGCCTCGTAAGCCTCCTCCACCATGTTGCGCGCGATGCTCGCGTGCGTCTGCTCGCGATCCCACGGGCACCCGTCCGGCGCCCGCAAGCACGCGATCGTCTTCACGAACTCATCGAACGCCGGATGCTCCCGCACCTCAATATCACGCCAGGTAGAAACCACGTGTCATCCCCTTTCCCAGCTTGCGCCAGCGAACAACCGCCCACCGTGCCGCTTCGCGCGAGGGCATGGGCTGAAGGTGAGTCTGAACACCACTCCTGAAGCGCGCGAAGCGCGCCGTAAAAAGCATGAAGCAGTGCAGCGCATGAGGGTTCTTGAATCGGGACGATTCGAGAACCCGAACAGCGGAACGTCGAACCTGAGGCCCATGCCCTCGCGCGAAGCGGCAGCGAGCGCTCTCAAGTTGCTTGTTTCGCCCAAAGTATATCGTGCTACCCTTTCGAGGACAGTGAAAAGGAGGCTTCATGATCGCACCGGAAACCGCCGCGTTCATCCTGATCGACATGCAGAACGGGTTCATCGAGGAGGAATCTCCCCTGTGCATTGCGGGCGCCGCCGCCACGGTGGACGCCTGCGCCCGCGCGCTGAAGGCAGCGCGCGAACAGGGCATGCACGTCATCCACGTGCAGCGCCGCTACAACGCCAACGGCTCGGACGTCGAGCCCTGCCGCTTCCAAACGTGGCTCGACGGCGGGCGCCCGCTCTCTGACGCGTGGCCCGACAGCCTGGAGGCGCCCGAAGCGCTCAAGCCGCAACCGGGCGACCACATCATCACGAAGCCGCGCTTCTCGGCGTTCTTTGACACCGGCCTTGACGCGCTCTTGCGCGCGCTCAAGGTGGAGACGGTGGTGCTCGCCGGCACCACCACGCCGAACTGCGTGCGCGCCACGTGCTACGACGCGCTCTCGCTCAACTACAACGTGGCCGTCGTGGAGGACTGCACGTCGTCGCGCTCTCCCGAGGCGCAGGCGGCGAACATCGCCGACATGGAGTGCGTCGGGGCGTTCGTCATGACCTGCGACGAGCTGTGCGAGGACGGTCTGGAGGACATGCCGGACACCGTGGCGGAGATGCGCGCCGAGCTGCGCGGCATCGAGGAGGCGACCACCGCCATGGCGCAGAGCGCGCTCAAGGCGGCGAAAGAGCGCGCCGCGGAGGCGGACGCTGGCAAGGCGGACAAGGCATGATCATCAATCTGGAGACCATCGACGACCCGCAGCTCGACGCCTACGCGCGCCTGACGGAGGCGCAGCTGCGCAGCCGGCTCGAGCCCGAGAAGGGCATCTTCATCGCGGAGTCGTCAAAGGTGATCGAGCGCGCCCTCGATGGCGGCATGCAACCGCTCTCGTTCCTTATGGACCAAAAGTGGATCGAGCCTATGCGCCCGCTCGTGGAACGCGCGTCCGCCGAGCAAGGAACCGACCTGCCCGTCTACGTGCTGCCGCATGATGAGCTCAAGAAGCTCACTGGCTTCGAGCTCACACGCGGCGCGCTCGCGGCATTCCGCCGTCCGCCGCTGCCAGCGGTGGAAGACGTGCTCGCCGGAGCGCGGCGCGTGGCAGTGCTCGAGGACATCACGAACTTCACGAACGTGGGCGCTATCTTCCGCTCGGCGGCGGCGCTCGGCGTGGACGCCGTCCTCGTCACGCCCACATGCTGCGACCCGCTCTACCGCCGCTGCGTGCGCGTGTCCATGGGCACCGTCTTCCAGGTGCCGTGGACGCGCATCGGCGCGACGAAGGAGGACTGGCCGGGCGCGGGCCTCGACCTGCTGCACCGCCTTGGGTTCAAGGCGGCGGCGCTCGCGCTCTCGCACGACTCCGTCACGCTCGACGACCCGCAGCTCAAGGCTGAGGAGAAGCTCGCGCTCGTGCTCGGCACGGAAGGCGACGGGCTGGCCGCCGAGACCATCGCGCAGTGCGACTACACGGTGCTCATCCCCATGCAGCACGGCGTGGACTCGCTGAACGTGGCAGCCGCCTCCGCTGTAGCATTCTGGGAACTGCGAGCTCGCTAGCACAACAGGAAGGCTGCCCCTTTCGACAGGAAGGAGCCGCCTTCTTCATGTGCCATCGCGCCCGCTACGTCAACCGTCACCCCCGCCTATCGTGTCCCAGTCGGCACGCGCGCTGCCACCACGATCTGGCACACTCCAGGCATGTCCTCGAACGGCTCGTCGCGCTCGACGACCTCGCAGCGCTCGAACCCGGCGTCACGCAGCTCCGCGAGCAAGCGCTCCTCAGTCTGCGCGGCCGCGCGCACGTCGCCCACGGCGCACGCCTCCGCGAGCGCTCGCTCGCCCGGCCCCCGCTCCGATACCACAGCCGCATAGTGGAACAGCCCGCCAGGTCGCAGCGTGCGCGCCAGAGCGGCATAGGCTACCGTACGGTCGAACGCTAGGTTCAGCACGCTGTTCGCGATGGCCACGTCGAACGAACCCGTGCCCGCCACCTGGTCGATCTCCTCGGGATATCCCAAGGCGAACGCCATGTTCGACTCCACAAGCCCGCTCTTGTCGAGCGCATGGCGCTCGCCGGCTCGCGCGGCATCCAAGAACACGGCGCTCCAGTCCACGCCGAGCACGAAGCCCGCAGCGCCCACGCGCTCGGAGATCTCGTAGACGCCCTTGCCGCGCCGGCACCCCACGTCGATCACGCGCTTGTCCGCCAGGTCGTCGGGTAGCCACATGCGGCAAGTACTCACGTACCCGCCTTCGCGCTCCATGCGCGCGTAATGCTCCCGAAGCTCCGTCGTCTCGACACCGCCCATTCGGCATCCCTTCCCCTCTGTTGCCGACCATGCAAAAGGGCCGCGGCTCGATGGCCGCGGCCCCTGTTCGCTGTGCGCTTACTCCTCGTCCAGGCCCATGCGCTCGATACGGTCGACAATGTCCTTGCCGCGCTCGTAGAACAGCAGGTTCTCGTTGTGCTTGAAATAACGCTCGCAGCCGTGCTGGTTGATGAACGCCATGCCGTAGCGGCTCACGCTCAGGTCGGTGATCACGAGCAGCATCTCCTGGCCCTCGCCGTACGCATCCTCAACGAACGCGAGCGCGTTGTCCAGGCTCGCGGACGCCGTGGAGATCAGGCCGTCCAGCTCGTCCACGCGCTCGCCGAACAGAGCGCGCGCGTCGTCGAAGGACGCCGGCTCCACGCGCCCAGCGATCTCGTCGAAGAACGCGATCGCGCGCGAGCGGACTTCGTACGCTTCGCGCGAGAGCGTGCCCGCCGCACGGTCGCCGTCAAGCTGCCGCTGCACGTCGCGCGACGCCTCGGCGCACGCTTCGCGCACGTCGGCGAGCGCAG